>JAFGBK010000033.1 GCA_016933175.1 Candidatus Krumholzibacteriota bacterium | reverse complement strand
ATGGAGGGGCGCACCACGCTGGTCATCGCCCACCGGCTGTCCACCATCCGCCGGGCGGACCGCATCGTGGCCATCCAGGGCGGGCGCATCGCCGAGCAGGGCACCCACGACGAGCTGCTGGCCGCCGGCGGCCTCTACCGCCAGCTCTACGACATGCAGTTCGCCGAGGACGCCGGCCCCGCATGAGCCATGACGGCCGGCGCGCCGTTCCAATCACGCGCCCTTCATGAACTGATGCAGCAGAACTGCTATGCTCGTGGCGGATCCCGCGCGAAGGGAACAGCCATGCGGTTCACCAGGTGGTCTACTGAACGAGTGTTCGTCGTCGGATTGACCGTGGTCCTGGTGGTGCTCGGCGTGGCGCAGACCGCCGAGGCCGTCCTGATCTCCTACGACATTCACGATGGCATTCCATGGAATCCACTTTTCACAGTAAGCTACAACAGAACCGCTGGCAATCTCATGCCCGGCATCGAGGTGCCGTTCGGTGAGTATTTCTACGTGGAGCGAATCTGGTTCTACCACGGCGGCGACTACCCGGAGTCGGGTGTTCCCTATTGTGTCTATCTAATGTACAGATCCATTACACAACCCAGCGGGGATGAAGATTTCATGTACTTCAACCAGACCGAGCAACTCACCACGTGCAACTACTGCTGGGAAGAGATAGATGTACAGTGGTTCGTCGCCGGCAGCTCCACCTTCGACGACGCGATCGGGATCTTCATACAGCCTCTGTCGGGATCGCCCGCCATCCCGGCGCCGCAGCTGTGGATCGACAGCTGCTCCGATCACTATCACCTGGCCTGCGTCCTGTTCGTTCACGGTAAGTCCGGCGACAGGCCGACTGGCGGCCGCGACTACTTCGATTTCGAGTTCTACATGAGTGACTACGGAATGGGCGAGGTGCTGGTGGGCATGGAGGTCGAGAACCCCTTCGTGACGCCTGTCGAGACGCGCACCTTCTCCGCCGTGAAGTCCCTCTATGACTGATTCGAAGGCGGCCGCGGCGCGGGCGGCGGACATCGCCGCCGACCTGGCCGCCCTGGGCCCCGTGGCGCGCACGGCCGACCTGCGCGCCGTGCGGCGCGACTGGTCGCGCCGCCTGAGGGACCTGCCCGCGCGGGACATGGTGGCCCTCGGCCTGGCGCTCGTCCACGAGCACGACCGCCGCTGGATCGGCTACGAGATGATCCACTTCCACCGGGCGGCCCTGGCCGGCCTGACAGCGAAGGACCTGGAGGCCATCGGTCGCGGCATGGCGAGCTGGTGGGCCGTGGACGGCTTCGGCGTGCTGCTGGCCGGCTACGCCTGGCGGGACGGCCACCTGCCGGACGCGCGCGTCGGCCGCTGGGCCCGCTCGCGCGACCGCTGGTGGCGCCGCGCGGCCCTGGTGTCCACGGTGCCCCTCAACCTGCGCTCGCGCGGCGGCGCGGGCGACGCGCCGCGCACCCTGGCCGTCTGCCGCCTCCTCCTGGACGACCGCGACGACATGGTGGTCAAGGCCATGAGCTGGGCCCTGCGCGCACTGGCCGTACAGGAACCGCGGGCCGTGCGGGCCTTCCTCGCCGAGACGGAGGGCCGCCTGGCCGCCCGCGCGCGGCGCGAGACGATAAACAAGCTGGAAACGGGCCTCAAGAACCCCCGCGGCGGCCGCGGCGCCCGCTAATGGGGTGAAGCCGCGGGATTCGTCCATCATCGGCGAAGCGCTCGGCAAGCGGAAAGCTCCATCTTACGCCACCACCGGATTTACAGGTGCGCAACATTCTGTTAGAATGAAGCATCCTGGATGACCGACGGACCGCGGGAGCGTCCGGCATCGCGAATTCGCCGCTCCCTGGCTCACCGGTCGGAAGGGATGCATCACCAGCCCCCCGGAAACCATCCGGCGGGCGCGTGCATGACAGAACGGAGGAGCCATACAATGAAAAAGCTAATGATCGCCATTCTCATGCTGAGCCTGGCGGTGGGCGTCGCCCTCGCCAAGACTCCGCCCGAGAAGCCCCTCGTCCCCTTCCAGGGCGAGATCCGGGCCACGGAGGTCGAGCCCAACGATGACTGCGGCACGGCCACCGTCGTCCTTGCCGGCGACCCCATGCTGGCCTCGATCAATCCCATCGGCGACGTGGACTGGTTCGAGTTCACCATCGCCGAGGACGGGTGCTACAACTTCGAGACCGCCCCCGGCGAGGGCCAGAGCGGCGGGGACACGCAGATGCACCTGTACGCCGACGACTGCGTGACCGAGGTCGCCTATGACGACGACGGCGGCGAGGGCCTCTACTCGATGTTCCAGGTGAACCTGACCGCCGGCACGTACTTCGTCTACGTCAACGAGTACGGCAACAACGGCGTCATCGATGCCTACGTGCTGACCGTCGACCCCTGCCCGGAGCCGCCGGAGAACGACACCTGCGAGGGGGCCATCCTGCTTCCCGAGGGCGACAGCTTCTACCAGGTGGACCTGTGCGCGGCGACCAACGACTACAGCCCCCTGTCAGGCGGCTGCACGGGCTACACGGCCAACGGCCCCGACGTGGTCTACTACGTGGACCTGCTCCCCGGCGGGACCATCAGCGCCTGCGAGAATCCCACGGGCGGCGCCTACATCGACCTTGCCATCTACCTGATCACCGACTGCGAGAACGTCGACGCCACCTGCGTGGCCGGCGATGACAGCGGCAACCCCGAGTGCATCGACTACGCGAGCGTCGACGGCGGCCGCTACTACCTCATCGTGGACACCTACAGTGGCTGCGGCGACGTGGACATCACGGTGAACGTCTTCAACTCGACCCCGGTTCAGAGCAGCAGCTGGAGCACCGTCAAGGCGCTCTACTAGCGACGAGCCGTCAGCCGGGACTTCCCCTCCCCGCTTCCGGGGAGGGGTTTTTCTTGGCTACCCGGAACCCGCGCCTCCCCGGCGCCGGCGCCGGTCGCCATGGCGCCGCCGCCGCCGCTCGGGATCTCCCGATAGGCCTAGGTGAATCCGGCCGCCGGCGGCTATGATGGCGTGCTATCGGCTGGCCGGCCGGTGCGCGAGGCACGGCGCCGCGGCGCCGCGAGGAAGGAGTAGGCATGAGCGTATGGAAACGGGCAGCGCTGCTGGCCGCCGCGACGGCGGCCGTCGCGCTGCTGGCGGCGGCGGCCCTGCTGGCGCCGGGCTGCGGCCCGCGGGGCGAGTGCGAGTCGGAGTTCCCCGAGCTGACCGGGCCCTACCTGGGCCAGGAGCCGCCGGGCCGCGCGGCGAAGGCCTTCGCGCCGGGCATCGTCTCGACGCCCCTGTACGAGCGCGACATCGCCATGACCCCCGACGGCGACGAGATCTACTGGATGATCGTCGTGGGCAACTTCGTCAACACCGCCATCGCCGTCAGCCGCCGGGTGGACGGCCGCTGGACCGAGCCCGAGGTGGCGCCCTTCTCGGGCGATCCGCGCTGGCTGGACATCGAGCCGGCCATCAGCCCGGACGGCAGGCACTTCCTGTTCGCCTCCAACCGGCCCCACGACATGAAGGGCCCGGCCCAGAACGACATGGATCTGTGGATCATGGACCGCGTCGAGGGCGGCTGGGCCAATCCGCGGCCCCTGCCGCCGCCGGTCAACACCGAGCGGGCGGAGTACTTCCCCTCGCTGACCGCCGCTGGCGTCCTCTACTTCACGAGCGACCTGGGCGCCGGGACGCCCTCGGCCATCTACCGCTCGCGCCCGACAGAGGACGGCTGGACCGAGCCCGAGCGCCTGCCCAGCGAGGTCAACGCCGGGCAGAACCGCTACAACGCCTTCGTCGCCCCCGACGAGAGCTACCTCATCGTGCCCATCGCCGGCCGCGACGACAGCCGCGGCGGCACGGACTACTACGCCTGCTTCCGCGACGCCGACGACAACTGGTCGGGCCCCTTCCACCTGGGCTTCGCGGTGAACAGCCCCACGGGGCAGGAGTGGTCGCCCTACGTCTCGCCCGACGGCAAGTACTTCTTCTTCATGGGCTCGCGCCTGCCCCAGCGCGCGCCGGGCGCCGAGGGCCCGCTGACCCTGCCCGAGATCCGCGCCATGAGCGGCGCCATCGAGAACGGGCAGCCCAACATCTACTGGGTCGAGGCCGACCTCATCGAGGCCCTGCGGCCCTGACCGCGACGCCGCGCTGGCCGCGCCGGCGCGAGTCCCGCGGCCGCGCCCGCAAACGGGCGAAAAAAGCGCGCCGCTCGCCTCCGCGACGGAGAAGCGCGGGAAACGACGCGCCGCCGCGGGGAGTGCGCCCCGGCCGGGCTCGCGCGCGCCGCTTGCCTTCGGGGGCCGCGGCGTCGTACACTTCTCCCATGACGGCGGGGCCGCGTCGGCCCCGCTCGGCGCAAGGTGAACGACATGCGGATCGCGCACTCCGTCGACAACCGGAACACCTGCTGGTGGCGCCAGCGCCGGTTGGCGAGGTGCGCGCCGATGTAGATATCTAGTTGGCACGCTAGGACTCGCCGCCGGCCTCACCTCCGAGGCCGGCGGTTTTTTTGTACCCACGGCACGGGTCCTGTCCCGGCCCCACGCAGGAGGAACCATCATGGCGATGGCCGAACGCAAGCTGCAGCACCTGCCGGACGAGCGGGGATTCTTCGGGCCCTACGGCGGGCGCTTCGTGCCCGAGCCCCTGGAGGCCCCCCTCCAGGCGCTGGAGGACGCCTTCTTCGACCTGAAGGACGACGACCTGTTCCGGGCGGAGCTCGACCGCGAGCTGCGCCACTACTCGGGCAGGCCCACACCCCTGTACCACGCGGAGCGCCTGAGCCGGCACATCGGCGCCACGGTCATGCTCAAGCGCGAGGACCTGAACCACCTGGGCGCCCACAAGCTGAACAACTGCCTGGGCCAGGCCCTGCTCGCCCGGCGCATGGGCAAGCGCAAGCTCATCGCCGAGACGGGCGCGGGCCAGCACGGCGTGGCCACGGCCGCCGTGGCCGCGCGGCTCGGGCTGGCCTGCGACGTCTACATGGGCGCCGAGGACATGCGCCGCCAGGCGCCCAACGTGACGCGCATGCGCCTGCTGGGGGCGCGGGTCGTCCCCGCCGAGAGCGGGGACCGCACGCTGACGGCCGCCGTGGACGAGGCCATCGCGGCCTGGGTGGGCGACGTGGAGAGCACCCACTACCTGCTCGGCTCCGTGGTGGGCCCGCATCCCTACCCGTCCATCGTGCGCCACTTCCAGTCGGTCATCGGCCGCGAGGCCTACGCCCAGTGCCTGGAGCAGATCGGCCGCCTGCCCGACCTGCTGGTGGCCTGCGCCGGCGGCGGCAGCAACGCCATCGGCCTGTTCCACGCCTTCCTGGACGAGGAGGGCGTGGCCATGGTGGGCGTCGAGGCGGGCGGCTCCGGGCTGGAATCGAACCGCCACGCGGCCACGCTGAGCCTCGGCCGGCCGGGCCTCATCCACGGGATGAACACCTACCGCCTCGAGGAGGGCCAGGTCACCGCCGCGGGCAACCACTGCATCGCGGCCGGCCTGGACTACCCGGGCATCGGGCCCGTGCACAGCTACCTCAAGGACATCGGCCGCGTGCGCTACGAGGCCGTCACGGACGCGGAGGCCCTGGAGGCCTTCGAGACCCTCAGCCGCCTGGAGGGCATCATCCCGGCCTTCGAGAGCAGCCACGCCCTGGCCTACCTGGAGAAGCTGCGGGGCGTGCTGGATCCGGGCACGGTGATCGTGCTCAACCTCTCGGGCCGGGGCGACAAGGACCTGGACGAGTACCTGCTCAGGCGCGGCGAGCGCGGGGGCCCGCCCACGGGGCTCTTCTGCTAGGTGGTGGTGGCACGTCACCCGCGTTTCCCCCCGAGCCGTCGCGCGCCCCCCGGAGCCGGCCGGCGCCCTGCCGGCCGGCTCCCCTTTTTCGTGCCGGCCGGCCTCCCGCCGGCCCGCCGAGGTGCCGCCCGGCGGGCCGTTGCCCCGCCTCCCGCCGGGCCGCCGGCCCAGCCGCCCCGCTCACGCGCATCAGTCCCGCCTTGCATGGCGGGCGCATCGTGCTAGCTTGTCTGGGTCACGCTGAAAACCATTCGGGAGGTGTCCCTTGAGCCATAAAGACCTCGACATGAAGAGCCGCTGCGTCCATGCCGGCATCGAGCCGGAGCCGAAGGGCGCGGTGGTGCCGCCCATCTACCAGACGTCCACCTTCTCCTTCAAGAGCGCGGCCCATGGCGCCGCCCTCTTCCAGGGCAAGGAGAAGGGCTACATCTACACGCGCCTGGGCAACCCGACCATCGAGGCCATGGAGCGCGCCGTCGCCGATCTCGAGGGCGGCTACGACGGCATGGCCTGCTCCAGCGGCATGGCAGCCATCCACACGGTCCTGGCGACCTTCCTGCACGCGGGCGACCACGTGGTCAGCAGCGAGTCGGTCTACGGGCCCGTGACGAGTCTGCTCAACACGGTCATGGCGAGGCTCGGCATCGAGACCACCTTCGTCGACTCGTCGAACACGGCGGCGGTGGCGGCGGCCATCCGGCCGGAGACGAAGCTCATCCACGTCGAGACGCCGGGCAACCCGACGCTGGTGGTCACCGACCTCGCGGCCGTGGCCGCGCTGGCTCACAAGGCCGGGGCGCGTCTGATGGTGGACAACACCTTCCTGAGCCCCGTCCTGCAGCAGCCCCTGGCCCTGGGCGCGGACATCGTGATCCACAGCCTGACCAAGTTCATCAACGGCCACGCCGACGTGGTGGGGGGGATCATCGTCCCCAAGACGGAGGCGGACTACAAGGCCATCCGCGCCACGCTGAGCCTGGTGGGCAGCACCCTAGGCCCCCACGACGCCTTCCTGGTGCACCGCGGCCTGAAGACCCTCTGCCTGCGCATGGCCCGCTCCTGCGAGAACGCCCTGAAGATCGCCGAGTGGCTCGACGCCCACCCGGCGGTGGAATGGGTGCGCTACCCCTACCTCGCCAGCGATCCCCAGCACGAGCTGTCGCGGCGCCAGGCCAAGGGCGGGGGCGGCGTCGTCAGCTTCGGCCTCAACGGCGGCTTCAAGGCCGGCGTCAAGATGATGGAGAGCGTCGAGCTGTTCGCGCTGGCCGTCAGCCTGGGCGGGGTGGAGAGCCTCATCCAGCACCCGGCCAGCATGACCCACGCGAACATGAAGCCGGAGCTGCGCGAGCAGGCCGGCATCAGCGACGGCCTCGTGCGCATCTCCGTGGGCATCGAGGACGCCGACGAGCTCATCGCCGACCTGGAGCGCGGCCTCTAGGCGCCTTCCTTTAGCCATCTCCGGCGCGGCGCGCGACCCCGCGCGCCGCGCCTTTTTCATGGTGGCGGTTCAAAGACGCCCCGCGCGGTCCGCAACTCGCGATTCGGCCGCACTTTCCGCACTCCCGGGCCTTGCCAGGCGCGGGGGCTCTGGGTTACCTTGCCGCGACCGCACCTGACCGACAATCCAAGATGAGCGAGGTCGCAATGTCCGAGCAGAAGCCGCTGCACGACCGCGTGGAAGAGGTCCTCGACAAGATCCGTCCCGCCCTGGTGCGCGACGGCGGCAACGTGGACCTCGTGGGCGTCACCGACGACGGCGTCGTCCAGGTCACCCTGGTGGGCGCCTGCGCCGGCTGCCCCATGAGCACGATCACCCTCAAGGCCGGGATCGAGGCCACCCTCAAGCAGGAGATCCCCGAGGTCGTCCGCGTCGAGAATGTGCCCCGGCACTGAGCCGTCCCCGCGGGGCTGGGTCCTCATGGACGCCGGCAACGTCCTCTGGGACGACGACGAGGGCGACGCCTTCACCCTGGGCAACATCGGCCGCGAGCTGGAGCGCGTGGGCCGCACCGTCGCGCGCGGCGACCTGACGGCGGCCGCGCGCCGGGCCGTGGACTGCTACGCACCCAGCGTCTGGCGCGCGGTGACCTGGCACTTCACGGCGCCCGACGCGGATCTCTACCAGCGCGTGGCCGCGCGCCTGCGCGCCCGCTGGGACGAGCTCGACGACGACGCCTTCCGCGCCTTCACGCGGCCCCTCGCCGGCGTGGCCGAGCTGCTGCCCGTCCTGCGCGCGCGGGGCTGCGTCCTCGCCCTGGCCAGCAACAACATCCCCCGCGCCCTGTGGCGCCTGGACGAGCTGGGCTTCCTCGAGCACTTCGCCGTGCGCGAGGTTTCCGAGACGCTGGGCCTGGCCAAGCCCGACACGCGCTTCTTCGTGGAGATCCTCGCGCGCGCCGGCGCCGACCCGGCGCGCAGCGTCATGGTGGGCGACCGCCTGGACTGCGACATCGCCCCCGCGCGCCTGCTGGGCCTGAAGACTGTGCGCGTCGTGCGCGGCTCCCACCGCGAGCAGCGCCCGCGCACTCCCGCCGACCTGCCCGACCGCAGCGTCGCCGGCGCCGACGAGATTCTCTCGGCAATCGACGCCCTCCTGCCCTAGACTGGGCCCATGCTCCACGACCTCGCCGACGCCCTCGGGCCCCACTTCGCCATCTGGGCCTTGCTGGCCCTTTTCACGCTGCTCCTGGCCGCGGCGGGGCTGCTGCGCTTCCGCCGGCCGCCGGTCTCGCCCCTGGGCCAGGCCGCCGCGCGCACGCGGCGGCGCCAGGAGGCCGGCCTCCTGGGCGAGTGGCTGCTGGGGCACGCGGTGCTGTTCGTCGTCGTCTGGCAGCTCCACCGCGCCAACGCCGCCGTGGGCGCGGCCGACGCCTTCGCCAACGCGCCGCGCCCGGACGCGGCGACGCTGGACCTCGTGCTGGCCGAGGCGGCGGTCGCGGGCCTGGCGGCCGCCTGGGCCTTCGGCCTCGCCGCCCTGGCCGCGGCGGCCTTTGGGCTGTGGCTCTGGCGGTGGGGGCTGCGCAGCGCGGAGTTGGCGCCGTGAGGGAGCTGCTCGATCTGGCCGGCCCCGGTGCTATCCTGTCCCTGGCGCTCATGCTGCTGGGCCACCTGATCTGGCCCGTCTGGCTCCTGGCGCGCCATTACAGAGGCGGCCCCTACGCCATGGAACAGGCCGCCCGCGAGGCCGCGGCCACGGCGTCCACGGGCCCGCCCGCGGCCCGCGCCGAGTGCGCCCTGGCGGCGGCCGCCGCCGCGCGCGGCGGGCGCAGGGGCGACACGGCCCTGCACCTGGCTCTCGTCGCCTTGACGGCCGTCATGCTGGGACTGCTCCTGCCCGCCCTGGCGGCCGCGCCCGGCCCGGCGGCCCTGCGCGGTGCCCTGGCCGGCGCGTTGCCGGAGCCCGGGGCGGCCTGGAACGCCGTCCTGCCCGTGGCGCGGGCCGCCGTGCGCCAGGGCCTCATGCTGGCGGCCCTGGTGCCCCAGGTCTTCTGGATCCTCCTGGTGCGCGCCACCCTGCGCGCCGAGCGGGGGGGCGACGCCCTGGCGCGCGCCGCCTACGCCGCCACCGGGGCCATCGAGGCCCACGACGGCGCGCCCGGCGCCCTGGACGCGCTGCGCGACCGCGTGGACGCCGACTACGCCGCCCGCTGGAGCGGCGTGGCCTTCTGCGTCACCTGGGCCTGGTACCTGGTCAAGGGGATGTTCATGCGCGGCCTGATGCTGCTGGGCCTGACGGTGCTGGCCAGCATCGTCGCCGACCAGGCCGGGGCCCTGCTGGTCCACCTGGCGGGCGGCGAGGCGGCCCCGGCGTGGGTGATCCACTGGGGGGATGATGGGCTCTTCGCCGCGCTGTGCCTGGCCATCAGTCTCTACGCGGCGCGTAACGGCAGGCGCCAGCACCTGTCCTTCCTGAAGGCGCGTGGCCGGCGCCCCTTCGACCCCCGGCCCCTCGAGGAAGCGTCATGAGCGACCGCACCCCCGTGGCCATGAAGATGTTCCGCATGGAGCGCGAGGACCTGGGCGCCGTGGAGCCCCTGCCCGTGCCGCCGGGCTACGCGGTGCGCCCCTACGCGCGCGGGGACTGGGAGGCCTGCCTGGCGCTGATGATCGCCTCGCCGGACCCGGCCTACGTCCACGGCCCCTGGGACCGCAAGCTCTGCGAGCGCTCCATGCGCTTCAGCGCCGACGCGCACCGGGACTACCCCGGCGGGCGCGGGCAGGTGGTCCTCCACGAGGGGGAGATGGTGGCCATGGCGCTGTCGAGCGACATCGGCTACCTGAACCAGGTCTACACGCTGCCGGGGCACCGCCGGAAGGGCCTGGCCGCCGCGGCGGTGACGCGCGTGCTGGCGGCCCTCGACGAGCAGGGCGTGGAGCGCTGCTTCCTGCTGGTCTTCCAGGAGAACCTCGCCGCCATCCGCTGCTACGTCCGCCTGGGCTTCGCCATCGTCGGCCCGCAGCTCGTCCCGCCGCCGGTAGACTGACCGCAGCCCTTGGTCCGAGTACAAATGCCCATAGGGATGGCGTTCACTTGCATGCCATTGTCATGGAAAATAGCTTGGTGTAAACTTGAAGCGTGATTCTGGCGGAAGGCGTGCCCCATGCGATACTTATGGATATTCTTCATCTGTGGCATCGGCGTGACACTCTCAGCGTTTTTTTGTGGAGCCTGGGCAACCACCTTCATCGTGAGCCCTGACGGACAAGGGCTCTTTCCCAATCTGCAGGCAGCTATCAATGCCGCCGCGCCTGGAGACACGGTGCTCGCGCTGCCCGGGACGTTCCGCGGTGCCGGGAACCGAGGCCTCGACTTCTACGGCAAGGATATCTGCTTCATGGGTCAGGATGGGTCAATGGCAACGGTCTTGGATTGCGAGCATCTTGATCGCGCCGCGAGTTTCAGCATGGGAGAGACCAGGCTGGCAGTCTTTCAGGGATTCTCGATTATCAACGCTGGCGACGGAGAAACCAACGGCGGCGGCATTCGATGTGAGGAAGCTGAACCGACCATTCGGGACATTCGGATAACCGATGCATACGCCCAATTCGTTGGCGGTATTGACATCGTGCACGCATCGCCAGAGATGAGTGATATCATAATAACTGAGTGCACGATGCCGGGCGCTGGAGGTGGAATCGGACTATACTGGGCGGATTCGACAATAATTCGCAATTGCATACTATCGAACAACTCCGTCAATGGCTATGGTGGCGGCATCGAGGCGAACAACGGTCTGGTCACTCTGGAGAATGTGCACTTCATAGGCAATCATGCCGGCATTTCAGGAGGTGGGCTAAGTGCCCACGGCTCAACAATTGTTGCGACGAACTGCCTCTTCTCTGGCAATGACGCTCGTGATGGTGCAGGAGTATCGGTTCGTGGCAGCACGCTGATACTTCAAGATTGCACCTTCATCGCCAACTATGCCTGGCGCTGGGGTGCGGCGATCTACTATGACGAGATCGGCGATCCCTCGGGCGGCCTCGTGGAGAACTGCGACTTCCGGGGGAACAACAGCGCCTGGGGCGCCATCATCCAGTTGATGAACTCCGCCGATCCGGCGCTCCGCAGCCTGACCGTCGTCGGCAACAACCATGGCGACGGCATCGGGGCCGGCTGCTGCACCATCGGGGTTGTTGTCGAGAACTGCCTCGTCGCCTTCAACCAGGGCGGCTACGGGATAGCGACCGATCCCTCGGGGCAGAGCTGGCTCTGGCCCGTCTGCTCTGACATCTACGGCAACGAGTACGGCGAGTACGCGAACGAGGACCAGACGGGCGTCAACGGCAACATCTCCGCCGATCCCCGTCTCTGCGATCCGAGCTACGAGACCCTCGGCGTCGCCGATTGCTCGCCCTGCTTGCCCGAGAACAACGACTGCGGAGTGCTCATGGGCAACCATGGCGAGGAGTGCACGCTGACGGCGGTGGGCGCGCCCGCGCCGCCTGGTGTCGCCCTGGAAGCCAACTACCCGAATCCCTTCAATCCCGGCACGACGATCCCCTTCCGCCTGGAGGCGCCGGCCGCCGTCACCCTCGGCATCCACGACGTGAGCGGGCGCCTGGTGCGGGCGCTCGCCGCAGGCGTCGTCTTCCCCGCCGGCCACCACGAGCTGCGCTGGGACGGCCGGGACGGCACCGGCCGGCCGATGCCGTCGGGCGTCTACTTCTATCGCCTGGAGACCCCCGCGGGCGCCACGGCGCGGCCCATGCTGCTCGTCAAGTGACTTCTCGCTCGTATTCCCACTGCTGATACAGCGCGTGGCCCCCCGCCGCCCGTAGACTGACCGCAGTTCGTACTGCCGTCTACCGGGGGAACTCTCAGGGCGCCTGCCAGCGCAGCATGAAGCCGATGGGCACGACGCGGCGCTTGCAGTGGAACCAGCACACCGGCGCCTCGATGCCCGCGCGGCCCGCGTCGCCCAGCCCCCAGCGGTAGCCCGGCGCCAGACAGGGCAGCGACAGGTGCCGCCAGGTGCCGTCGGTCTCCCGCGCCCAGAGTTGCAGGAAGCCCGCCGCGAGGGTCCACTCGTTGCCGCGGTCGGCGAAGCGCCAGGGATCCTCGTCGTGCAGGGGGAAGCGGCGCACGACGGCGGCCTGCCAGCCGCCGTTGGGGGTGAAAGAGGGCGCCCAGAACAGGTCGGCCCGCCAGGACGTGTCCGCGGCGAAGGTCTGCTCCCAGCCGGCGTGCAGCATGATGTGGCCGCTCACCGTGGCGCCGAGATGGAAGCGGCCCTCGCCGGCCGCGGCGGGGGGCGCCGCGGCCGCGAGAGCCGCCAGGACGAGGGCGGCGAGGATCCACCGCCCGGTGGGAAAGCCATGGCCGCGTGCCACGGCCGCGCGGCCCGATGCGGCGTCAGGCCTCCCGCGGCTCACGCCGCGCTCCCAGCAGCGAGACGCCCGCGTAGACCAGCGGCACCCACAGCAGCAGGATCACCGCCATGGCGCTCTGCCGCTCGCCCGTGAAGGCCTCGACCATGTCGAACTGCACGAAGAAGAAGAGCGCCAGGAGCACCAGCAGGATTCCCGTCACGCGGGGCACCCGGCCGCTCATCCAGGCCAGGAGGAAGAAGGGCAGGGCCACCAGGCACTGCATCAGCATGGCCAGGGGGTGCATGATGTTGCCCAGGATGTTGAACAGCAGCCAGAACAGCCCGAAGGCCAGCAGGATGCGGCAGGCCGCCTTCCGCGCGCCCCAGAAGCTGGTCAGGTAGCTGAACATGTAGGGCACCAGGAAGGCCAGCAGGACGATGGCCGCCGAGTAGTCGTTGTCCTCCAGGTCCGCCGAGCCCCACTCGCGGGCGATGACCAGGATCAACGTGAACAGCCCTCCCACCAGGTAGGCGTGGTGGCCCGCCCGCCGGGCCGCCTCGGTCTGGAACTCGTCGCGGTCGCGCAGCCAGCCGAACTCCCGCAGCAGGTTGGGGCCGAAGATGCCCGCCGCCGCGATGATCAGGAAGGCCATGTCCACCGTGGCGCCCAGCAGCACGCCGATCGTCGTCAGCAGGAAGGCGATGACGCCCGTGCGCGAGCGGCGCAGCTCGCCGCCCTCCTTCCCGCCGAGCAGTTCCCGGATTCCCTTCATCGTCCGCTCTCCTCCGTCTCCGCCAGCTCGAAGAGGTCCTCCACCGGCGCGCCGAAGACGCGGGCCAGCCGCAGGGCCAGCTCCACCGACGGCTTGTACTTGCCCTTCTCGATGCTGATGATCGTCTGCCGTGTGACGCCCACGCGCTCGGCCAGCTCCTGCTGGGTCATCCCGTCGGCGGCGAGGCGGTAGCGTCTGAGGTTGGTCTTGATGCTCATGTCCGGCAGTGTATAGCGTGCTTTACATCTTGTCAAGCCTCATTAACATTCGATGTTTGCATTTTCTTGCTATCTCATTGTCTTCTTGACAGTTGCGATCGTCGCGAGTACTCCGGTGACAGCCGGGAGGTTGCCGTGGACCTCGGACTCGAGAACAAGGTCGCCTGGATCAGCGGCGCCTCGAAGGGCATCGGCCTCGCCGTGGCCCGGGAGCTGGCCCGCGAGGGCGCCCGCGTGGCGCTGGGCGCCCGCGGCGCCGAGGCCCTGGCCCAGGCCGCCGCCCGCATCGGCGAGGAGACGGGGCGGCGGGCCTTCGCGCACGCGCTGGACATGGCCGACGCCGGCGCCATCGCGGCCTGGACGGCCGCCTGCCGCGAGGGCGTGGGCGACGCGGACATCCTGGTGGTCAACGCCGGCGGCCCGCCGGCCGGCCCCCACGACGAGCACGGCGCCGCCGCCTGGCGCGCCGCGGCCGACCTGCTCCTGCACGGCGCCGTGGCCCTGGCCGAGGCGGCCCTGCCGGCGATGAAAGCCTCGCGCTGGGGGCGGGTGATCTTCATGACCTCCGTGGCCGTCAAGCAGCCCATCGACGGGCTCGTCCTCAGCAACTCCCTGCGCGCCGCCGTGCAGGGCTACGCCCGCAGCCTGGCCAACGAGCTGGGCGCGGCGGGGGTCACCGTCAACTGCGTGGCGCCGGGCTGGACGCGGACCGAGCGCGTGGCGGAGCTTTCCGAGGCCCGCGCCGCGGCGACGGGCCGCGCCGTGGCCGACATCGAGGAGGAATGGATCCGCGCCATCCCCCTGGGCCGCCTGGCCTCGCCCCGGGAGATCGCCGCGGTGGTGGCCTTCCTGGCCGGGGAGAGGGCCTCCTACGTCACCGGGCAGATGATCGCCGTGGACGGCGGCCACGCCCGGTCGCTATTCTAGGAGCCGCCGCGCCACGACGCCTCTGCTGGTCTCGGCGCCGCTGTGCCATGGCGCCGCCGCGCCCGACCCTGGGAAGGACACGCATGCCGCGACACATCATCCGCCTGGCCGCCGGTTTGCTAGCGGCCCTCGCGCTGGCCGCGCCCGCCCTCGCCCTGGACACCTGGGAGCCCTACCCCCGCGGCGCCGCCGCCCTCGAGCTCTACGCCACCCGCTGGGGGCAGGGAAACGATCTCGACGCCGCCAAGGGCTGGCGCGCCGACCTGCTGCCCGCATGGGGCCTGGACGAGCGCACCCACGCCTGGCTGGCCGTGGGCCTGATGGCCGACGACGGCCTCGCGGGCGGCGCGGACTTCCTCGGCGCCGGCGTCTTCCGCACCTTGCGCGACGGCCCCTTCAAGCTGGACGTCTTCGCCCAGCTCGCGGCCGTGGGGCCCGGCCTCGCGGCGGCCAGCCGCCAGGCGGGCCTGGAGATCAACGTGGACGAGGAGGGCTGGGGCGTCTACTCGCGGCCCATCTGGGAATGGGTGCGCGATGACGACGGCGCCGGCGGCGGCGTCGTGGCGCGCCGCCTTGTCTGGGCCAACGGGATGGTCGTCCAGGCGCGGCCGGACCTGCAGTTCCTGATCGAGTGGGCCCGCGAGAGCCTCGACGGCTGGCGGAGCGTCGAGAACGGCTCGCGCAACCTCTACTGGGCCGCCGGCCTCAACCGCGTCGTCTCCGAGGACCTGGAGCTGATCATGGAGGCGCGCCGCTGGGAGCCGGTGGGCGACGAGGATCCCGCCTGGGACTTCACCATCGGCGTCGTGGCGGTCTGGTAGGTCATGGCGGAGGCTCCCGGCGGCGGCGACAAGCGGCTCCGCTCCATGCTCAGCGACTCCTTCTACGTCGCGATCGGCACCTACGCCACCCACTTCCTGAGCCTCTTCATCAACCTGATCCTGGTCCGCAAGCTCTCACTGGCCAACTACGGCGTCTACTCGGTGATGCTGTCCACCTACGCCATGGGCACCTTGCTGCTCTCGCTGGGCGCCGTGGCCATCGTCCAGCGCTACCTGCCCGAGATGCTGGCCAAGGGCAACCGGCGGGGGGCCATCCGCCTGGAGATCCTCGGCGCCCTGATCCACCTGGCGGCGGGCCTCATCATCTGCGGCTTCTGCGCGGCCTTCCGCGGCCAGCTCTCCGCGTGGCTCAACACGCCCGAGTTCGCGGGCCTGCTGCCCTACTTCTGCCTCTTCCTGATCTTCAAGTTCGAGGCCCAGGTCTTCGACGAGATGCTGACGGCCCACCGGCGGCAGAAGTACCGCAACCTCGTCGTGGCGGCCTTCCAGGCCCTCAAGCTCGGGCTCTTCCTCTTCGCGCTGCCCTACGACGGCTCGGTCGCGACGGTCCTGCTCTACCTGCTCCTGAGCAACCTGCTCCTGCTGCTGGCCAACGCCGGGCGCATTCTCGGCCTGAGCCACCGGATCCGGGACACCCTGACCGAGGACCTGCCCTGGAAGCGCATGATCCGCTTCGGGCTGCTGCGCTACACGACCTCCATCACGCTGGTGGGCTTCTTCGCGGACATCGACATCTGGTTCATCACCCACTTCCACGGCACGGAGCAGGCCGGCCTCTACGGCTTCGCCACCAAGATCGTCAACATGCTGGCCACGATGATGCCGACGCACTACCTGCTCGTGGTCATCGTGCCCGTCTACGTGGCCGAGTACACGCGGCGGCAGGACCCGCAGCAGCTCATCAAGGTCTTCCGCTTCTACAACAAGGTCGTCTCGGTCTTCCTGGTGCCCGCCCTCGTCGGCACGCTCCTGCTGGCCAGCCCCATCGTCGCGGAGATCTTCGATCCCAAGTACCTGCCCTCGGTCACCGCCCTCAGGGTCTTCTTCTTCGGGATGTTCTGGTTCTTCTTCTTCAACACGAGCAGCTTCCTGCTGGTCGTCCTCGAGAAGCCGGAGATCACGCTCTATAGCCGCGTCTTCGTGATCTACAACGTGATCATGGACCTGGTGCTCATCCCGCGGCTGGGGATCCTCGGCGCCGCCATCGCCACGGGCAGCGCCATGGCCTTCGGCTACATCTTCACCTACCTCATGGTCCGGCGGGCCATCGCCATCCGCATCCCCTGGCGCGCCACGCTGCGCACGGCGCTGTACACCGGCGCCATGGCGCTCGTCCTGTGGCCCTTCCTGGGCCGCATCCACGGCGTGCTGCCCCTGCTGGGAGTCATCGGCCTGGGCGCGGCGGTCTACGGGCTGCTGGCCTGGCGCCTGCCCGTCTTCGATCGCGAGGAGCGGGAGCGGCTCAACGCCGCCTTCGGCCGCCGCTTGTTCGCGGTGCCCGCGCGGGAGCCGGACGCGGGAGACGGCGGGTGAGTTCCGGCGGCGTCCCGCGCCTCGCGCGCGAGCAGGTGGTGCGGCTCTGGCTGGACCGGCAGGGGCTGTCGCGGCCCCGTGGCCGGCGCCTCACCCGCCGCGCCCTCGTCGAGCACCTGGAGCGCGCCGGCGGCCTGCAGCTCGACAGCGTCAACGTCGTCGACCGCGCCCACTACCTGACCCTCTGGAGCCGCTTCGGTCCCTACGACCGGCAGACCGTGGACCGCTGGATCTACCACGACCGGATCGCCTACGAGTTCATCGCCCACGAGGCCTGCATCGAGCCCCTGTGCCGCCTGCCCCTGAGCCGCCGGTACATGCGCGAGTTCGATCCCCGGAGCGACTGGTGGCGGCAGCGCAAGGCAGACGCCGGCGTGCGCCGCGCCGTGCTGCGGCGCATCCGCGGGGAAGGTCCCCTGGAGAGCGCCGACTTCGAGAATCCGAGCGGGGCCAAGGGCGGCTGGTGGAGCTGGAAGATCGAGAAGATGGCCCTGGAGTGGCTGTTCCGACGCGGCCGGCTCGCCGTCAGCGATCGGCGCAGCTTCCGCCGCGTCTACGACCTGGCCGAGCGCGTCTACCCGCCGGGGCCCGCGGCCAGCCGGCGCGAGTGGGAGGACAGCTGGCTGCTGCAGGGCCTGGCCGCCAACGGCGTCGCCACCGAGGCCCACCTGGCGGGCTACCTGACGGCGCCGCGCCTGTCGGCGGCGGAGCGGCGGGCGGTCCTCGCGCGCAACCTGAAGCGGGGCCGCGTGCGCGAGGTGGCGGTGGACGGCCTGCCCGGCGCCTGGTTCGCCCTGGCCGAGACGCTGGACGGCCTCGGCCGCCTGCCGCGGCCGCGGGGCACGAATCTCCTGTGTCCCTTCGACTCGCTGCTCTGGCAGCGCCGCCGCGCCGAGGACCTGCTGGACTTCCGCTACCGCGTCGAGATCTACGTGCCCCCGCCCAGGCGCGTGCACGGCTACTATGTGCTGCCCATCCTGCACGCGGGCCGCCTGGTGGGGCGCCTGGATCCGAAGTTCGACCGCCGGGCGGGGCGCCTGCTGGTGCGCCGGCTCCAGGTGGAGCCCGGCTTCGACGGCGGCGAGGCGTTCCGCAGCGGGCTGGCCGGCGCCCTGGCGGACCTGGCCGCCTTCCTAGGTGCCGGCGACGTGGACCTGCCCGCCGGCTGGCGCGGTCTTTCCTGAACCGCCGGGGGCGGCGGCCCGCCGCTTGACCGCCCCCCGCCCCTCGGCTAGGTTTCGGCATTCATCCCGAGCCGGCGCGGCATCCGAAAGGGGACGCCGCGCGGCCCATTTCGCGCAGCCGGGGAGGCGGCATGATCATCGAGTGCCTGACCGTGGGAGCCTTCCAGGAGAACACCTGGCTCGTGGGCGACCGGGCCGGCGGCGAGGCCTTCGTCGTCGATCCCGGCGGCGAGAACGACCGCCTCCTGGCCCTGGCCGAGGGCCACGGCCTGACGCTGCGCGCCATCCTCAACACCCACGGACACATCGACCACGTGGCCGGCGCCGCCGAGCTGGCGTCGCGCCTGGGCATCCCCTTCCGGCTCCACGAGGAAGACCGCTTCCTGCTGGCGCGCGTGGCCGAGACCTGCGCCCTCTACGGCCTGCCGCCCTTCGCCGCGCCGGCCGTGGCTGCGCCCCTCGCGGACGGGGAGACGGTGACGGTGGGTGCGCTGGCCGTGACGGTCATCCACACGCCCGGCCACTCGCCGGGCGGCGTGAGCCTGCTCGTGGACGGGCACCTCTTCTGCGGGGACACGCTCTTCGCCGGCTCCATCGGCCGCACGGACTTCCCGGGCGGCGACATGGAGACCCTCATGCGCTCGATCTTCGAGCGCCTCGTCGAGCCGCTGCCGGCGGGCACCGTGATCCATCCGGGCCACGGCCCCGACAGCACGCTCGGCGAGGAGGCCGCGAGCAATCCCTTCCTGGTCTCCTGGCGAGGCTGAGCGCCGCCCTGTCGTGCCGCTTCGCCGCGACGCGGTGCAATGCCGCGGCGGCCCGCCGCCGTGCGCCTCACGGCGGCCGGAAGGTGGCCCCGGAAGGTGGCCGTTGGCGCGGGCCCGCGCGATCTGCTATAATCGGGACGTTCCGGAGGCAGGACAGGCCGGGTCCCTTCACTCCCTCGTCTTGCAACGCGGTTCTCGGGATTCCGGCTCGTTCGCTCTCAGGAGCGACCGACACGCAGCACACTATTTGGAGCGGGGCGCCATGCGCCCCGCTCGCTTTTTGGGCTTTGGGAGCGGCGCGCGCGCGCCGCGGTGCTATAGTGGCGGGGTCCGCATCCGGAGGTGGCGCATGGGAACCGCGGAGATCCTGCTCATCGCCCTGGCGGCCGTCGCCGCCTTCGCCGTCGGCTGGCTGCTGGCCGCCGGCCGGCGCGGGCGCGGCGACCTGGAACTGATCGACCGCATCGAGCAGCGCTTCGCCGGCCACGCCGAGTCGCTGCGCGAGGGGGTGGCGGCGCAGGCCGACGGCCTGCGGGAAGGGCAGGAGGCCGCCCGCCGGGCCGAGCAGGAGCTCATCGACCAGAAGCTCAAGGGGCACGAGGGCCTCATCGAGGCGCGGCTCAAGAGCGTGGACGAGCTGATGAAGACCGTGGGCCAGCGCCTGGAGAAGCTGGGCCAGGACAACCGCGGCGCCTACGCGAAGCTGGGCGAG
Source organism: Candidatus Krumholzibacteriota bacterium (assembly GCA_016933175.1). Taxonomy (GTDB): domain Bacteria; phylum Krumholzibacteriota; class Krumholzibacteriia; order JACNKJ01; family JACNKJ01; genus JAFGBK01. The sequence goes on along the minus strand of JAFGBK010000033.1, from coordinate 13,553 downwards.
CAGCTCGAGCAGGCGGCGCGGGTCACGCGCGAGCTGAGCGAGTCCACGGGCAGCCTGCGCGAGGCCCTGTCCAGCAGCCAGCGGCGCGGCCAGTGGGGCGAGCGCATGGCCGAGGACATCCTCCAGCTCGCCGGCCTGCAGGAGGGCATCAACTACCGCAAGCAGAAGACCATGGACACCAGTGCCCGGCGCCCCGACTACAGCTTCCTGCTGCCCGAGGGCCGCTGCCTGAACATGGACGTCAAGTTCCCCCTGGACAACTACCTGCGCTGGCTCGACGCGGGCGCGGACGCCGAGCGCGAGAAGGCGCAGAAGGCCTTCCTCGCCGACGTGCGCGGCCAGATCAAGGCCGTCGCCGGGCGCGACTACATCGATCCCGGTTCCGGGACCCTGGACTACGTCCTGCTCTTCATCCCCAACGAGCAGATCTACGGATTCCTGCACGAGCAGGCGCCCGAGCTGATGGACGAGGCCCTGCGGCAGAAGGTGGTGCTCTGCTCGCCGCTGACCCTCTACGCCATGCTGTCGGTGATCCGCCAGTCCATGCAGAACTACGTCTTCAGCCAGTCGACGCGGAAGATCCTCGACTTCATGGCCGACTTCGGCAAGCAGTGGAACCACTTCGTCGCCCAGATGGACAAGGTGGGCCGCCGCTTCGAAGACGTGCACCGCGAGTACCAGACCCTCGAGACCACCCGCACGCGCATGCTGCAGCGGCAGGTGGACCGCATCGACGAGCTGCGCGCCGCCGAGGGCATGGACGAAACCCTGCCCGGGACCCTGCCCGAAGGCCGCCAGATCGAGGCCGACGCCGGCGAGTAGTCGCGCCGGCGAGCGGGCACGACGGCGCGGGTCGCGCGGCGGCCCCGCAGCGCGCGCGCCCATCCGGCGCGGCGCGAATCCCGCCGCCGGCTTTCCCTTGCCGGTCGGGCCGGACCGGCCTAGAGTGCGGCCCATGGAGCGGCTCCTGTTCCTCGTCGTCGTGGCCGTCATGGCCCCCGTCATCGCCAGCTTCCTGTCGGTCGTCATCCACCGCCTGCCGCGCGAGGGGATGTCGATCTGGCGGCCGGCGCGCAGCCAGTGCCCCGCCTGCGGGGCGGCCCTCGGCCCGCGCGACCTGGCGCCCATACTGAGCTGGGTCGCCTCCAGGGGCCGCTGCCGCCACTGCGGCGCGCGCGTCCCCTTCCGCTATCCGCTCCTGGAGCTGCTCCTGCTCGGCCTGTGGCTCGCGGCTGCCTGGCGGGACGGGCCCACCTGGCTCTTCGCCCGCGACGCGCTGTTCCTGGCCCTGCTGGAGGTGCTGGTCTTCATCGACCTGGACACCATGACCCTGCCCCACCGCTTCACGGTGGCGGGCGTGGTCAGCGGCCTGGCCTTTGCCGCCTTCGGCGTCGGCCTCGAGTGGCCTGACGCCCTCATCGGCATCGTGCTGGGCTACTTCGTGCCCTGGATCCTCAGCGGTATCTACCGGCTGGTGCGCGGGCAGGCGGGCATGGGCGGCGGCGATTTCGTGCTGCTGGCCATGATCGGCGCCCACACGGGGCCCTCGGGCGCGGTGGTGGCCTTCCTGCTGGCCGTGCTGGCGGGGGCCGTCGTCGGCGTGGCCATCATCGCGCGCCGCCGCGGCGCCGAGGGTGCCCGGCTGGCCATCCCCTTCGGGCCCTTCTTGGCCCTGGGCGGCGCCGTGGCCCTGTTCTGGGGGCCGGCCATCGTCGGCGCCTACCTCCGCACCGCCGGGCTGCAGTAGGGCGGGAGCCGCGTGGCGCTGAGCGTCCCACGACGCGGCGTCCCGTTCCCTGTTTTCGCCTTTCCATGATTTCCTCTGGGTACTTGTATCGCTTTGATCGATCTGATAGGGTAATGACTGACGATCATCGCACCCGCGGAGGATCGAAATGCCGAGCCAATCAAGCCAGCCGCGATCACTTCAGGCAGTAGCGGATGTAGAAGCCTTATTGGGCGTTGAAAAACGTCATAGAGGCAATACAGGCCACTAGCAGTCCGGCATTTCGACAATCTTCTATCCGCATCGAAGGGGGTGCGATGATGACTACCCGCCCTTCGCTCCAGCTTTTCTGGGAAAACCACGACAACCACATCTTCGGCGCGGCATGGGGGCTCGCCCGCAATCTGGCCGGGAGCGTGGCAGGCAACGCGCTGCAGCGCAATAAGCGCCGCCAGCCCGAATCCGCCCGGCTAGTCTTGTGCCGTGTGGTGGGCCACTCGCGCGACCTGACGTACCTGTGGCAGCTCATCAAGCGCTGGCCGACCTCGCGCGCCAACGTGCCGATGAAGGACTTCCTCAAGTGCCTGCGGGAAATCGAGGTCTGCGCTAAGCGGCGCGAGCGCTGCGGCAAGGACTACTGTTGGAATCACAGCGGGCGCAACCTGCGTTTCGCCGGGTGCCGCTGGCTCAAGCCGGCCCTCGGCCCGGTGCGCCTCGATCGGCCCTTCGATCCCGACGACACCTACCTGGGCGAGGGCGTCGGCGACGGCGGCTTCTGGCGCTTCGACCGCGACAAGATCCGCGGCACCTGGGAGGCCCGCGCCCGCCATCTCTTCCTGGGCTACTGCCCGTATTATCAGGGCTACGAGACGGCGCTGTCCCTGGTGCCGGAGGAGGTCCGCTACGGCCGCAAGGCGGCGTGGCGTCTCGTGCAAGATGAGTGGGACACGCGCTATTCCTTCCCCATTGACGTGAAGGTCCCGGAGGGATTCACCGAGGTCCACCCGCCTTCCTCGCTGGCGGAATAGAGAAGCAGCGCGGGGCTCGGCGGGCCGGCCATCGTCGGCGCCTACCTCCGCACCGCCGGGCTGCAGTAGGGGTCAGTCCTTCGGAGCGAAGAGGGGATCGCGGCGCAGGTTCCACTTGTCGAGGCTGTAGCGGACCAGCGTCTCCAGGGTGAGCAGGCCGTACTCGAGGCTGCGCGTGAAGCCGATCTGGCTGGCGCCCGGCTGGTAGCGCACGGGCACGGGGATGTCCCCGATGCGCAGGCCCAGGCGCACGGCCTGCACCAGGAGCTGCGTGTCGAAGACGAAGTCGTCGCTGTTGCGCTCCCAGGGGACGGTCTCCAGCACGTCGCGCGTGTAGCCGCGCATGCCCGAGTGGAACTCGCCCAGGTTCTGCCCCAGCCACAGGTTCTCGATCATGGTCAGGACGCGGTTGGCCAGGTACTTCCAGCCCGGCATGCCGCCGTCCAGGGCCTCGCGCCGCGTGCGGATGCGGTTGCCCAGGATCACGTCGCAGTGGCCGTCGCGCAGCAGGCCGGCCAGGTGGGGCACCAGGCGCGCGTCGTACTGGTAGTCCGGGTGGATCATCAGCACGATGCCGGCCCCGCGGGCCAGGGCCTCGCGGTAGCAGGTCTTCTGGTTGGCGCCGTAGCCGCGGTTCTGCGGGTGCTCGATGACGGTGAGGCCCAGGCGCCGGGCGGTGGCGACGGTGCCGTCCGTGCTGCCGTCGTCCACGAGGATCACCTCGTCCACGCAGCCCGCCGGGATGTCGCCCAGGGTCTGTGCGAGGGTCGCCTCGGCATTGTAGGCCGGCATGACGACGATGGTGCGGCCGGCGGCGGCGGCTTTCACGGCGATGCCTCCAGGTAGGGATCCAGCTCCGGCAGGCGCCCGCCCTGGCAGTCCCAGAAGGCGCCGTGGTTGCCGAAGCCCCAGTCGTCCGTGCCGGGCGCGGGCAGGCAGCGCCAGACGCCCTCGGCCAGCAGGCTGTCGGGCGCGAAGCGGCCGCTGTCCGGGTCGCGCCGCTCGTAGCGGTCCTCGCCGCCGGCGTCCAGCAGCAAGCCCACCGACAGCGTCTCGCCGTAGTAGGGCGCCGTGGCCGGCGGGCGCCGGTAGCGGTCGATGGTGTCCGAGGCGCCCAGGCCGAGCTGGCCGGCGTCCAGGCGGTAGAGGTCGTCGCCGCCCAGGTCGATCAGCAGGGCGTTGCTGCGGATCTCGGCTAGGCCCAGGCTGATGATCTTCGCCTCGTAGACATCGTCGCCCGCCGCGTCCAGGAGCAGGGCGTCGGTGTAGTCCCAGCCGAAGGCCAGGCCAGCGCCGGCGTTCTCGAAGAGGCGGTGCGTGTCGTCGCCGCCCTCGTCGACGATGGCGCCGATGCAGTAGTGGGCGCCGCTGGCCTGCGTGAAGTAGACGCTCTCGTAGAGGTCGTCGCCGTCGCCCTCGTAGACGAGGCCGATGCCGTACCAGTAGCCGCATCCCAGGCTCCAGTTGCCGCTGCGGTAGCGGTCGCGGCCGTGGATGTCGATGAGGGCGCCCAGGCCGCCGGCCCAGGCGTGGCCGTCGGTGCCGTCCCCGCGCCGGCCCATGCCGCAGCCCTGGGCGCTGGAGCCGGCCACCGCGAAGTCGCTGTGGTAGTCGGCCCGGCCGGCCACGGCCGCGTAGGGCTCGGCCTCGTAGCGGTCGTTCCCGCCCCAGTCGGCCAGCACCCCCACGCCGCCCACGCCGCCGAAGCCTTGGCCCTCGCCAAGGAGGTAGCGCTCGTCGTCGCCGTCGGCGTCCAGGAGCAGCCCGCAGCCGAAGTAGCCGCAGCCCTGGCCGCTGCTGTCGCAGCGGTAGTCGTCGCCGCCGCCCAGGTCGGCCAGGATCCCGATGCCGAACTGCCCGCAGCCCTGGGCGCGCTTGCCGGCGCGGTACTCGTCGTCGCCAGCCGCGTCCACCAGGATGCCCACGCCCGCCAGGCCGGCCCCCTGGGCGGCGCCGTCGGCGTGGTAGCGGTCCTTGCCGCCCAGGTCCAGGCAGACCGACAGGGGCAGGGCCGGGCCGCGGCTGGCGGCCACGGGTCCGCGCCAGGTGTCGTCGCCGCCCAGGTCGAGCCAGAGCAGGCAGCCGGCGGCGTCGTGCTCGGCGCCGTCGGCGCCGCTGACCACCACCCGCCCCAGGGGCGTGGGCACGTCCAGCAGGATGCCGCGCCCCGCGCGCGCGGACGCCGGCAGGGCCAGCAGGGACAGGCGCGCGGTGTCCAGGGCCTGGGCGGCCTTGAGGGCGCCGTAGCAGAGCGAGGGGGCGTCCCAGGCGCGGGCCAGATCGTCCAGCGCGGGGTAGTAGACCTGGCCGTCGCCCTGGGTCTCGCCCAGGTCGTCGATGGCCAGGGCGCGCTCCACGAGGTCGCGGTCGGCGCGGCGGAAGGCGAGGCGCACCCAGCCGGCGGCGTCGTGCAGGTTCAGCAGCAGCGTCGCCAGGATCTCGCGCAGGGCCGGGTCCAGGGCCGCGATGGCCGCCGCGTGCGCGGCCAGGGGCTCGGCGTCCGCGCCCGCCTTCCCGAAGGCGACACGCCGCGTGGCCGCGCCGTTCTCCCGCCAGATGCGCGCCAGGGCCTCCGCGAGCGGCGCCGCGCCGTCCAGCTCGGGCTGGTTGTTGGCGGAGTAGTTGCGGAAGCCGCCGGCGAACTTCTCCACGGCCAGGTAGTAGGCGAGCTGGTAGAGGCCCGCGTCGCTCTCGACCAGGCGGGCCGGGTCCAGGTGCTCGCGCACGGGGTCGGCCATGCCGTGCAGGAAGCGCGGCACCAGGTGGGGCCGGGCGAACAGGTCGTCGAAGGCGGCGTTGCGGTGGGGGATCCGCTCGGGCAGGGGGTAGCGCGTCCAGGAGCCGCGCGGCCGGTAGCCCAGGTCGTCGCGGTCCAGGCCCAGGCGGGACAGGGCCTCGCCCAGCAGGTCGTCGGGCTCGGCGAAGACGACGGCGCCCAGCAGCGGCACGGCCTCGGCGCGGCCCCGGCGCTCCTCCTGCGCGCCGCCGGGCGTCGCCGGCATCAACAGGAGGGCCAGCAGGCAGGCGAGGCAGGCTCGGGTCATGGCGGCTCCGTGGCGCGGGCGGCGCGCGGTGCTAGGGGAGCTCGTAGACGTAGAGCTCGTTGGCGCCCTCTCGGTTGGCGACGAAGGCCAGCCGTGTTCCGTCGGGCGAGAGGGCCGGGTCCATCTCGCTCTTGCCGATGTCCAGCAGCAGCCGGATCTCCCCCGTGCCCAGGTCGAGGATCCCCAGGTCGAAGCCCGCCTGGAACCGGCTCTCGTGCAGGTAGCTGACGATCATGCGCCGGCCGTCCGGCAGCCAGGCGAAGCCGTTGACCTGGTAGCCGGCCAGGGGGATCTCCTCGTAGAGGGCGGTCACGGCGGCGTCCATCAGACGGATCGTGGTCCCGCGGCCCAGGCGGTAGAGCCAGGCGATCCGCCCGCCGTCGGGGCTGACGGCCGGTCGCAGGTGCTGGCCCTCCTCCTCGAGCAGGGCGTGCGCGTTCTCGCCCTCGCGGGACACCGCCATGGGCAGGCTGACGGCGCCGCCGATCTGGTTCTGCGTGTAGTAGATCCGGCGACCGTTGCCGCTCCAGCAGGGCGAGAGCTCGCGGTCGCTGTTCATGCTGGGCGTGAGCTTGGCCGCCATGCCGTCCTCCAGGCGCATCACCCAGAGCTTCGTGCCGATGGTGCGGCGGCTGCTCCAGACCATGTAGTCGCCGTCGGGCGAGATGTCGGGATCGCTGTCGCGATAGGCCGAGTCGGTCAGGGAGATCGCCCATCCCGTGTCCAGATCCAGGCGGCGGATGGTGGAGATGGCGCCCTGCTCGTAGACGAAGGTGAGGCTCCTGCCGTCCGGCGACCAGCTGGGCTGTTTCTCCAGGCCTTCGGTCTCCGTCAGGCGGGTGACGCCCGCGGGCAGCGGCTGCAGCGCCGGCGGCGCCTCGGGCTGGGTTCCCTGCTGGCGCGCCCGCCAGGCCATGAGCTCCAGGCGGCTCATCTTGGTGGTGTCGGGCGGCTGCGTCGTGTCGGCGACGGCCGGCGTCCCGGCGGCGCCCGGACCCAGGCAGACGGCGAGGACGGCGATTCCGCGGCGGATTCTGGACATCGTGCACCTCGTGGCGGAGTACGGCGAGGAACCTAGCATCCCCGCCGCCGGGAGGCAAGGCGCCTGCTTTGTGGTGGCGCCGCGCCGGATGATGTTCTATAGTAGCAGCCGTTGATGATCCGAGTTCCTCGGCTCCAGGGCCGAGGTTTCGCTTACTGGGGGGAAGGGCATGGAGGAGCGGCTCAAGAGTCTCTTCGACGAGATCGTGGCGACCCTGCGCGAGGACGCGCGGCGCTCGGGGGTCGAGGTCGATCCCCTGCAGTACGTGGAGCAGGAGACCGGACGCTGGCGTGCCGCCCGTGAGACCGAGGAAGGCATCTGGATGTCCCTGCTGGTGCAGATGCTGCGCTACGGCTTTCCCAACTTCACGTACACCCACGACACGCTGCCGGCCATCCAGGAGCACCTCAGCGACAGGGCGGTCCTGGCCGAGCTGGACGAGAAGGGGAAGCGCAAGCTGGCCGAGATCGAGGAGCTGGGCCTGAACCTGCAGCGCGTCCGCTCCGTGTGCAAGAACGCGCGCACGGCCTGCGCCCTCGCCGAGGACTTCGGCAGCCTGCGCGGCCTGGTGGACTCCTTCGACTCGGACGCGGACCTGGCGGCCGGCATCGAGGAGATGTTCAGCTACATGAGCCGGGAGGCCGCCATCGAGTTCGCCCGCGAGCTGGGCTGGCGCAAGCCCGGCAGCAGCCCGGCCGTGCGCCGCGTCCTATCACGCATGCGGGACCTGGTGGACGGCTCCCTGGACGTCGCGGGCATCCAGCGCGCGATCAGCGGCCTGGCCGCCGCCACGGGCCGCGACGAGGAGCAGGTGGACTACCTGCTGGAGGTCTTCGCGGCCGGCGAGGAGAGCATCCACCAGCACGCCATCTGCGCCGTGAATTTTGCCTGCTACCGTTGCCGAGTGAGCGACGATCAATGCGCCGAGCGCCGCTACGAGTTCGGCTCGGCCAAGGAGATCGTCCGCGGGGACGCCGAGTAATCGGCCCCACCGGTCGGCCTGCGTTCCGATCCGCCGCCATGCGACCCCCTGCGCCACCGCACGCCGCAGACGGGCAGCGCCGCGTCCCTTGCGCATCACTCCGCCGGCTCCGGCGACCGCCGGACGCCGCTCCCGCATTCCGCGCGTCCGCCCGCCGGGCTTGTCATCCTCCTTGCTCCTGGCGGAGCGACATGATCCACCAGTACGAGATACGCAGCCGCATCGTGGAAATCGCCACGCAGTCCGCCCGGGAGATCCGGGCGGAGTCCCTCCTGCTGCCGTGGCCCGAGGGCGGATCCGAGCACCCCGCGGGCGCCCTGGGCCTGGCCGGCACGGCCGTCCTGGACGAGATCGCGGCCTACCGCGGCGAGCGGGATGTCATGCTGACCTCCGCCGGCGCGCTGCCCGCGCGCTTCCTGTTCCTCCTGTCCCTGCCCGTCGACGAGCCCTGTCCGCCGTCCCTCATCGAGGAGCGCTTCCGGGACTGCCTGTTCCAGGCCAGCGTCCTGGGGCTGGCCGAGGTGGCCGTTCCCGTGCTCGAGTTCTCGCCCTACGTGAGCAGCTTCTCGGAGCTGGTCGACAGCATCTGGAACGCCTGCCGCGAGTTCCTCGGCCGCGAGCGGGGGCCCCAGCGCATCCTCTTCCTCGTGGACAACCGGGACCTGCGCGGCCAGTACCTGCGCCACTTCCTCCGCCGCAAGGAGAGCGAGGACCACGACTGGGACGAGGAGGGCGCCGTCGCGCCGCGCGCCGGGGCCGCCGCCCCGCGCGAGCTGCCGCCCGCGGCGCCGCCGGCGCCCCAGGGCGCGCTGGAGAAGGTCCTGTCGCCGGAGCTGCTGGACGCCGACTTCTTCGCGCGCGGCGTGGCGGATCTACTGGCGGACTACGGGGCCGGGCGCGATCCGGCCGAGACCCTCGCGCGCCTGGAGCCCGCCATGCGCACGGCCCTGCTGGACTGCCTCGGCGACGGCTTCGAGCAGACGGCCCTGCCGCCGCGGCTGCGCATCCTCGGCGACGGCGAGATCCTGCGCCTGCCCTGGGAGCTGCTGCGGCGCGGCGACCGCTTCCTCGGCGAGGACCACCTCATCGCCCGCGGCATCAGCTTCCTGCACTTCCTCCGCAACGGGCGGATCGCGGCGGGCCGGCGCCCGCTGCGCCTCCTGGTCCGCGGCGAGGCCGAGGCGGCCCGCGAGCTCGGCACGGAGCTGCAGCAACTGGCCCGGCAGCACCACATCACCCTGGACGCCGGCGACCGCGACGCCGCCGGCGCGGGGGTCGTCCACTGCCTCGGCCGCGACTCCCTGCGCGAGCTGCTGGCGGGCGTGCGCATGCCCTGCGACCTGACCCTGCTCGAGCTCGAGCCCGGCGACGAACCGCCCAGCGGCGGCGCGACCCTGGAGGACTGGGCCCAGCAGCTCCTGGGCCGGGGCTGCCGCCGCGCGCTGATCCCCCTGGCGCCCTTCCGCGACGAGGCCGAGCGCCGGCTCTTCCGCGCCGTCCTCTACGGCCGCCTCTTCCTGGGGGACACCGCCGGCGAGGCCCTCCTGCGGGCCCAGGCGGCCCTGCGCCGGGAGTTCGGGCCCGGCGCGGGCTGGTTCCTCTTCCGTCTCTTCGGCCAGACCGACGAGGGCCTCGTTCCCGCCCGCCGGCCGGGCCCGGCGGGCGAGCTGTCCGGCATCCGCTGACGCGTCCCGACCGTTCCCCCGGGATGCCATTCGGCAGCAAGCGAAAGGCCGGGACCCGAGGGTCCCGGCCTTTCCGTTCGTCGCGGATCGGCGCGGCGCCTACTCGCCCTCCATCTCCTGCATGAAGGCCTCCAGGACGTCCTCCATGTCGGGGCGGCCGATCTCGTCCAGCTCGTAGGTCACGCGCGTGCTGGGGTGCTTGATGTCCACCACGCGGCGCAGGTCGATGGGCGTGCCGATGATGACGGCGTCGCACTCGACGGCGTTGATGGTGGCCTCCAGGTCCCTGACCTGCTGGCCGCCGTAGCCCATGGCCGGCAGCAGGACGCCGATGTCCTCGTACTCGTCGAAGGTCTCCTGGAGCTTGCCCACCAGGTAGGGCCGGGGATCCACCGGCTCGCAGCCGTACTTGAGGGCGGCCACGGTACCGGCGCCCAGCTTCATCTCGCCGTGCGTCAGCGTGGGGCCGTCCTCGACGATCAGCACCCGCTGCCCGGCGATGACGTCGGGATCCTCCACCTGGATGGGGCTGGCCGCGTCGATGATGATCGCGTCGGGGTTGACCTCGCGGACGGTGTCGCGCACGTCCTCGATGTTCTCGAGGCTCGCGCTGTCGATCTTGTTGATGACCACCACGTCGGCCTGCAGCAGGTTGGTCTCGCCGGGGTAGTAGGCGACCTCGTGGCCGGGCCGCAGGGGGTCCACCACGGTGATCAGCAGGTTGGGCAGGTAGAAGCTGGTGTCGTTGTTGCCGCCGTCCCAGAGGATGACGTCGGCCTCCTTCTCGGCCTCGCGCAGGATCGCCTCGTAGTCCACACCCGCGTAGACGACGTGGCCGGCCGCGATGTGCGGCTCGTACTCCTCCATCTCCTCGATGGTGCACTCGTGCCTGGCGAGGTCCTCGAGGCTGCCGAAGCGCTGCACGGCCTGCCTGGCCAGGTCGCCGTAGGGCATGGGGTGGCGGACGGCCACCACCTTCTTGCCCATGTCCTTGAGGATCTGCATCACGCGCCGCGTGGTCTGGCTCTTGCCGCAGCCCGTGCGCACGGCGCAGACGGCGATGACGGGCTTGGTGCTCTCGATCATCGTGTTCTGCGTGCCGACGAGGGTGAAGTCCGGCCCCATGGCGTTGACGAAGCTGGCGGCGTGCATGACGTGCTCGTGCGTCACGTCGCTGTAGGAGAAGACGACCTCGTCGATCTCGTTCTCGTCGATCAGCTCGCCCAGGTCCTCCTCGGCGTGGATGGGGATGCCGTCGGGGTAGAGCTTGCCGGCCAGCGCGGCGGGGTACTTGCGGTCGTCGATATCGGGGATCTGGGTGGCCGTGAAGGCGACGACCTCGACGTCCTCGTTGTCGCGGTACAGGACGTTGAAGTTATGGAAGTCGCGCCCGGCGGCACCCATGATGATGATCTTCTTCCGTGCCATGTCTCGCTCCTCGCATCTATGGGGATCCGGCCCGGGGTCGGGGGATCGTCGGTTCCGGAAAGGGGATGGGCGGAGCCGCCCGAGGGCCGAATATCCAAAGTCGCGCCGGCAATGTCAAGCCGCGCCCGCCGCGGCCCTTCCCAGGTCGTCCGCGGCGCCGTACGGAGGGCCGCCGGCCTTGCGCCGGGGGCGGGGCGCGGCTACTGTGGGTTCATGCAGAACGTCCTCGTCGGCTACTCCAAGGCCCTGTACGCCACCTGGTTCTACTACAAGCCCGCGCGCCTCCTGCTGGACGCCGGCGAGGGCATCGTCCACGTGCTGGGCAAGCGGATCTTCGGCATCCGCAAGGTCTTCCTCAGCCACGGCCACGAGGACCACATCGCCGGCCTGCCCAGCCTGGTCAACCTGCGCAACCTGAGCAACGGCGACCGGGAGATCCCCATCGAGGTGCACCACCCCGCCGGTGATCCGTTCATCCGCTACCTCAAGGAGTACCTGGGCAAGAAGCAGGACCAGCGCCTGCGCTACAGCCTGAGCTGGCATCCCCTGGAGGCGGGCGACACGGTCCCCGTGGAGATCGCGCGCCGCCCCGTGCGCGTGGCCGCCTTCCCCGTGGCCCACACGCGCGGCTGGCAGAGCCTGGGCTACCGCGTCGAGGAGCAGCGGCAGGTGCTGCGCCCCGAGTTCGCCGAGGCCGAGCCGCGCGAGGTGGGGGCCCTCATCGCCGAGCGCGGGCGCGCGGCCGTCGTCGAGGAGGTCTGGCACCCGCTGCTGGTCTACACGGGCGACTGCACGCCGCCGGAGGACCCGGCGCCCTTCCGCGGCGCGGACGTCCTGCTGGTGGACTCCACCTTCCTGGACGCCGACGAGCTGGAGGAGAGCCGCCAGCGCCACGGCCACATCGACGCCAGTCTGCGCCTGGCCGCCGAGGCGGGGGTCAGGCACCTGGTGCTCGTCCACCTGTCCAACCGCCACGGCAAGCGGGAGGTGCTGGAGGCCGTGGACCGGGCCGCCGAGCGCCACGGCCGGCCGCCCCGCCTGGGCTACTTCTACGAGGACCGCTACGTCCCCCTCCGCGGCGCCGCGGACTGACCTTTTCCCCGAGCCCCATTCCACCAATCATAAAACGTTTGCGTGCAGCGGCCGCCATGGGGCTATATTGCCCATGTATTGAAATATGGGAGGTCGAGGATGCGGGAGATGGAATCTGGTTCCGATCGAGGCCGATCAAGGCTCGCCTTTCTTGCCCTCTTCGCGGTGGGCCTTCTTCTCGTTGTCGGCATCCCGTCCGGATCGCGGGCCGCAGGCTATACATTGGAGGACTACCAGGGGTGGCTGCTCGAACACAGCCTGTTCGACCTGGAACCCGGCAGCTCGCATCAGGACTCGTTGAGGGCCATCAACTATGAACTCTTCATGACTCCGGAGCGTGGCTATGTTCACGATCCAGCCTGTATTGCCCTGGTGGAGGTCCTGACCTTATCGCCTCCCGACTCGACCGCCATCGAGAGCCACGCCCGCTGGGGAAGGCATCAGAAGCGCTATCTACGGAATCTAGGATCCTTGATAGAGATCAGGATAATAGAAGTCCTGGGCTGCCGTGACATGGAGCTGAAAGCCGAGCGGCTGTCCATTCACACGCTTAACCCGAGTTCTCACGCCTTCTGGCACATTGCTGGCCACTGGCCCCAGTTCTGCTATCCGGGCGTTCACGCCTACGCGCGCATCGCGGAAGAGCGCTACTACGAAGGCGAGTTGATGGTGAGGTTCCTGTTCATCTTCGGCGTACCGGATCACGAGTCGTCCCTGTTCCACCTCCAGGATCGAGTCCGGCCCCTGTTCGAGGAGTTCGCCCGAGACCTGGAAGCCCTCGAGATCGAAGACGGCTAGCCCTTGACGGCCGCGCCGGTGACGCCGCGCACGAACCAGCGCTGGAAGAGCAGGAAGACGGCCAGCACCGGCGCCACCATCATCACCCCGAAGGCCAGGATGTCGCCCCACTGCAGGGGCGGCAGCGTGTGGAAGGTCGCCACGGCCACCGGCAGCGGCCGCACGCGCGGGCCCACCGTGACCAGCAGCGGCCAGAGGTAGGATCCCCAGCGGAACAGGAAGTTCACGATGGCCACGGCGGCGAAGGCCGGCCGCGCGTTGGGCGCGATCACCGAGACGAAGGTGCGCAGGGGACCGGCGCCGTCCACGCGGGCGGCCTCCTCCAGCTCGGCCGGCAGCCCCAGGAAGAAGCTGTGGAAGAGGTAGATGGAGAAGGCGTCGGCCACGAAGGGCAGGATCTGCGCGAGGTAGGTGTCGCGCAGGCCCAGGACGCTGACCTGGTAGAACAGCGGCACGGCGATGGCCTCCAGGGGCAGGATCATCACCGCCAGCACCAGGTTGAAGGCCAGGCCGCGCCCCCGCCAGCGCAGGCGGGCGAAGGCGTAGCCCGCAAGGGCGTTCACGGGCAGGCCGGCCAGGACGATGCCGCCCGTCACGACGAGGGAGTTGACCAGGAAGCGCAGGAAGTCCACGCGGGCGAAGACGTCGCGGTAGTTCTGAAGGCTCATGCCGCCGGCGAAGAGCCCCCGCAGGCTACCGGCCTCGGCCAGGACGCGCTCGTCGGGCTT
>JAFGBK010000032.1 GCA_016933175.1 Candidatus Krumholzibacteriota bacterium | reverse complement strand
CTGCGCTTCGCCGGCGGACCGGCCGGCGTGGATTCGCTGGCCGACCTGGATCGCCGCCGCCGCCGCGAGGGCCTCTTCGTCGTCACCCTCGACGCCGTGCTGGGCGGCCGCCTGACGGCCCAGCTCCGTTTCACCGAGGACTACAGCCGCCTCACTCCGGCGCCCAACTCCGGCGACTGGACGGACAACCTGCCGCCGGACGCCGGCGGCGTGCTGGACGATCCCAGCGCGCGCAACGACCGGGCGGTCGTCGCCTGGGACCAGGGCGGGTGGGACCTGCGCCTGGGCCGGGAGGACCGCCGCTGGGGACAGGGCCGCCGCGGCGCCCTCTTCCTGAGCGAGAATCCCTTCCCCCTGGACGGCCTCTCCTTCCGCTTCCGCACGCGCTGGGTGAGCGGCGCGAGCCTCCTGGCCCAGACCCGGCGCGGCCAGCAGCCACCGCCGCTCCTCGCGGGCGAGCCCTACCCCGGCTGGGAGCACGAGAGCGGCGAAGCCTGGATGGCCGCCCACCGCTTCACGCTGCACCTGCCGGCGCCCTTCACCCTCGGGCTCTACGAGGCCACGGCGTGGGGCGGGCGCGGCGTGGACCTGGGCTACGCCAACCCGGCCGGCTTCCTGGTCGCCATCACCCAGGACATCTACGACCGCTCCGGCACCGACGACAAGAAGGTGGTGGGGGCGGACCTGCGCGTGGACCTGCCGCCCTTCACGCTGTACGGCGAGTTCCTCCTGGATCGCCTCGTGGCCCGCGAGAAGGCCGAACCCGGTGGCGACGCCGCGATCTCCAGCTTCGCCCAGCTCGCCGGCCTGCGCTGGGCCAACCCCCTCGGCTGGGCGGGCGCCGACCTGGACCTGGAGTACGCCCACCTGGATCCCCAGGTCTACTTCCACCACGACGGCGACCTGCGCCGGGCCTTCCTCACCGAGGACCGCCTGGGCGAGGGCGCCCTCATCGGCCACTGGCTGGGCCCCAACGCCGACGACCTCTTCGTCCGCCTGGGCCTGCCGCCGGCCGCCTGGGGGCGACTGGCCCTGTCCTTCGAGCAGGCCCGCTGGGGGCTCATCGACGGCGAGCGCGGCGTGGAGGCGGGCTTCATCGGCCTGCTCGAGAAGGACAAGGCCTGGATCACCGGCGAGAAGGCCGTCGAGCGCGTGATGTCGGCGAGCTGGGACTGGCGCGCGCCCGGCGCCTGGACGCCCGGCCGCTGGGACGGCCGGCTCGTCCTGGCCCGCGTGGAGCGGACGGGCGCCTGGTCGGGCGACGGCTGGCAGGCGGAGCTGCGGCTCAACTGGCGCTTCGACAGGGTGTTCCGGGAGCGCTGAGGGCCTCCCGCTGGCCGCCCCGGTTTCAATCCTTTGATACGTTTCGGCTTATGCGATTCGAGGCTTTCCCGCCGGCGCGGGGGTTTGTTATAATCATGTGCTGCGCGGTCCCCACAGAGCCGCGCAATGCCACGTGGAAGTATGCCAACCCCGGCCGAGGAGCCCGACAATGCGTGCTCGTAGCCTTCTGGCCCTGGGGGCGTTGCTCGTCTGCGCCCTGCCCGCCTGGGCCATCGACATCGTGGATGTGCACCAGAACACCGCCGCCGGCGTGCCGACCCTGCTGAACCAGCAAGTGACGGTCAGCGGCATCGTCACCTGCCCCAACAACATCTACAGCACCTACAACCTGGAGATCTTCATCCAGGACGCCACCGGCGGCGTGAACATCTGGGTCAGCGGCGGCGCGAGCGCCTACACGGCCGAGCTGGGCGACAGCGTCACCGTGACGGCCAACGTGGCCCAGTACAGCGGGCTCACCGAGCTGGGCACCACCACCGCCACGACGACCCTGGTGAACCACGGGAGCGGCTACGCGGTCCCCGCGCCGATGGTCATCACATGCGCCGAGCTGAACGCCACCTTCCAGGGCGACTACAGCGAGCCCAACGAGGGCCGCCTGATCCGCATCAACGGCGTCTCCATCGTGTCGGGCACCTGGCCGGTGACGCCCCAGACCGGCAACAGCTACCTGGAGATCAACGACGGCACCGGCACCTGCGACCTGTTCATCGACAAGGACACCTCGGTCAACGGCAGCGCGGATCCGGGCGGCGTCTTCGACATCATCGGCATCCTCAAGCAGTTCGACAGCTCCTCGCCCTACACCAGCGGCTACGAGATGTGCCCCCGCTTCGCCGCGGACATCGTCATCCTGGAGCCCGGGCCGCCCATCGTGGGCCTGCCCGTCGTGCGCAACGTCACCGAGAGCTCGGCCGACATCCTCTTCGAGACCCAGACGCCGGGCTCCAGCGAGGTCGAGTACGGCCTCGACGACAGCTACGGCTCGACGGCCGGCGATCCCGGCGCCGAGGAGACCGAGCACGTGGTGAGCCTGGCGGGCCTGGCGGCCAACACCATCTACCACTTCCGCGTCAAGAGCGCGGACGCCAGCGGCACGCGCTACGGCCCCGATCAGCTCCTGGCCACGGCCAGCGACATCCCCGGCCAGATCCACGTCTACATGAGCTACACGGCCGACGAGAGCTACGCCACGGGCGATCCGGTCCTGGAGAGCCAGAACATGAGCACCCAGGTCACCAACCTGATCAACCAGGCCAACTACTCCGTGGACGCGGCGCTCTACAGCTTCAGCCTGGACAACGTGAAGAACGCGCTGGTGGCGGCCCACATCCGCGGCTGCCTGGTGCGCATCATCATCGACGCCGGCAACTCCTCGGCCGCCGCCGACTACTGCGCGGGCTACGGCATCCCCTACATCACCAGCACCTACGGCGGGAACCACGGGTCCGACGACGGCTACGGCATCATGCACAACAAGTGGGTGGTCGTGGACGCCCGCGACACGAACCCCTACAACGACTGGGTCTGGACCGGCAGCGCGAACATGAGCGTCGCGGGCAACGACGACATCAACAACGGCATCAAGATCCGCGACTACGGCCTGGCCCAGGCCTACACGCTCGAGTTCAACGAGATGTGGGGCAGCGACACGCAGACGCCCGACCCGGGCGCCGCGCTCATGGGCGCCAACAAGGCCGATGACACGCCGCACGAGTTCACGATCAGCGGCCTGCGCTTCGAGCAGTACATGAGTCCCAGCGACGAGGTGACGGACAAGATCACCGGCTGCGTCAACGGGGCCGACCACTCCATCTACTTCGCGATCCTGGCCTTCACGGACTACTACCTGAGCGACGCCATGCAGTACCGGCGCTACGACGTGCCGGACCTCGAGATCCGCGGCGTCTTCGACCAGGACCAGGGCGCCTGCGGCGACGGCAGCGTCTACTACGAGATGGCCGGCGATCCCTGCACGCCCTACGCCTGGGACGATCCCGCCGACGTCTGGCTGGACACGGCCCTGCCCTCCTCCCGCCTGCTCCACCACAAGTACATGGTCGTGGACGCCAACTGGACCGGCGACGACCCGCTGGTGGTCACGGGCTCCCACAACTGGAGCTACAGCGCCGACAATCTCAACGACGAGAATACGCTCATCATCCACGACGTGACCGTGGCCAACTTCTTCCTGCAGGAGTTCGCGGACCGCTACCACGAGTCCGGCGGAACCGGCCCCCTGGGCGAGACCACGGCCGTCGACGATCCCGGCGCCGTGCCCGGCGGCGGCCGCCTCCTGGGCGAGGTCAGCAACTACCCCAACCCCTTCAACCCCGTGACCAACATCGCCTTTTCCACCAGCGCCGAGGCCTACGTCACGGTGCGCATCTTCGACGTGAGCGGCCGCCTGGTGGCGACGCTCGCCGAGGGCCAGCTGATGGAGGGCGGCTTCCATGTCCTGGGCTGGAAGGCCGAGGACGCCAGCGGCCGGACCCTGCCCAGCGGCGTCTACCTGGCCCAGGTGGACGCCACCGAACCCAAGACCGGCCACAACGAGAAGAAGCCCAAGAAGGTGATCCTGGTCGACTAAGGCTCGGCGCAGCACGCGAGCGATCGGCCCTCCCCCGCCCGGGGGAGGGCCTTTTCGTTCCGCCCCCTGGGCTCGACAGCGCTTTTGCTGTATGCTGCCGGCCTCGGCGCCGACGGGTCGGCGCTCGAGGTGCGCCTCCGGGAGGGGAGCGTGGCCTTCTGCATCGTCCTTCGGCTGGGCCTGTTCCTGGCCCGCATCCTGCCCGTCCGCTGGTCCCTGGCCGCCGGCGCCGGGCTCGGTCGGCTAGCGGGCCGCCTCTCGCCGCGCCGCGCCGTCGTGGCCGGCAACCTGGCCGCCGTGGCGGCGGCCGGCGGGCGGATCGGCGTGAGCGCCGGGGATGTGTTCGCGGCCTACGGACGCTACTGGGCCGAGTTCCTGGTCCTGGCCGCGCGTCCGGATCAGCTCGACCGCTGGCCCCTGCGCGTGGAGGGCCGCGAGCACCTGGAACGGGCCACCTGGCGCGGGCCCGTCTGCGTCCTGTCGGCTCACCTGGGAAACTGGGACCTGCTCTCCGCCTGGCTCGCCCGGCGCCTGCCCGGCTTCACCGTGACGGCGGAGCGCCTCGAGCCGCCGCGCCTGTTCGACCTCTTCCGGTGGATGCGCGAGCGCGGCGGCACGCGGATCCTGCCCGCCGAGGGGCCGGGCCTGACGCTGTTCCGCTGCCTGCGCGAGGGGACGGCCGTCGGCCTGATGGCCGACCGCGCCTTCGGCCGCGGGGTGGTGAACGGCAGGGGCCAGAGGCAGGCCGAGCTGGCAGGCGGCTGGCGCCGCTTCCCCTCCGCCGGTCCCGACCTGGCGCGGCGCGCCGGGGCCTCGCTGCTGCCCGTCTTCCTGCTGCGCGAGGCGGGCGGCTATGCGATCAAGATACACCCGCCCCTGCCGGCGGGCGCCGATCCCGTGAACGCCTTCGCGGCGGCGCTGGAGCGGGAGATCCTGGCTCGGCCCGAGCAGTGGGTCGTGCTCTACCCCCTCCACGACGCCGCCGTGACGAGCATCCCTCGCGCCCAAGGAGCCGCCGCCTCGTGAAGATCGGCATGGTCAGCGAGTTCTACTACCCGCAGCCCGGCGGGATCAGCGAGCACATCCGGGCCCTGTCGCGGGAGCTGCGCCTGCTGGGCCACGAGGTGGCGGTCGTGACCAGCCACATCAGCGGGGAGGTGCCCGAACGCGACCCGCGGGTGCTGCGCCTGGGCCGCAGCCTGCCGCTGCGCTACAACGGCAGCCTGTCGCGGGTCACCGTGGGCTGGCGGCTGGGCCGGCGGCTGGACGAGGTGCTCGAGCGCGAGCGCTTCGACCTGCTCCACATCCACAACCCCCTGATGCCGACCCTGCCGCTGATGGTCACGCGCCGCGCTCGCTGCCCGGTGGTCGCCACCTTCCACAGCTACTACGAGCGGGACCTGCTGACACTCCTGTTCCACGGCCACCTGGAGCGGCGGCTGGGGCGCCTGGCGGCCCGCGTTCCCGTCAGCCCCGCCGCCCGGCGCGCGGTGGAGCCCCACTTTCCCGGCGCCTACCGTATCATTCCCAACGGCGTGGACTACGAGTTCTTCGCCGAGGCCGCCCGCCGCGAGGACGACTGCCTGGCCGGCCTGGCGCCGGGCAGCCTGCGGCTGCTCTTCGTGGGGGCCACCGTGCGGCGCAAGGGCCTGCCGCAGCTCCTGGACGCCTTCGCCGTCCTGCGCCGGCGGCGCCGGGACGTCGAGCTGATCGTCGTGGGCGACGGCCCCGATCGGTCGCGCCTGCAGCGCCGCCTGCCCGGTCCCGTGCGGGAGGCCGTCCACTTCGTGGGCTTCGTGCCGCGGCAGAAGCTGGCCGAGTACTACGCCTCCGCCGACGTCTTCTGCGCGCCGAGCCTCGGCCGCGAGAGCTTCGGGATGGTGCTGCTGGAGGCCATGGCGGCAGCCCTGCCGGTGGTGGCCTTCGACATCGAGGGCTACCGGGACGTCGTGCGGCAGGGCGTCGAGGGGCTGCTGGTGGCGCCGCGCGACACGGCGGCCCTGGCCCGGGCCGTCGGCTGGTTCCTGGACCGGCCCGAAGAGCGCGCCGCCTACGGGAGTCGCGGCCAGGCGCGGGCACACGACCTGAGCTGGCACGCAATCGCGCGTCGGCTGGAGGACGTCTACCACGAGGCCTGCGGCCTGCCCCTGCCCGAGCGCGAGGAAGCGCCCCGGGCCGCCGCCGCCGCGCCCTGATCGCCCGTTCGCCGCCGCCCGCGAAGAGCGCGGTCCGCGCTCCTTCGCCACAAGGCGCGCCGGTGCCGCCTCAGTCCGCCGGCTTCTCCAGGCGATGCATCCTCAGGCAGGCGCTCTCCCACTGCATGTAGCCGAGACGGGCGTAGAAGGGCAGGATCTCCGGGTCCGTGATGAGGGCGATCTGGTAGATCCGCTCGTGGGGAGCGACGACGCGTCGCATGAGCTCGGTGCCGATGCCGCGCCGCTGCCAGTCCGGGTGAACGAGGACGTCGCAGACGTAGAGGGTCGTGTGGCGGTCGGTGATGGCGCGGGCCAGGCCCACGAGGCGATCGCCATCGCGGGCCGTCACGGTGAGATCGGACTCCAGCCAGGCGCCGTGGAGCGCCTCGGGAAAGCGGTGGCGCTGGTCGTCCACGGAGGCGTAGAGGCCGGCCAGTTCGCCGGCGTCCACCGTGTCGGCCGAGTAGTACTCCAGCGCCGCGTCCGCGCCGGCCGCCGCGCCGACTTCCGCCAGGGCGAAGCGGCGCCGGCCGTCGTCGTCCAGGATCAGCCGCGGTCCCAGCCAGAGGGCCATGCCCACGCCGTCGAGGAAGTAGCTGTCCCCGGCCTCGGTCTTCACGCGGTAGGCGGCGCGGCTGATGCCCTCCACGCGGAAACCGAAGCGGGCGAAGAGCCGCAGGGCCTGGCGGTTCGAGGAGAGCGTGCCCAGCCAGAGGCGCAGCATGCCCCGTTTGCGCGCGTAGACGAGCAGCTCCTCCATGAGCGCGCGGCCGATGCCGTGCCCCTGCCAGGGCCGCAGCATGTCCACATGGAAGTGAAGGTTGTGCATGCGGTGGTAGTTGCCCGGCGCGCCCGGGTGCAGGCTGACGGCCCCCACCACTTTCTCCTCGTGGAGGGCGGCCACGTAGCGTTCGGCCCGCTCGAATTCCGTGGGCTCGCGGTCGGTGAGGGAGAGCACGGTGCCCTCGGGCCAGCCGGAGCTGGCCGGCAGCGCCGCGAAGAAGGCGGGCAGGCCGGGGTGGTCCCGATCGATGAGCTCGATGCGCAGGGAGCGGGGCAGGTCTTGGCGAGCCATGCTCATTTCACCCGGCCTGCGGTCGCGGGCGGCATCAGGGGCTGCAGCGCCAGGGCACCAGGATCTGCAGGTCGGCGCTGCCCTCGACGTTGTAGGGCGTGGCCGCGATGCCGCCGCCGATCAGGTAGACGCGGCCGTTCAGGGCCACCGCCGCGGCGCCGGCGCGCGGCGCGGGCAGATCGGCCGCGGGCGTCCAGCGCTCGTCGGCGTAGTTATAGACCTCGACGGCGCCCGTCACCCCCGTCGTGCCGGCCAGGCCGCCCATCACGTAGAGCTTGCCCGCGCTGAAGGCGGCCGCCGCGGCGTAGCGCGGCGTGGGCATCACGGTCTGGTTGAGCCAGAGGTCCGTGAAGGGATCGTAGCTCTCGAAGCCGCCGGAGGCGAGGGATCCGTCGGGGCTGCCGCCCGCGGCGACCAGGCGGCCGTCACTGAAGGGGTCGTTGCGCCACACCGTGGCGGTGGCCATCCAGGCGCGCGTGGTGCGCATGAAGTGGGCGGCGTCGATGGACCACAGGTCGGTGGCCGTGTTGTAGACCAGGCTCGTGTCGTTGACGGCGCCCTCGGCGATGCCGCCGAAGACGAGGATGGAGTCGCCCACCACCGAGGTGCCGCTCAGGGGCGCGGCCGAGAAGCCCAGCTTGGGAATGGGCATGGTCTGCCCGATCGCCGGCGGGTCGAAGGTGGTCCAGGTTTCGGCCGCCGGGTCGAAGATCTCGAGGCGGTCGAAGACGTGGCCCGACTCCGTCAGGCCGCCGATGACGTAGATCCGGTCGGCGATGGTGACGGCCGCCAGGTCCCAGCGCGGCGTCGGCAGGGGATTGGCCGCCGCGCTCCACGTGTCGGCGACGGGGTCGTAGATCTCGACGCCGCCGCGCACCAGCCCGTTGTGGCGCCCGCCGAAGACGTAGATGCGGTCGTTCCAGACGGCCGCCGCGTGGTCGGCCCGGGGCTCGGCCATGGACGCGCCGCTCTCCCAGCTCGGCGGCACGCCGACGGTGATCTCGAACTCCAGCTTCACCAGGTGGCCGTCGTTGTCGCTGGCGCCGAAGGCCACGGCGTAGATCCCGGGCTCGTCGAAGGCGAGGCTGGTCGACAGCTCGATGCTGTCCGTGAAGGTCTGGCTCAGGTCGGGGCTGCCGTCGCCGTTCAGATCCCAGAAGGCGCGCAGGCCGGCGTCGTCCACGGCCCGGCCCCAGAGGGGCACCTCCTCGCCGCAGCCCACGGAATCGGCCAGCGTGGCCTCGATGAAGGGCACCTCGTTGGTGATGGTGACCCGGGACGTGGCGCGGTAGAGCCGGTTGCCCACGGTGGTCACCTGGAAGGTGGCCGTGTACGTGCCCGTGTGGGCGTAGATGTGGGAGACTTCGGCGTCCGCGAGGTAATCGTCGTAGTCGTAGCCGAAGCCGCCGTAGTTGGTCCACACGTAGTCGAAGATCCCGTCGGAGTTGAAGTCCCAGGAGTGGCGCGCGACCTGTCTCCAGTCGCCCAGGTAGAAGCCCAGGAAGCGCAGGGTGTCGCCCACGGTTCCGCGCAGACTGTCGGGGGCCGACAGCTGGGGCTCGGGCTCGGTCAGCTCCTCGGAGCAGGAGCCGAGCAGCAGGGCCAGGGGGATCAGGAGCCAGGCGATGAGCGGGCGGCGCGTCATGGAAACTCCTCGCTGCGACGTGGGGGATCGGCGCCGGGCGACGGCAGCCCAGACTAGCCGCTCGGAGCGGCGGACTCAAGGCCCTTGCGCCGCCGCGGCCGGCCGCGCGGCCATGGCCCCGAGCCGCCGCGGCCCGTCGTCGCGGACGGCGGCGGGCCGGCCGTGGTCATGGCCCGCCGCCTCGCGGTTCCGGCGTTGACAGGCGGCCTCGCGGCCGCGCGCGGCGTGGTCGCGCAACCGGCGTCGCCGGACGGGGTTGGCGCCTTCGGCCGGCCGGGCCCGCGCCCTGCAAGATCCCGGGCGCAGCCCGGAACGAACCGGCGCCCGGGACGGGCCGCGGGGAAACCGAACCTTGCGAGATCGCGGCCGACGACGCGCGCCGCCCGTTCCGGGCCGGCCGCCGGCGTACGGCGGGCCCCCGGGCCCGCCGCGCCGGGGCCGGCCGGAGGCTGCGTGGCATGAGGGGCCGGCGGGCCGAGGCCCGGTCGCAGGGGGATCACGGGAGGAGTCGCCCTGCTGGCGCGTGGCGTCCGCCGGACCGGGCCGGAAGCCCGCGCCGCCACGCGCGGCGGGCCGGCGGTCACGGGCACGAGGGCGGAGGGGAGCCGGGCGCACGCCCGGCCGCCACGGGCCACGGACCGGCGGGGGCCTCCGGAGCGTCGCGGGCCACGCGAGGTCCGCGCGCTCGTCCCGGCCGGGGGGCGTCGCGTCCCGCCGGCCCCGCTTCTTGCCGGGGAGGAGAGGGGATCAGGACTTCTTGACGCGCTTCCGCGGGCCGAGGCGCTTGATCAGCTCCTTGCGCAGCGTGGCCGCGTCGAGGTCGCGCTCGATCATGCCCGCCTCGCAGAGGCTGATGGTCCGCGTCTCCTCGCTGACCACCACCACCAGGGCGTCGGATTCCTCGGTGATGCCGATGGCGGCCCGGTGGCGGGTACCCAGGACCCGGCTCAGGGAGGGGTCCGTGGACAGGGGCAGGATCACCCGCGCCGCCACCACCGAGTCCTCGCTGATGATGATGGCCCCGTCGTGCAGGGGCGAGGGCGGCGTGAAGACGGTCTCGATGAGGTCGGCGCTGACGCGGCTGTTGAGCAGGACGCCGTTCTCGGCGTAGTTGCGCAGGCCCATCTCCCGCTCCAGGACGATCAGCGCGCCCAGCCCCGAGCGGGCCAGGCCCTCCACGGCCCGGGTGATCTCGCTGACGTAGCCGACGTCCTTGTCCACATTGAGGAAGAGGCCGACGATGCGGTTGCGGCCGAGCTGGGCCAGGGCGCTGCGCAGCTCGTGCTGGAACAGGATGATGAAGGCGATGACCCAGACCGTGCGCAGGTTGTTCAGGATCCAGCCGATGGTGGCCAGGCCCGCGTACTGGGCCGCCAGGCCGGCCAGGAGGATGGCGATGAAGCCGTTGAGCATGAGCGCGGCGCGGGTGCCGCGCACGAGGATGTAGAGCTTGTAGAGGACGAAGGTGACGACGAGGATGTCCAGGACGTTGAGCAGCGCCAGCAGTATCTGGTTCAGCATCTCCGTTCCCTGGTTCAGCATCTCCGTTCCCTCGTTCAGGCCTCGCCGGGGGCGCTCCAGGCCGCCACCGCGGCCCCGGCGCCCTCGCACAGGGGCAGCCAGGCCGCCAGGAAGCGGCGGGTGGCGGCCACGTCGTGCACCCGCAGCACATGCACGTCCTGTTCCACCGCGCGGGCCGCGGCGGCGAGGCTGCCCTCCAGACGCCGTTGCGGGTCGGGCTCGTCCATGAGACGGCCCAGGAAGCTCTTGCGGCTGGCCCCGATCAGCAGGGGCAGGCCCAGGGAGTGGAACTCCCCCAGGCGCCGGATCAGGGCCGTGTTGTCCTCGACCCGCTTGCCGAAGCCGATGCCGGGGTCCACCAGGATCCGCTCGGGGCCGATGCCGGCCGCCATGGCGGCGGCGGCGCGGCCCGCGAGCCAGTGGTAGATCTCGTCCACGGGATCGTCGTAGCGCGGGTCGTTCTGCATGGTCTCGGGATCGCCCCGCATGTGCATGAGCGCGCAGGCGGCGCCGCTCGCGGCCACCAGGGGCGCCATGCCGGGATCGCCCAGGGCGGTGACGTCGTTGACCATGGCGGCGCCGGCCGCCAGGGCCTCGCGGGCCACGGCGGCCCGCCGCGTGTCCACGGAGACCGGCACGGCCGCCTGCCGGACCAGCTCGCGGATGACGGGCAGGACGCGCCGCGTTTCCTCATCGGGCGGCACGGGCGGGGCGCCGGGCCGGGTGGACTCGCCGCCCACGTCCAGCAGGTCGGCCCCCTCGGCCGCCAGGCGCAGGCCCTGCTCCACGGCCCGGCCGGGATCGTCCCAGAGACCTCCGTCGGAGAAGCTGTCGGGTGTCACGTTGACGACGCCCATGAGGCGGGGTCCGCCGTCCAGGGACAGCGGGCCGCTGGGCAGCGCCAGGGCGCGGGGGCGGGACGCCAGGCGGTCCAGCAGGCGCGTCACGGCCCGGCCCAGGTGGGGCAGGCCGAAGGGCTGCGGCTCGAGCCGGCGCGCCAGGTCGCGCAGCTGCCGCTCGTGCCCGACGAGATGGACCGTGCTGCGTTCGGGCTCGCCCAGGATGACGCGGCCGTGGTTGGCGCAGTCGGCGCCCGCGGCCAGGGCGAGCTGCTTGAGGATGTTGGCCACGGGGGCGCTGAGATCGTCGATGCGGATGACGCGCGGGACCGTCTTGCTGGCCATGATGGCCGCCCCGGCGGGATCGACGCCGCTCCGCTCGAACAGGGCGCGCAGCTCGGCCTCGCCCGCGCGGATCTCGCGCAGGCGGAGGGAATCGGGCCGGACCGCGCGACCGCTCATCGTTCCCCGCTTCGCGTCCCCGGATCCTCGCCGTCGTCAGCGGCCGCGCCCGCGGCCTCCGCCTCGTCAGCGGCCGCGCCCGCGGCCTCCGCCTCGTCGGCGCCCGCGCCCACGGCCTCCGCCTCGTCAGCGGCCGCGCCCGCCGGCGCCGGGACCTCGCCGGCGTTCCCGTCGCGGTCCTCGGCCAGGGCGGCGTCGATGCGATCGGCCAGGGAGGCGCCCTGCTCCTGGATCTTGCGGCGGGCCGCCTCGGCGGCCTCGCGGTCGAAGGGCGGCAGCTCCTCGCCGCGCATGAGGATCTGCACGTCGTCGCCGCTGAGGGTCTCGCGCTCCATCAGGGCGTCGGCCACGCGGTGCAGGACGTCCATGTGGCCCCTCAGGATCGTGCGCGCGCGCTCCAGGCACTCGTCCACCACGGTGCGGACCTCGTCGTCGATCATCTGGGCCGTGCGCTCGCTGAAGGTCTGCGTGTGCGCGATGGAGCGGCCCAGGAAGATCATCTCCTCGTTCTCGCCGTAGGCGATGGGGCCGAGCTTCTCGCTCATGCCGAAGCGGGTGATCATGGCGCGGGCCATGTCGGTGACCTTGCGGATGTCGTCCTGGGCGCCGGAGGAGATCTTGCCCAGCACCAGCTCCTCGGCGACGCGGCCGCCCAGGGCCATGGTCATCTTGTCGAGAATGTACTCGCGGTCCACGTAGTAGAGGCGGTCCTCCTCGGGCAGGAAGTAGGTGACGCCCCCGGCGCGGCCGCGCGAGACGATGGTCACCTTGTGCAGCGTGTCGGCCTGGGGCGCGACGATGCCGACGATGGCGTGCCCGGCCTCGTGGTAGGCCGTCTTGCGCCGCGTGTCCTCCTTCATGACGCGGCTCTTGCGCTCGGGGCCCAGCATGACCTTGTCCTTGGCGTCCTCGAAATCGATCATGTAGACCCGGTCGTGGTCGCGCCGCGCGGCCAGCAGGGCGCCCTCGTTGACGATGTTGGCCAGGTCGGCGCCGCTGAGGCCCGGCGTGCTGCGGGCCAGCATGTTCAGGTCCACGTCGTCGGCGATGGGCACCTTGCGCATGTGCACCCGGAGGATGCCCTCGCGGCCCTTGAGGTCGGGCATGTCCACGACGATCTGGCGGTCGAAGCGGCCCGGGCGCAGCAGGGCCGGGTCGAGCACGTCGGGCCGGTTGGTGGCAGCCAGGATGATGACGCCGTCACTGGTGTCGAAGCCGTCCATCTCCACCAGGAGCTGGTTCAGGGTCTGCTCGCGCTCGTCGTGGCCGCCGCCCAGGCCGGCGCCGCGGTGGCGGCCCACGGCGTCCAGCTCGTCCACGAAGATGATGCAGGGCGCGTTCTTCTTGCCCTGCTCGAACAGGTCGCGCACGCGGCTGGCGCCCACGCCGACGAACATCTCCACGAAGTCCGAGCCGCTCATGGAGAAGAAGGGCACGCGGGCCTCGCCGGCTACGGCCTTGCCCAGCAGGGTCTTGCCCGTCCCCGGCGGGCCCACCAGCAGGCAGCCGCGCGGGATGCGGGCGCCCATGCGCTTGAACTTCTTGGGATCGCTGAGGAACTCGACGATCTCGGCCAGCTCGACCTTGGCCTCCTCGGCGCCGGCCACGTCCTCGAAGGTGACCATGGGCTTGTCGCCGCCCACCAGCTTCGCGCGGCTCTTGCCGAAGCTGAAGGCGCGGTTGCTGCCGCCCTGCATCTGCCGGATGAAGAAGAACCAGAGGAAGACCAGGAGCAGGATGGGCGCCCAGTAGGCGAGGGTGCCCCACCAGTTGAAGCGGGGCTCCTCGGTGTCGATGAGGATGGGGTGCTCGTCGGTGCTGCGCGCGCGGATCTGCTCGGGCAGCTCGGGCAGGGCGTAGGGCAGGTTGATGTAGAAGCGCTGGACGTCCACGGCCTCCGTGCCCTCGGTGACGGAGACGCTGCGGCGGAAGACGCCGTGCAGGCGCTGGCCGTCGAAGCGCACCTGGGCGACGTTGTCCTTCTCGAGCTGGTCCATGAAGCGCGTGTAGTCGACCTTGTACTCGCGCTCCTTGTTGTAGTTGATGAGCGGCACCGCCACGAAGATCAGGATCAGCATCAGGATCCAGAACGCCATGGTACGCATGGAGCGCGGCTGGGTCGGACGCCCGCCGGAATCGGGCTTGCGGCCGTTTCCGTTCATCGCCTTCCTTTCTGCCGGGCGCCGCGCGCGGCGGGCCCGGGCCCTCAGGCCTGGTCAGGATCGATGGCGGCCACGAAGGGCAGATTGCGGTAGAGCTGGTTGTAGTCCAGGCCGTAGCCCACGAGGTACTCGTTCTCCACGGTGAAGCCGACCATCTCCAGGGGCACGTCCACCTCGCGCGCCTCCTTCTTGTCCAGCAGGCAGCAGACCATGAGGCTGGCCGGCTTGCGCAGGGCGAGGTGATCGCGGATGTACTCGAGGGTGAGGCCCGTGTCGACGATGTCCTCCACCAGCACCACGTGGCGCCCCTCGATGTTCGTCTTTAGGTCCATGATGATCTGCACCGTGCCAGTGGTCGTGGTCCCCTCGTAGCTGCGCACGAGCATGAAGTCCAGCTCGTGGGGGATGGTCATGGCGCGGCACAGATCCGCCAGGAAGATGAAGCCGCCCTTGAGCAGGGTGATGAGCAGGGGCTTCTCGCCCCGGAAGCGGCGGCTCAGCTCGGCGCCCATCTCGCGCACCCGGGTCTGGATCCGCTCCTGCCTCAGCAGGATGCGCGTGTATCGGAACTGCTCCTGGTAGGCCGTCTCGTCCGCCATGATCATGGCGCCTCCTCCGCCCGTGTTCGTGATGTCCTAAGACCCCAAAATATCAGGAAGTTCCCCCGAGGTCCAGGGGAAGGGTCCGCTAGGGAGCGGCCTCGCCGCCGCACGCCGGATCCCCGGCCGCGGTCTCCCTGCGCTCCAGGTCCAGGCAGAGGACGCGGCGGGTCGCCGGCCCGACCGGGGCCGCGTCGCCGCGGGCCAGTCCCGCCACCCAGAGGACGCGGCCCCCGGCGTCCACGAGCACGGCGGTCCGGTCGCGATAGGGGGCGGGCACCTTGCGGTCGACGAGCAGGCGCGAGAGGCGCCTCGTGCCGGGGCCGCCCAGGAGTCGGACGCGCATGCCCTCGCCCGGACGGACCAGGCGCAGGGGAAGCGCGAGGGCATCGGCGTCGAAGCGGGCGCTGCGGACGCTCTCCGGCGGCGACAGGGGCCCGGGCCGCGTCGCCGCGCGCAGGCGCCATTCGGCGGAGAGGTCCACCGCGCCATCACCGGGCAGCTCGCGGCCGTCCAGGGCCGTGTCCATCAAGGCGAGGCCGGGCGGCGGCGGGGGCGGGCTCTCCGCCGCGTGAAAGCAGACGCGGCCGGCCTCGACGGTGGCGCGCCGGCCGCCCGGCAGGGGCACCGCGCCCGTCGCCCCGCCGCGGATGAGCTCGAGGAGCCGACGCAGGGACCGCCCGTCCAGACCGCCCTCGGCGCCCGCTCCCTCGGCGAGGTACCAGGCGGCCAGCGCATCGGGCAGGCCGGCCAGGATGCGCCGGTCGACGGCGGCGGCCCCCGCGCCGCCTTCGCGAAGGAGGTCGGCGTCCAGGCCGTGGCGATCGAGCTCGTCGTACAGGTAGCCGGCGACCTGCTCGGCGTGGCGGGCCAGACGGCGGGCCATGGGCACGGGATCGCGGCCCAGGTCCTCGCGGATCATGGGGAAGAGCTTGTGCCGCAGCCAGTTGCGCCTGAGAGTCAGGTCGCGGTTGCTGGGGTCCTCCAACCAGCCGAGGCCGCGCGCGCGCAGGTGGGCCAGCAGCTCCTCGCGGCGCAGGGCGAGGAGCGGCCGGACCAGGGTCACGGCGCTGCCGCGCGCGATGGGCCGGCGCGGCGCGATGGATCGCAGGCCGCGCAGTCCCGTGCCGCGCAGGAACCAGAGCCAGAGGGTCTCGGCCGCGTCGTCGGCCGAGTGGCCCGTCATGACGTTCGCACAGCCTGCCTCGCGGGCGATCCGATCCAGGGCCGCGTAGCGCAGGCGGCGGGCCAGGGCCTCCAGGTTGCCGCCCTCGGCGGCATGGAGTTCCGGCACGGGCAGGCGCTCGCCGCGGAAGGTCAGCCCGACCTGCCCGGCGAGGTCGCGCACGAAGGCTGCCTCGCCGGCCGACTCCTGCCGCAGGCCGTGATCCAGGTGGCACAGGAGGCAGGGTCCGGGCGGCGGCGACTCCGCGAGCAGGTAGGCCTCGGCGGCCAGGGCTGCCAGGGCGACGCTGTCCGGTCCGCCCGAGCAGGCCACGACGACGCCGCCCGGCAGGTGGCGGCCGATGATGTCCCTGGCGGCCGCCAGCCGCATCGGGAACGGGTCGTCGAGGTATTCCGCATCGTTGCGATGCGCGTCGATCTCCATCGCCGCGTCCTCCCGTGCTTCTCTGGTTATAGCGCGTCCGCACGCCCGGCGCCAGGCGCGGCCTTGACCCGGTTTTCCCTTGCCAGGAGGCCGGGCCGCGGTCAATCTAACGATCGTGAAAATCTACACGCGCAGCGGCGACGAGGGCAGCACGGGCCTGATCGGGGGGGACCGGACCGGTAAGGACGACCCCCGCGTGACGGCCTACGGCACCGTCGACGAGCTGAATGCCGTCCTGGGCGTCGCCCGGACCCTCGACGAGGCGGGCCGCCTGGACGGCGCCCTGCGCGCCGTCCAGCGCGACCTCCACCTGGTGGCCAGCATGCTGGCCTGCCCGGCTCCGGACGAGCTGACCGTGGCGCCCCTGCCCGCGTCCGCGGCCGCCGAGCT
>JAFGBK010000136.1 GCA_016933175.1 Candidatus Krumholzibacteriota bacterium | reverse complement strand
CCGGCCGCATCGTCCAGCTCGGCGCTCACCAGGCCGAAGCCCAGCCCGCCCTTGATGCTGAGCCCCATGGCGCCCGGGTACCAGCGCAGGACGAGTGTGGAGAGCAGGACGCTCCAGTCCTCCTCGCCCTCGTCGCCCTCGAAGGTGGCCGGCAAGTACTGGGCCTCGACGCCGAGGACCAGGTCGCGGGCGACGCCGTAGCCGATCCAGGCGGCGCCGGTGGGGAAGATGTCGGCGTCCTCGGACGCGTCGCCGTCGGCGTAGAAGTAGCCGTCGTCGTGCGTGGCCGAGAACCAGGCGGGGCCGGAGCCCAGGCCGAGGTTCCACTCGCGGTGGCGGAAGGACTGCTTGACCAGGTTGGGCCGCTGCCAGGGATCGGCCAGGGCGGACACGGCGATGAGCGCGAGGCTCAGGGCCGCGACGAGGATGACGAGGGAACGGCGCATGAGACGCCTCCTTGTCTGGCGGACCGGACGCGGGTCCGCGGTGAGGGGGTCGCGCCGGAGCGGGCGCGACGCGGATACTCTAGCGCCGCCGGCGCGGATTGCCAAGGGCGCGGCACGTCACGAGAGGGAGCCGCGCGGCGGACCCGCTAGTCGCTTGCAACGCAATCGCCTGGGTCGCGCGCACGGCGGGCTTGTACGCGCCGGCGTCGGCGTGGTTTCCTTGGCCCCGGAGGCGGTTGTCATGGAACAGGTTCCTTCGCGCGGCAACGCGCCGCGCGCGGTGCTCGTCGCCCTGCTCGTCGTCCTGGCCGCCGGCGACCTGGCCTGGGGGATCGCCCGCGGCTACACGGGGCCCATCATCGGCGGCGCGGGCTACAGCGTGGCGATCTTCCTGGTCTGGCGGCGGCGCGAGCACGGGGCCGCCGTCACCTTCGGCGTCTTCGGCCTGGTCTTCCACCTGGCGGGCCTGCTGCGCGGGCGCTTCGGCGCACTGGGGGGCCTCGACTACTCGCTGGCCCTGGCCAACACCTTCCTGCCCGCGGCGCTCGTCGTCCTGGGCCTGCTGGCCCGGCGCACGGAGATGACGAAGCTCCGCGACCGATGACTCGTGGCTGGGCGAGGCAGGCCGAGCGCCAGGCGATCCTCCAGGCGAGTATGTCGTGTATAACAAGATTGTGACGGGTGTCATGTTTGTGCTACTATTCGTCGGTTTCGCACCTGCTTAACATGCCATGCCCGCAACAGCTCCCGCATCCAGTGCTTGCTATCACGGGACTCTCTCGATGTTGCGCTATTGAGAATCCATGTCGCCTCGCTGGCTCCAGGCAACGGCAGCGCTCGTCGCTCTTGATGGCTGGAGCCTTGCGATGCCCGCCACGATCCGAACCCGCACCGCGCAGCTCGACAAGATGCCCACCAGAGGGGACATCCTTCGGCTCCAGGGAGGAAGAAGATGCGTTCACTGCTATTCGCCGCGATCCTGCTTGTACTCGCGCCATGCGCGATCGCGGCCACGATCCATGTCATCGAACCGGACGGCGGCGGTGACTATCCCACGATCCAGGCCGCTGTCAACGCGGCGCAGGACGGCGATGTCATCGAGCTCGTCGACGGCGTG
This sequence comes from Candidatus Krumholzibacteriota bacterium, assembly GCA_016933175.1. Taxonomy (GTDB): domain Bacteria; phylum Krumholzibacteriota; class Krumholzibacteriia; order JACNKJ01; family JACNKJ01; genus JAFGBK01. Next base: position 26,700 of record JAFGBK010000136.1, on the reverse strand, counting down.
TACACCGGTCCCGGAAACCGCGCCATCGTCGTGGACGGCCTGTCCGTCACCATCCGCGCCCGATACGGGGATCCCACGGCCTGTATCATCGATTGCGAATCCCTCGGGCGGGGCTTCTCATTCACGAACCAAGGGGACGACTTCGCCGTCCTGCGCGGCGTGACGCTGCGCAACGGTGACGCGGACAACGGTGGCGGCGTGTACTGCGGCAATTACGCGAAGGTCGTCATCACGCAATGCATCATCGAGGACTGCCACGCCAGCGAAGACGGCGGCGGTATCTACATGGGTGGCATCGTCAAGGTGAACAACAACATTATCCAGCGCAATCTTGCGGAGGAAGACGGTGGCGGCCTCTGTGGCTCTGGGAGCGTCGAATCGTCCTTCACGAACAACCTCGTTCTGGACAACATCTCCTACCTTGGCGGCGCTGGCGTGCACTTTGGTCCCACGGCCTTTTTCTGCACTTTCGCCTACAACAACTACTATGACCCGCCGTGGCCATCAAACATTGGCATCCAATATACTCATGTCAGTCACAGCATTATAATCAATGATTTCTATCTGGTCTCCGCGGGTTCTATCAACTACACATGCTGCAATTACCCCGACCTGCCAACAGGCGAGGGTAATTTCCAGGCGAATCCAGCGTTTACGTCCGGTCCGCTCGGGAACTACTACCTGCAGCTTGGGTCGGCTTGCATCGACGCCGGGCAGTCCTCCGCCAACGACTTCTCTTTCGAGTCCGCGAACGGCACGATCCACATGAACCACATGACGACGCGCGCCACCGATGCGTTCGACACGGGTCTCGCGGATCTGGGCTTCCACTACCGGCACTATACCCCCATCTACGTACCCGACGATTATCCTTCGATCCAGGCTGCCATCGACAGCTGCGTCGATGGCGAGGCCATCATCGTTCGGGACGGCCTCTACCAGGAGAATGTCTCCTTCCTGGGCAAGCTGCTCTCGCTCAGCAGCGAGAACGGCCCCGAGACGACCATCATCGACGCCAACTCCGTGCTGAACGGAGCGGTCGTGACCTTCGACGGCCACGAGGGCCGCGGCACCCTTCTCGCCGGATTATCCCTGATCAACGGGTACGCCTACAACGGCGGCGGCATCTGGTGCCACGAGTCGTCGCCCATGATCCTCGACAACATCATCCGTGACAACACGACCGAGACTCAGGGCGGCGGCATCGGCTGCTACGATGGCTCGCGGCCTCTGATCCAGGGAAACGACATCCACCACAATGAAACCTACTACTACGGTGGCGGTATCAACATCCACGACGCGACGCCGGAGATCCGCGACAACACGATCCACGAGAACTCGTCGCAAGCCGGCGCGGGACTGGCGATCAGCGACAGCTACGTTCCCGTGATCGAGGACAATGGTATCTACGCCAACGACGCCACCTACGCGGGGGCAGTCTACTGCAGCAACTCGATCGTGACGCTCGCGCGCTGCACGCTGGCGGCCAACAGCGTAGCCAACCACACTTCCGGCATCTATAGCCGCAGCGGTTCGGAGGCGACCCTGGAGAACTGCATCATCGCCCTCGGCATCGGAGGCGATGGAGCGGCCTGCTACCAGGGCACCATCGATCTCTACTGCTGCGACGTCTTCGACAACGACGGCACCGGCTGGACCGACTGCATCGCGGGTCAGGAGACCGGCGATCACAACCTCGAGCTCGATCCCCAGTTCTGCGATCCCGAGGCGCTGGACTTCGCCCTCCAGGAGACCTCGCCCTGCCTGCCGGAGAACCACCCAGAAGGCGGCGTCTGCGGCATCATCGGCGCCTACGGGATCGGATGCGCGAGCGCATCGGCCTTCACCAACGTGACCGGCCCGCCGCTCGACGAGACCTCGGCTGGCTGGGGCGCCGCCTGGGGCGATTACGACGCCGACGGCGCACAGGACCTCTACCTGGCCAACTACAACGTGGCCAACCGGCTGTTCCACAACGAGGGCGGCGGCTCCTTCAGCGACGCGACCGCCGATCCACTGGGAGATGCCGGCCCCGCGCGCGGCGCGGCCTGGGGCGACTACGACAACGACGGGCGCCCCGACCTCTACCTGGCCAACTGGTACGGAACGGCCAATCACCTCTTCCACAACGACGGCGGCGGCGCGTTCAGCGACGCTACGAGCGGTCCCCTCGGGCACGCCGGCTACGGCACCAGCGTGGCCTGGGCCGATTACGACAACGACGGCGACCTGGACCTCTACCTGGCAAACCAGTCGCAGGCCAACAAGCTGTTCCGCAACGACGGCGGCGGCGTGTTCACGGACGCCACCAGCGGGCCGCTGGGCAATTCGGGATCCAGCCAGGGCGTGGCCTGGGGCGACTACGACAACGACGGCGACCTGGACCTCTACCTGACCAACGACGGGCAGTCCAACAAGCTGCTCCGCAACGACGGGGGCGGGACCTTCGCCGACGTGACGAGCGCTCCCCTGAACGACGCGGGCCACGGATACGGCGTCGCCTGGGGCGACTACGACAACGACGGCGATCTCGACCTGTACCTCGCGAACTGGACGGAGGCGAACAAGCTGTTCCGCAACGACGGCGGCGTGTTCACCGACGCGACCACCGCGCCCCTCGACGACGCGGGCCCCGGCCAGGGCGTCGCCTGGGGCGACTACGACAACGACGGCGACCTGGACCTCTACCTGACCCAGCAGGGGGAGGCCAACAAGCTGTTCCGCAACGAGGGCGGCGGGACCTTCTTCGATGCCACGATCGGGCCGCTGGGCGACGAGAGCTCGGGGCGCGGCGTCGCCTGGTGCGACTACGACGCAGACGGCGACCTCGACCTCTTCATCGCCAACAGCCACCAGCCCCCGACGCTGCTGCGCAACAACGACGAGTCCGGGAACCACTGGCTGCATGTGACGCTCGTGGGCACGGTCTCCAACGCCTCCGGCATCGGCGCCCGCGTGCTGGCCCAGACCGGCGGTACGACTCAGATCCGCGAGGTGGAGGGCGGCTCGGGCTTCTGCTCCCAGAACTCGCTGCCCGTCGAGTTCGGCCTCGGCGCCGCCGCGACCGTGGACGTGCTGATCATCCGCTGGCCGTCGGGGATCGAGCAGGTGCTGACGGACGTCACCGCAGACCGGATGATCACGGTGATCGAATCAGAGGATGCGACCGAGGACATCATCGGCATCTACACGACCGACGACGGCTACGGCTTCACGACGATGGAGGTGGCGCCCTACACGCCCTTCACGGTCTACCTGATGCTGCTGGACGCTAGCGATATGTCCGGCGTGATGGCCTGGGAATGCAGCGTCGACATCTCATCGAACATCATGATCCTCGGTTGGACGCCGGCCGGCGATGGTCTGTTCATAGGAGGCATCCCCGGCAGCGTGACGGTCGGCCTGCCGGTACCGCTGGCATGGTCAGACGCCATTCCTCTGGCCTCGATGCTGGCGTGGGTCATGGACGAGGAGCCGGCCCGCTTCTACATCGGGCCGCACGATCCGAGTTCGGTGGATCCCCCGGCGCCCTGCTGGGTGGCGGCCGCGGATCCCATGACGATGATCCCCATGGCCATCTCGTCGGGATCGCAGTTCGAGCCGGTCTTCGTCGTGAACCAGGGCAGCGTCGGCGTCGACGATCCCGAGCCGGCGGCGCGCTTCGCCCTGCTGCAGAACCATCCGAACCCCTTCAATCCGACGACCACGATCGCGTACACGCTGGCCGCGCCGTCGCCGGCGCGCCTGAGCATCTACGACCTGCAGGGCAGGCTCGTCCGAACGCTGCGCGACGAGGCCCTCCAGCCGGCCGGCTATCACGAGCTGGTCTGGAACGGACGGGATGACGCGGGCGAGGCCGTTCCGTCCGGCGTCTATATCTACCGCCTGGACACGGGTTCGGACCAGGCCGCCGGCAGGATGGTGCTGCTGAAGTAAGGCGGAAATCCCCCAGGCGGTCGCTGGCCAGTGCACTCAAGCCAAGCGCTCCCGGATGTCATGTGCATCCGGGAGCGCTTTCCTGTTTCCGGCGGCCGAAGCGGCCGGCAACCCCCGGGGCAGCCCGCGGGCGATCCCGCCCGCCGCGCGGCCTACATCCCGTGGCGGGCGCGCCAGCGGGCGTTGGCGTGCACGGCCGTCGCCATGGCCTCGCAACCGTCCGTGCGGTGGTGGCTGCTGCGCACGACGGTCACCAGGTCGCCGTCGATGACCGGCACGTGGTCGCTGTCCACGAAGGTGGCGCCCGCCGCCTCGAGCAGCTCGCGCTGGTCCGCGTTGCCCACCACGCGCCTGCCCTCCAGCAGGTCCGCCGCGGCCAGCACCTGCGTGCCCTTGCACCAGCCGGCCAGCACGAGGCCCTCCTCGCGGGCGGCGCGCAGGATGCGCAGTGCGTCCTCGGAGGCCAGCAGCCCGTCGTGGGCGCTGCCCGGCGCCACCATCACCACGTCCCAGGCGCCCACGTCGTGGATGCCGGCCAGCAGCGTGTCCACGTCGAAGCTCGGCGAGCCGAAGGCCTCGCCGGATTCCGCGCAGGAATCCACGTGGGCCTCGACAGCGGCCGTGGTCACCTCCCAGCCGTAGCGGCGGAAGTGGTTGAGGATGTTGTTGTCCAGCCTGCCCAGCAGGAAGTAAGACGAATCGAAGTTGAGGTTGGCGCCGAACTGGTCGTCCACCAGGACGAGTACCTTGACGTCCGACGGGATCACCTGCGGCACGTTGCGATAGACGCGCGTGCGCCGCGTGCTGGTCACGGCCAGATCCAGGCGCGTCGAGGCCGTGTAGTCCACCGTCACATCGGCGCCGTCGGCCGGCGCGGCGGCCACGGAGATCCAGCCCTCGGCCAGGTCGCTGCAGTACTCGTTCGCTGCGAGATCGCGGCCGCCCGCGGCGACGCGTTCCAGCGAAACGATGGCCTTCTCGCCCAGGTCGAAGTAGTGGCGCTGGCCGTCGCCCCGCAGCCGCTTCGTGCGGTGGACGATGCCGTCGCGGTCGACGTCGCCCCAGGCGATCTGCTCCAGCCAACCGGGCGTGTGCGACCAGACGTAGTCGGCCGACAGGGCGCCGCCGACGTTCTCGAAGACGCCCACGTGCTCGTTCCAGCCGCCGGCGCCCAGGTCCAGGTCGCCGTCGGCGTCCACGTCGGCCCAGACCACGGACGCGGGCTCGGGGTGACCCGTGCAGATCCACACGGGCTCGGGATTCAGCGTGCCGCCCTCGTTCTTCAGCAGGATGAAGCGGCCCCCGCCCGAGCCGTACTCGCCGATCTCGCCGATGGCCAGCTCGGGGTAGCCGTCCCCGTCCACGTCGCCGAAGGCCATCTGGCAGCCGCCCACGACGTCGTCCTTGGTCCAGCAGGGCGTGCGCTCGAGCGCGCCGCCGCGGTTCATGAACAGGACGGCGCCGAAGGGCCGGCCGGAGGCGGCCAGGTCCTGCCAGCCGTCGCCGTTCACGTCGCCGAAGCAGACCTCGGTGAAGATGTGGCTCTCCTCGCTCTGCCAGCCGGGCGCGTCGCCGAAGCGGCCGCCCTCGTTCAGCCAGACGCTGGCCTGCATGTAGCGGCATTTGGCGGAGTCCACGGCACTGAGCCCGCCACCGAAGGCGATGTCCAGGTCGCCGTCGCCGTCCGGGTCGCCCAGGGCGCAGGAGAAGGCCGACGTGGGCGGCGAGGTCCAGCCGGCCGCCTCCTCGAAGGTGCCGCCCTCGTTATAGTAGATGCAGTGCGGGAACAGCTCGGCGTTTCCCGACAGGTTGCCCATGCTGGTGACGACGAGGTCCGTGTCGCCGTCGCCGTCCAGGTCGCCGAGGGCGAGGTTGCCCGAGGGGAAGGTGTCGGCCGATGCCCAGCCGGGCTCGGCGGCGAGGGTCCCCTCGTGGTTGAAGTAGACGTGGTTGCGGCCGAACCGGGCGTCCAGGCCCTGGGTGATCACCAGGTCCTGCCAGCCGTCGCCGTCGACGTCCGCCCAGCCCACGCCCGTGGGAATGTTGTCGCCCGGCGCCTGCCAGGCGGGGGTCAGCGAGATCTCCCGCGGCTCCTCGGGAGGGTTGCAGGCCAGCGCCAGCGCGGCGCCCGCAAGGGCCAGCAGGGTGAGTGCGCGCGCACGGCGGCCCAGGCCATGCCAGGAGCGCGCGCGGCCGATGCGCCTCGACATAGGTTTACCCCTTTCGCGATGTGCGGGAAACTCAGCCGCGAAGAACTTAACATTTCAGAGACACGGAGGCCAGAATTAGCTGGTGGAGGGAAGGAGTCAGTACAGCGCCTTGACGGCGGACCAGGTGGCGGCCCGAGCGGCCGTCGTGGCGTGGCCCTGGCCTAGGCCGCCGACCGGCGCGGCGCTACTTCAGGAGCAGGATCTTGCGCGCGACGCCCCGCCCGCCGGCCTGGAGGCGGACGAGGTAGATTCCCGCGGCGCAGCGGCGGCCGGCGTCGTCCCGGCCGCGCCAGACGGCCTCATGGGCGCCGGCGGGCAGGTCGCCGCCGGCGAGGCGGCGCACGCGGCGCCCGGCGACGTCGAAGACGTCCAGGGTCGCCGGCCCCGCCCCGGGCAGCACGCAGCGCAGGGTGACCGCGGGGTTGAAGGGATTGGGCCAGGCGTCCAGGGCGAGGGCCGGCGGCGCGGGCGTGTCCGGCGCGGCGATGAGGTCCTCGTTGGACCAGCCCGGCGTCGCCTTGGGCAGGAATCCCCAGGTCCCGCCCCCGTCCTCGACGCGCCCGTAGGAGACGTCCGCCTGCTGGGCGCCGAAGGCCACGTAGTCCAGGAGGGTCGTGTCGGGCAGCAGGACGGCCAGCTCCTCGCCGTCGCCGTCGAGCTTGAAGTTCGTGTGCAGGGGCCCGTGCTCGTCGTCGTCGTCGGTCCAGACGAGCAGCCACTCGCCAGGCCCGATGACGCAGGCCGTGTCGGCGGGGAAGCACCACTGCGCGGGCTCCTCCAGGTCGTCCGTCAGGAAGAAACCCGCCAGGTCGATGGCGACTTCCCCGGCGTTGTACAGCTCGACCCAGTCCTCGTAGTCGCCGTGCTCGTCGACGATGGTCGTGTCGTTCAGGGCCATGAACTCGTTGAGGAAGAGCGGCAGGGAGCCGTCCATGACCAGCGCCGTGTGGTAGTAGAAGGGCGCCGCCACGGGGTCGGTGGCGGCCAGGCCCAGGTCGTCGACGGCGCGCACCCACCAGTGGAGCGCGCCCGCCGCGCCCACGGGGTCGGCGTCGCCCGCGAAGAGGGTGCCGCCCGCCGGGGACAGCGCCAGGCTGTCGACGGGCCCGTCGCCGAGGCGCGCGTAGAAGGTCACCGCCAGGGGGCGGCCACCGGGATCGACGGCCTCCACCTCGACGCGCAGGGTGTCGTCGGCCATGGGCTGCGGCGGGTACAGGCGCGCCGTCATGATCTCGGGCGGCGCCAGGGGCGAGTTGGGCGCGTCCGGCGTGGCGGGCATGCCGTTCCAGGTGATCCAGCCGTCGGGCTGGCGGCCCTCGGAGTAGCCCGGCGCCACGGCCGCCCCGTAGCGCACCTGGTCCCAGACGGCGCCGTCGTCACCCAGCAGCACCCACGTGCCGCCCGCGGAGTCGGGCTCCAGGGTGGCGTGCCAGGTGCCGCCGCCGCCGTCGAGGTGGATCAGGCGCCGCGCGCCGGGCTGGATGGGCTGTGCCGGCAGTGTCCAGCCGCTGCCCGGCACGCCGGCGACGGTCAGCTCGAGGTCGCTGCCCATGACCGAGCGGTCGCCGTAGTTGACGATCTCGAGCCAGGAATCCCCCTCGCGGCCGCGCCGCGCGGGCGGCACGTTCTGGTGCTCGTTGATGCAGATCACGGGGATCGCGGCCTTGAAGGCGGGCAGCATGGTCTCGAGCTGCGCGTCGCGCTGGCCCATGCGGTAGAGCACCAGGCCGCCGCCCTGGTCGAAGGTCTCGTTGTCGTCGTGCCAGGCCTTGAAGACGTCCCGCCGCCCGTCGAAGAGGACGGCGCCGAAGAGGCTGTCCACCCGGGCCTCCTGGGCGGGGCGGTTCAGCACCGCGCCCGCGAGCGAGTCCAGGCACTCGGCGTAGGCCCAGCGCAGGCGCGGCACGCCGAGGACGCGGTCGATGAGGCGGTTCCAGGAGCCGTCCCAGAAGTGCGGCGAGGCCGCGGTGCCGAAGTCCAGGGGCAGGGCGTCCCAGTGGAAGCTCAGGGTCATGTCCCAGGGGATCAGGCTCCAGAGGCCCGTCACGGCGTCGTGGTAGAGGTAGTAGTTGCGGCAGATGAAGTCGTACTGCCGCGTGTAGACGATCATCGCGTAGTAGGCGTTGAAGTTCGCGACGTCCAGCGTGGCGGCGAGGTAGGGCGGCAGGTCGCAGTCGTCCAGGTGGTTGACGTTCTCGATGAAGTCGATGAGGTCGGCGTGGCTCTCGTCGGGGCCCGCCTTGTGCTTGTAGTAGGCGATGTAGGGCTCCGGCGTGGCGTAGGGCCGCATGTCCGCGTTGGCCTTGTACAGGTTGCCCACCTGCGTGACGCCCCGGCGCACCAGGAAGCCGCGGTCCACCTCCTCGGCCAGGTCGAAGACGCCGCGGTACTCGTCCCACAGCGTGAGGTGGATGTACTCCGTCGCCGAGCTCCACGGCGCCAGGTCGTCGAACATGCGCAGGCAGACCTGGTTGCGGATGATGAAGGGATCGTCGGGGTTGCCGACCAGGTGCAGGTCCGACCAGCCGTTGTAGTCGACCGAGCCTGGCAGCTCTAGCTTCCAGGACTTCTTCTCGAAGAAGCGCGCCATGCCGCCGCGGTAGCGGGCCTCGATGGCGTGGACGGGGCCGTCGGCCACGCCCCAGTAGGCCGGGTAGTAGTCGTCGTCGAGAGGGTGGGCGTTCAGGGAGTCGTAGTCGCCCTGAGCCATGTAGAGGCGGAAGACCGTCAGGTCCGAATGCGCGTGATCGAGGGCGGTGGCCGCCAGGGGATCGGTGGGGTCGCCCTCGCGGCCCCAGACGTCCCGCGCGGCGATGCGGTAGTGCCCGGTCTGCCCCGGCGCGGCGGACCAGTCGTAGCAGTGCCCGCGGCCCGCCTCGACCACGTCGTGCAGGTAGAAGGGCCCGCCGGCGCTGGCGGCGCGGTAGACGGCCATGTCCCGCAGCGCGACGTTGTCGGCGACGTCCCAGCGCAGGACGTTCATACCGAAGCCGTCCATGACCTCGAAGCCCTCGGGGATGCGCGGCGCCACGCCCGGGTCGTCGGCCTCCCAGACGGCCAGCGCGGAGAGGGTCGTCCAGCCGCGGGGGGACTCGAACTCGACGTCCAGGGTGCCGTCGTCGACGCTGACGAGGCGCGAGACCTCCCAGGCGTGCATGAAGCCCGCCTCGCCGGCCAGGTCGAGGTCGTCGAAGACGAGGTCGCCCTCCAGGCTCACGTCCATCAGGCGCAGGCGGGGGCCATGGAAGGCGCCCTCGAGCCAGTAGAGGCGGAGCACGTAGTCGCCGGCGGGCAGGTCGAAGCGGTAGGCGTCCAGGTGGCCGCGCTGCTCGTAGTGGAGGCCCGGATCGTCACAGGACCAGTCGGCGTTGTTCTCCACGTGGGACGGCGCGTAGGGAGTTCCGCCGACGTAGCCGAAGCCGTTCCCGGCGTAGGGCAGGTCCGCGCTGAAGAGGATGCCGTGGGAGTCCGTGTAGGCCTGGCCGCCCGCGTTGACGGCGTACACGGGCTGCTCGGCCAGCGCCGCGGCTGGGAGCGCGAGCAGGGCCAGCGCCGCGAATCCGGCGACATTCCTCACGGTCGGTCCCTCCACCGATGGAGTGCGCACGAATTATATCATGCCTGCCTCGGAATCGGGGAGAGACTCGGCAAGAGCTGGCCCTACTCCACCACCTCGAAGGCCTCGGCGCGGTCGATGTCGCGCCAGTAGCCCAGGGCCATGGCGCGCACGGCGCGCCAGTAGGCGGGCGTGAGCCCGCCGTGCTCGGCGACGGCAGCCCGGATGTCCGCGCGGACGCGCGCCACCACCGCGGGGCGCACGCGCAGGACCAGCCGCCGCTCGCCGTCGATGAACTCGGCCGCCGGCTCGGCCTCGCCCGCGGCCACGGAGATGGTCCCGCGCCCCAGGCTGGCGCCCGTGGACACCTGCAGGCCGTCGGTGAAGCAGCTCAGGGGCGGCTCGAGGCCGGCGTGGCTGACCACGCGCAGCTCGTCCACGCCCGCGCCGAGGATCTCCCGCGCGCGGATGCCCATCTTCGCCCCCAGCAGCGACCAGACGCCCAGGTGCCGGTGCAGCTCGTTGGTCAGCAGGCAGGCGTCCCACTCCTCGCGGCCGTGGCGGCGCAGGATCTCCGGCGCCAGGAGCGCCACGTCCTCGCGCAGCAGCTCGCCGGCGGCGGGGTACTCGCGCAGCACGACGGCGCGGCGGTGTCCCTCGGTCATGCTCAGGTCCTCCGCGAGCAGGCTCAGGTAGAGGCGCCGGGCCGTGTCCCGGTCCCAGCCCCGGGTGATCTCCACGGTCGCGCTGCCCCGCCAGGGCGCGCGCTCGAAGAGCGGCGGCGCGACGAGGCGCAGCGCGGCCGTCTCGTCCCAGCAGCGGAAGTGCCCCGCATCGAGCAGGGGTGCCACGCGCTCGCCGGCGTGGGCCTCGGCGATCAGGCGCGCCGCCGCCGATCCCAGCGCGCGCACGCGCTCGTGCAGGGCGCGGTCGTAGGGCAGCAGGGCCTCGTCGCCCAGGCGCACGACGCACAGGGGAATGCCCGCGGCGAAGACGGCCCGCGCCGCGGCCGTGTCCCGCGAGGTGTTCCAGTCGGGATGCTCGACGTCCGGCGGCGTGCCGTAGTAGACGATCGTGCCGATGCGCGCGGCCAGCGTCGGGTCCTCCCGCAGGGCCGCCGCCAGGTTCGTCATGGGCCCCAGGCAGAGGTAGGCGGCGTCGCCGCCGGCCTCGGCCAGGGCGCGGGCGATCAGGGCGGCCGCGGTCTCCGGCGGGGGCGGCGTCTCGCCGCCTCTCGCCAGGCGCGGCGCGGGCGGTCGCGCGGTCTTGGCGATCGCCGACCAGCCCAGGGTCTCGGACATGGCGCGCCAGGGCGGCGGCTCGAGATCCAGGTCCGCGCCCGCCGCCACGGGGACGTCCGCGAGGCCCAGCCGGTCGAGGACGGCACGCAGGTTGCGCGCGCCGGCCTCGGGCGAGCTGGAGCCGTCGCTGGACACGGCCGCCACGATCTCGTGCTCCTCGCTCTGGGCCAGCAGGGCGATGGCTCGCAGGTCGTCCAGGGCCAGGTCCGTGTCCACGATGACGGGCTGGCGCGGGAAGTGGTGGGCCCATGCGGGCGCGGCGGCCAGCAGCGCGGCCAGTACCAGCGCCAGGGCGAGCGGAATGCGTCTCATGATGATCCTCCGGTACGCCTAGAACGCGCCCCGGCGCCAGACCTCGGCCAGGGGCTTGCGGTCGTTGGGCCTTTCCATCCGGCGCAGGTTCTCCGGCAGGGCGCCCGGGTCGCCGCGGTGCCCCACGGCCACGGCCGCCACGGCCGCGTACTCGTCCGCCGGGAAGCCCAGCGCCTCACGGGCCTTCTCCGCGTCGAAGCCGGCCATGGCGTGGGCGTACAGGCCCATGGCCCGCGCCTGGAGGGCCAGGCTCAGCCAGGCGGCGCCGCAGTCGAACTCGGCCCAGCGGTTGGGCTCGCCGTCGCGGGCGAACTGCCGGCGGGCCAGGACGAAGATCAGCGCCCCCGCCCGCGGCGCCCAGACGCGGTTGCCCGCGGTCAGGGCCTCGGCGAAGCGGGTCTTCTCCTCCGGCGTGACGGCCGCGACGAAGAGCCAGGGCTGCTCGTTGTTGCACGACGGCGCCCAGCGCGCCGCCTCGAAGAGGCTGGCCAGCGCGTCGTCGGAGAGCGGCTCGTCCGCGAAGGCCCGCGGCGACCAGCGGCCGGGGAACATGGGATCGACGGCCGCCTCCGTGCGGCGGGGACGTTCGGCCTCGCTCATGGTGTCCTCCTTCGACGGATGGTCGCTCCGAGGAATACAGGAAGGAGGAAGCCGCCGCAAGACCGGCTGGGAGCATGCAGTAACGCGAATGTGCCTGTTTTGCGATTTCCGCCGGCCGGCATCGTTTTTACTCCACTCCGCGATTTTCAGACGCTACTCTGTGACGCGAGGCAATCACACACGTCTCATGTTCGTACCCTGCCAACCGAGCCATGGCAGTGAAACGGCTCGCAGAGGGGCATCCGGGAGCAACACGCCCCCGGCGGGCCATACGCGGAGACCCGCGGTGCTCGCGCGCCGCGGGTCTCTCTTTTTACTCCGACTCCGACGCGTCTCCCGGGACCCGAGCCCGCAGGAGGCGGGCGCCCCGGGTCAGCCGCCGATGTTGCCCGCGATGATCAGTCCGCCGACCATGGCGAAGAGCGCGAAGCTCTCGACGATGCCCACGGCGGCGAAGCACTTGCCGAAGATCTCCGGCTTCTTCGTGGAGGCCTGGATCCCGGTAGCGCCGACGCGCCCCTGGTAGATGGCGGAGGTCATCATGGCCAGCCCGCAGAACACGCCGATCGCGAGCAGGCCGAGCCCGGCGCCGGCCGAGATCTTGCCGATGAGGACGAACATCAGAACGATGCCGTAGATGGTCTGCGAGGAGGGCGCGGCGGAGATGCCGATGAACTTGCCGTGCCCCTCGTCCACCTTGGCCATCGCCGCGTGCGAGGCCTCCCCCGCAATGGCGCACCCGATCGCGCTGCCGACCGCCGCCAGGCCCAGGCAGGCTGCACATCCCGCGTAGCCCAAAGAAGCGTCCATCTGTCTCCTCCTGTCCCGTTTGCTAGCGTCCGCTGATCCGCTGGAACGGCTTGTACTCCAGGCCGTCACCCTCGAAACACCAGCGATACCATTCCAGAAAGTTGAGCCTGAGCCCGTGGATCACGCCGCCCATGATCGCCAGGGCGATGTTGAGCGTGTGGCCGACCAGGAGGATCAGCCCGGCGAAGATCCCGCCGATCACGGGGATGCCGCCCGCCACATCCTGGCCCAGGATGTTGAAGGTCTGGGCGATGTAGACCGTCGCGACGCCCAGCGCGAACAGACGCAGGTACGACAGCACGTCGCCGAAGACCTGCACGACGCCCGTCAGCGCCAGCAATCCCTCGAGGAGTCGGAACAGCGGATTCCGCTTCTTGGAGGAGAAGAGCAGCACGACGGCGAGGCCCGCGATCAGACCCCACAGCGCCGGGGGATTGTCCTCGCCGTGGGCCATCCGGCTGTCGAGCAGGAAGTAGGTCGACCAGATGGCGACGACCCAGCCCAGGGCGCCGTAGAAGCGGTCCTTGCGGAGCCGGATGAACATCGAGAGCGAGATGTGGACCATGCCGATCAGGATCGAGACGATCATGATGTGGTTCTGCCCCTGCGTCGTGCCGTAGTCGAACAGGGCGTGCCTGGCCCAGGGGTTGTCCGGATCCAGCGTGATCCCGAAGAAGCCGGCGGAGATGATCCCGAAGAAGATGACCGAGGCGCTCAGGAGGTACATCAGCCGGAACATCCGGACCGCCAGCGGGGAGCGGCTCCTGACCTTCCGCGTGAGCCACCAGGTCAGGCCCAGCATGATGAGCCCGTAGCCCAGGTCGCCCACGATCATGCCGAAGAAGACGGCGAAGCAGTAGAGGACGAAGGGGCTGGGGTCGAAGTCCGTGTGGCTGGGATAGCTGTAGATCTTGACCAGGGGCTCACCGGACTCGAAGGCGGGCGGGTTCTCCAGCAGGACCGGCACGCGCTCGCCCTCGTCGGGCTCCTCGCTGTAGTGGGCGAAGGTGAAATCGCTCCCGAGCCGCTCGACGAGTTCCTCCTCCGCGACGGGAGACCAGCACTGGATGACGAAGACCCGGTCGTCCAGCGGGGTCGGCGTGTTCATCCGGACGCGGTGGAACGCGAGCCGGTCCGTGAGCTTCGCCTCCGCCCGCTCCAGCGACTCCAGGTGCCCGGCCAGCTCCGCGTACGCCCGCTCGATCTCGCGGAGCCGGGCCGCCTTGGACTCGATCTCCCGGTCCACTTGCGAGAGACGCGTGTCCGGAAGCTTCTCCTCGGCGATGCCGAGATCGAGCCGCTCCCGGGAGAACGTGACGAAGCAGACCTCCACGCCCCGCTCGCCTGCCACCAGGTGGAAGACGTCCTCCAGGGGGAGGGTCTCGAAGACCTTGCGGTGCGCGCGGAAGAACTGGACCCGCAGGCCTGCGCCGCGCAGCATCTCGATGTCCTCGAGCGAGAAATCCCCCCACGGCTCGATGGCGGCCCGCAGCTTCCGGGCCACCGCGATCTCGGCGTGGAGCGCGGCCTCCTCGCGGCCCAGCTCCTCGCGCCGCTCGCAGATCGCCGGGTGATCGAGCCGGATCTCGGGGCTGCCCTCGGCCACCTTCCTGGCGAGGAACTTCCGCGTGTCGACGACCCGCTGGAGCTCCCGGGCGAGCTCGGAGGGCTCGGCCGCCTCCCGGGGCAGGATCACGTGGGCCAGGCCCATCTCCTGCAGGCGCGCGAGGAACCGCTCCCTCTCGGACTCGATTCCCACGAAGGTGATCTTCTTCATCGGGGTGATCACAGCCGGAGACCCTCCCGTTGCTGCGTCTTGGTCTTCGCGATCTTGGCGCGCACCACGGCGTCCGTCTCCTGATCGCCGAGGAAGATCCTGATCTTGCGGATGTTCTCCTTCATCTCGGGAATCAGCTTCTTCTCGAACAGGTTGCAGCGCTGGGTGGTGGTCCGCAGCTCCTCGCGGATCAGGGCCTCCTTCTCCCGGAGGACCCGGATCTCCTCGCGGACCGAGATCAGCTGCCGCAGGGTCTCGACCGCCGCGTCGAGCCAGCTCGGGGTGGCGAAGAGCGAGTAGGGCGCCTCCCGGAAGACCACCTCGTCGAACTCCGGCACCTCGACGCCAGCGATGTTGTCCTCCTCCACCCGGACCTCCTCGATGGCGAGGAAGTCGTGGACGTCCACCTCGGGATCGGACAGCAGGCGCGACCAGGGGCGGATGCCCTCGGCCGCCTCGGCCAGGGCCTTCTCCCTGGCCTCGATCCGGGGCTCCAGCTGGCGCAGCACGATCTGCAGCTGCAGCTTCTTCAACTGGAGGATCGGCAGGAACTTCTCGTACTTGGCCAGTCCGTCGCGCTGGGCCTTCAGCTCCGTCTTGTTGAGCTTCAGCTTCTCGACGGCCATGGCCCGCTCACACCGCCTGCTTCTCGTCCGCGTCCCGCGCCGGCCAGTACTGCTCGACCAGGCTGTCCTTCAGGCCGGTCTGGACCGTCTCGAAGTGCCGGGCGAGGATGCCCCAGCAGCGGTCCAGCGCCTCCTCGAGGGGGATGTTCACCTCGAGATCCATCAGCTCCCGCTCGAAGTCCTCGCCGTAGGCGAGCAGGGTCTCGTCCCACCGGGACAGCTTGAATCCCATCGCGATCTTGTTCCGAGACTCCCGGCAGTCGGCGTAGAGCCGGATCATGGTGTTCATGATGTCGTTGTGGTCGTCCCGGGTCACCTTGGAAACCACGTTCTGCTTCAGGCGGCTCAGGGACCCGAAGGGATCGATGACGCCGTTGTGCAGGTAGAACTGCCCCTCGGTGATGTAGCCGGTGTTGTCCGGCACGGGGTGCGTGACGTCGTCCCCGGGCATGGTGGTGACGGACAGGATGGTGATGTCCCCCAGCTCCTGGATGTCCACCGCCTTCTCGTAGCGGGCGGCCAGCTGGGAGTAAAGGTCGCCGGGGTAGCCGCGGTTGGACGGGATCTGCTCCATGGAGATGGAGATCTCCTTCAGCGCATCCGCGAAGTTGGTCATGTCCGTCAGGAGGACCAGCACGCGCCGCCCCGCCTCGGCGAAGCGCTCCGCCACGGCCAGGGTCATGTCCGGGACGAGGAGGCACTCGACCACGGGGTCCGAGGCCTGGTGGATGAACATGACGACGCGGTTCATCACGCCGCTCGCCTCGAAGGTCGTCTTGAAGAAGGTGTAGTCGTCGAACTTGAGCCCCATGCCGCCCAGCAGGATGATGTCGGCCTCGGCCTGCATGCCCACCCGGGCCAGGACCTGGTTGTAGGGCTCGCCCGGGATCGAGAAGATGGGCAGCTTCTGGCTGACCACCAGCGAGTTGAAGACGTCGATCATCGGGATGTTCGTCCGGATCATCTGCTTGGCGATGATGCGGTTGGCCGGGTTGAACGAGGGTCCGCCGATCGGGATTTCGTCCTCGACGGGGTCGGGTCCGCCGTCGATGGGGGCGCCGCTCCCGTTGAAGATGCGGCCCAGCATCGACTCCCCGTACTTGACCTGCATCGGATGGCCGAGAAAGCGTACGCGGTCGTTCGTGGACAGCCCCTTGGTGCCCCCGAAGACCTGCAGGGTGACCATGTTGCCGGCGATTCGGATGACCTGTCCGAGCGTCTTCCGGCCGGGCAATTGGATCTCCGCCAGCTCGCCGAGACCGACGCCGCTGGCGGACAGCGAGGCGATGCTCCCGGTTATCTCCGTGATCCGAGTTACGATCTCTCTCACCTTGCTAGCTCCCCAGGAAGTCGTTGATCTG
Source organism: Candidatus Krumholzibacteriota bacterium (assembly GCA_016933175.1). Taxonomy (GTDB): domain Bacteria; phylum Krumholzibacteriota; class Krumholzibacteriia; order JACNKJ01; family JACNKJ01; genus JAFGBK01. The sequence goes on along the minus strand of JAFGBK010000136.1, from coordinate 10,211 downwards.
TTCCTCGTATTTCCGGAATTCGTCGCTTTCCCACTCGGCGGAGTTCCAGTTCTTGAACAGCGCCGTCAGGCGGAAGAAGATCTCGCGGGCGTCGTCCTTGTCGCTCGCGGTGATCTCCTTCCGCAGCACCTCGTGGAGCTTGCGGAAGATGTACACCTGGCGCTCCATGGTGTTGTAGGCGTCGACCGGGTCGAAGGCGTTCTGCTGGAGGTAGACCGCGTCGACGAACTCCGCCTTGAGGTGGGAGATGAAGTCCGCCAGCGGGGTCCCCTCCTCGCCCACCACGTCCATCCGCTTCTTGATCTCGTCGCCCGCGAAGATCAGCCGCTTGGCCTCCTTGAGCATGGACGTCCACCCGGGGTCGAGCCGGCCCAGGGTCTCCCGCATCTGCTCCACGTACTTGGACCAGGAGATCAGCGGGTCGATGGCCGGGAAGCGCCGGGCGTTGGACCGGGCCCAGGTCAGGCCCAGGAAGGCGCCCACGACGGCCAGGGTGCCCTGCGTGACGGGTTCCTCGAAGTTGCCGCCGGCGGGAGAGACGGTACCGATGATGCTCACCGAGCCCTTGTCCCCGTTGCCGAGGGTGACATAGCCCGCCCGCTCGTAGAACTCGGCGATGCGGGTCTGCAGGTAGGCCGGGAAGGCCTCGTCGCCGGGGATCTCCTCCAGGCGGCCGCTCATCTCGCGCAGCGCCTGCGCCCAGCGGGAGGTGGAGTCCGCCAGCAGCAGGACGTTGCGCCCCATCTGGCGGTAATACTCCCCCAGGGTGACGGCCGTGTAGATCGACGCCTCGCGGGCCGCCACGGGCATGGACGAGGTGTTGCAGATGATGATGGTCCGCTCCATCAGGGTCTTGCCCGTGTACGGATCGGTCAGGTGGGGGAACTCGCGCAGGGTCTCGACCACCTCGCCGGCCCGCTCCCCGCAGGCGGCCACGATGATGACGTCCACGTTCGCGTAGCGAGAGATGAGCTGCTGCAGGACCGTCTTGCCCGAGCCGAAGGGCCCGGGGATGCAGGCCGTGCCCCCCTTGGCCACCGGATAGAAGGTGTCGATGATGCGGATGCCGGTGACGAGCGGCTCCACGGGCAGGAGCCGGCTCTCGTACTTGCGGAGGGGCACCTTGATCGGCCACTCCTGCACCATGGTGAGCGCGTGGGTCTTCCCCCGCTCGTCCTCCACCTCGGCGACGGTCTGGGCCACGGTGTAGCTTCCTTGCGGGGTCATCTTCGTCACGCGGGCCGCGCCGATGAAGTCGAAGGGCACGAAGATCTGGTGGGTGAAGAGGCCCTCCGGCACGGTGCCCAGGACGTCCCCCGCCCGGACCGTGTCCCCCTCCTTCGCCACGGGCGTGAACTCCCACTCGCGCTCGCGGTCGAGGCAGTCGAGGTAGACCCCGCGCTTGAGGAAGAGGCCGCTCTTCTCGGCGAGCTCGGGCAGCGGGTTCTGCAGGCCGTCGTAGATCTGCGCGAGGAGGCCCGGGCCGAGCTCGACGACGAGCAGGTTGCCGGTAAACTCCACCCTGTCGCCCACCTTCACGTCCCGCGTGTCCTCGAACACCTGCATGTCGCAGACCGTGTCGCGGACGCGGATCACCTCGCTCTTGAGCCGGTGCTCGCCGGTGATCACGTAGGCCACCTCGTTCTGGAGGACGTCCGACTCGAAGGACGCGGTGACCATGTTGCCGTAGGCGGCGACGACCTTTCCGGTGACGGGCATCTCAGACTGCCTCCAGATTGCTGACGATCTCCATGCCCCGCTCCTCGCTCAGGGCCAGGCGCTTCTCCAGGAGCCTCAGCTTGAGCAGGTGGGCGAGGACGACCTCGAACTCGAAGGTGTACCGCCGGATCCGCTCGTCGAGGTGGTCCCAGAGGATGCCCTCCACGGCGTCCACCAGTTCCAGGGGGTCCTTCGTCTCGGCCAGTCTCTCGATCCAGGGGAACTCGCGGCCGAGGCCAAAGTCCTCGGCGCCGCTCCGCCCCAGCCGCTCGGCGACCTCGTCCTCGCCCAGGACATGGTCGGACGGGGCCAGGCCCCGCCGGCGGGCCCGGACGGCCGCCAGGACGTTGCGCAGGAGCTTCTCGAACTGGAAGTAGTCGCGCAGGAGGGGGCTGTCCGTGCTCCGGACGACGTGGTCGTAGTAGCCCTCCCACAGCCGGTCGACCGCCTCCGGCCCGAACGACCGCTCCTCCGCGTGCCGCCGCAGGAACTCCTGCAGGAACTCGGGGCCCTCCCGGGGCGCCCGGATCTGCTCCTGCCAGAACGCCTTGTCGTGCAGGGTGGGCTCCACGTCCGGGTCCTTCCCGCTCAGGAGCTTCTCCAGGAGGAGGATGTCGCGGGCGAGGAGCAGCCGCTCGACCTCCCGCCAGTCGTCCGGCGCGATGAAGCGCTTCTCGTCGATCAGGTCCGCGAAGCGCAGCGCGATCTTCCGGTCGTCCCGCCGGATGTCTGGCAGCAGCGTCACCAGAAAATAATACTTCATTCGCCGGCGCCCTCGTCGGCCGTGACGTTCTTGAAGTATTGCCGGAAGCGCGGGGTGAGGAACTTCAGGAAGAGCGCCAGGAAGGCCTCGCCGGTGAAGTCGAGGGTCACGTTCCCGTCCATCCTGTTGATCATGAAGCCGAAGTCCACGTTCTCGGCGTGCAGCGTCAGGCCCTTGTGCCCGCGACCCTCGCCCTCGCTCGCCTCCCGCACCAGCGCCAGCATGAAGTCGACGAGCCGCTCCCGCTGCTCCTCGGAGACGAGTACCTGCAGGTCGCTCTTCTCGTGATGCCGCGTGTACTCCAGCGCGACGGCCCGGATGAGGTCCTCGAGGAACCCGGTGTCGGCGAGGGTCGCGTTCACCTTCTCGCTCAGGGGCAGGGCGAGCAGGTTCGTCTCGATGGCGCGCTTCAGTCTCGTGACGGTCTGCGAGCTCGCGATCTCCATGGAGGACTCGAGCTGCTTCAGCTTGCCGTCCGCCTCCGCCTGCGCCCTGCGGACGATCTCGTCGGCCTCGGCCTTCGCCCGTTCCACGATCGCCTCGGCCTCCTGGCGCGCCTCCTCGACGATCTCCCGGGAAGAAGCCTCGCCGCTCTCGACGGCCTGCTTCCTCAGCGTCTCGATGAGTTCCTGGAGTTTGTGATCCGACAAAGCACGGCTCCTTGTTCGTTTCACCTCCGGCCGCGATGTCCACGCGAGAGGGCCGGAAGCCATCCTGGTTGCCGTCGATGACCGGGTGGATTCGCGGGGCACCGAGCTGATCGATCGGGTCGATGCCGGCGTGTCCGGCTTGATGGATTATTTAATGCCCGTCGCTCGGGGAAACCGCCTTGCGCCACGGCGCCGGCGCGAATCATCGGCTAGCTTCGTATAAGCAGTTCCCCTTGTTTTGTCAAGCATCGGTCTCGGGGGCCCCAGGTTTCGTTTTTGCCATCCGTGTGGCGGCCTGGCGACGCGGCGTCATGAGGGAGTCCGCCCCGCCGTCGCGCGCGATGCGCCCGCCGTCGAATAAGCGAATAGGGCGCAGCCGAGCGGGGCGCCGCCGCCGCTTCGGCTCCCGGCGGGCCGGGCAGGCGGCGGCCTAGTGGGCCCCCCACTCCTGCTTGCCCGGGATGTAGTAGCTGGGGCAGATGAAGCGGAACATGTGCGCGAACCGGCGGGTCCGGCGGCGCTCCGCGTCGCTCTTCTGGCGCATCTCGTCCAGCTCGTCGTCGAACATGCGGCCGAAGAGCTCGCGGGCGGCCTCGCGCTGCTCCTCCTCGGTGCCGAGGGCGCGGATGCGGCGCAGCTCGCCGGCGTCCAGCCAGAACCCGCCGCACTCGGGGCATTCGTCAACCTGGACCTTGCGCTCGACGCTGAAGTAGTGGCGCATCATGATCTGCCCGTCGCGGGGGCAGCGGCGCCGCTGGCTGGCGTCCACCACGACGCTCTCGTCGCACGGCACGTCCAGGAGCTTCTCGCCGGGCGCCTCGTCGGGCTCGTCCACCTTCTTCAGCTCGAACCAGTCGAACCAGACGCCGCCGCAGCCGCCCTCGCAGACGTCGTAGCGGGCGCCGGCGATGGTCTTCTCGGTCATCTCGTTGCCGCACGCGGGACACTTCATGGTCGGTCCTCCGGGATGGGTCGTCCGCCGCGCGCAACGCAAGAGGCACGCCAAGCGGCGCCGCGTCTCCGCCCCGCTCCGCGAGGCGGCATCGGGAAGAACCGGAAATCGCGGGGAACGGGCCGCCCCGCGGGCGGGCGGCGTGCTATCCTGGAAGGGTTCGCCGCACGCACGCACGGCCGGCGGCGGGAAAGGAGATCCCCATGCAGGCACGCGGCCTTCTCATGATCGAGCACCGCCTCATCGAGCGGATGATCGCCCTCGCCGAGGGCGCCCTGGCACGCATCGAGTCGGACGGGGAGGTCGATCCGGCCTTCGTCGACACGGCCGCCGACTTCATCCGCACCTACGCCGACCGGACCCATCACGGCAAGGAGGAGGACATCCTCTTCCGCGACCTGGACGGCCGCGGCCTGTCCGCCGGGGACCGGCGGCGCATGCGGGAGCTGATCGACGAGCACGTCCAGGGGCGCCGGACCACCGCGGCGCTGGTCGCGGCCAACGAGCGCTACCGGGGCGGCGACGCGGCGGCCCTCGCGGACGTCGCCACCGCCCTGCGCGCCCTCGTCGCGTTCTATCCGCGGCACATCGAGAAGGAGGACAAGGTCTTCTTCCCGGCGGCCCGGGCCTACCTCACTGACGAGGAGGATCAGGCCATGCTGGCCGAGTTCCGCCGGTTCGACGCCGAGATGATCCACGAGAAGTACCGCGCGGTGGTCGCCGGCCTGGAAGGGGACTGACGGCGGGCCCCGACCAGGCCGGGGCCCGTCGCCATGCGCCCGCCATGGCTCGCCGCCGCGCGGCCGCCGGCGTGCGAGCGCCGGGGCTCGCCGCCGCGCGGGCGCCGGTCACCGCACCAGCACCATGCGCCGCGTCACGTCGTGCCCGCCGGCCTCCAGCCGGAAGAAGTAGATCCCCGAGGCAACGTATTTCCCGGCCCCGTCGCGGCCGTCCCACCGGACGCGGTGTCGTCCCGCCGGCAGCTCGCCGGAGGCCAGCGTGCGCACGAGGCGCCCCGCCACGTCGAAGATGCGCAGGCGCGCGGCCCCCGCGCGCGGCAGCTCGAAGTCGATGATCGTCGCGGGGTTGAACGGGTTGGGCACGTTCTGCCACAGGACCGGCGCGGCGGCGGCCGGTTCCGTACCGGGCTCCGCCACGGCCGTGGGCGCCGCGCCGAGCGCCCATTGCCGCGCCCGCAGGGCGTTGGCCTTCAGATCGACCAGGTCGTCGCCGGCCACCAGCGAGAACGTGACCGCCACCTCCTGCCCGGGCTCCAGGTCGTAGGGACCGGCCGAAACCAGCAGGCTCCAGTCCGCGGCCTCGGTGGCCTCCGGCACGGCGTGGGCGGGATCGCCCCCGCTCAGGAAGAGGGCCTTGTCCGCGTCCGGGATGTGCGCCAGCGGATACACGAAGGTCGGATTGTGGATCAGCGTCAGGTTGGCGGCCTCGTCCGGAGGGAGCAGGCCGACGCCGACGTACGGCATGGTCTCGTCCCGGTACATGTAGGCTAGTTGCAGGCCGGCATCGGTCGCGCCCCAGTTGGCCGACGCGCCGGCGGCGTCCAGGTCGAAGTCCGCGAACTGCCCCACGTAAAGACCCGGCAGCGGCGCATCGCCCTCGTTGCGGACCAGGTAGGTGATCAGGACGAAGTCGCCGTCCGGGCCCGCCGGGCGGGACGCCCCGCCCTGGTAGACGACGAGGCCGCGCGGGGCGCTCGCCGCCGAGTCGGTCAGCGCCGCCTGGCTGAGCTGCACGCCGGCCGCCTCCCACAGATGGATCCCGCCTGGCGCGCGCCGGGCGATCGTCCACTCGGGATCGGGCTCGGCCACGTAGTCGCGGTTGGCGACGTAGCCGCCCGCGCCCGCCCAGAGGCCGCCCATGAAGAGCCAGTTCGTGCCGCCGGCCGGGTAGCAGAGGCCCTCGCCCGCCGCGTGGGAATCGTCGAGGAAGCCGAGGGGCCCCAGTGAGGTCAGGGAAACGGCGACGCTGCCGTTGTCGTGCGTCCGCAGCGTGTCGCTGACCGCGGCGTGCCAGCCGAGCCCGGCGCGGTCGTCGACGTCGTACAGGTTGGTGAACACGTAGTCGATCCACTCGGCGTCCGGCGGCACGGGCGTGTCGATCTCCCACATGCCGGCCGCGGAGTCGTAGACCATCGGCTCGTCGTGGATCCCCTGCCAGCCGTCGTACCCGACGCGGAGGTAGACCGGCGGGCCGGGCGGCAGCGCGCCCCGCGCCGGGTGGTAGGCGATCCGCGCCGGCTCGCCGGCCCGCGGCGGCGCGTTGCGCAGGCTGCTCTGGTGCGGATCGAAGATCCGCCGCGCCAGCAGGTTGGCGTTGTCCAGCATCCCCTCGGCGTGGTCGCGGTAGGCCGGATCGTCCGGCGCGTTGGCCAGGATCCAGTCCAGATCGTCGTGGGTCTGGTAGAGCCGGTCGAGGAACGTCGTCACCTCCGGCAGCGTCTCCGCGTCGAACTGCAGGCCCCAGGCGATCTCCTCGTCGGTGATCTGCCGCAGGTGCGCGTAGTAGCCGGACACGTCGTGGGCCAGCGGCTGGTCCAGGACGGCCGTGAAGTCGTCGAGGATCGAGCCGGGGTCCGGATCGGGGTTGAAGGCGATCGTGGCGGTCCAGTCCCCCAGCCAGGCGCCGGCGTGATTCCAGGGGTCCCAGGCGCCGCCGCCACCGGATTCGACGATGTAGTAGCAGAGCAGGAGCAGCCCGTCGGTGCGGTCCGGCGAGTCACGCTCGACGGTCAGGTTGCGCGCGAAGCCGCCGACCCGGTACTCGTCGTCGACGTCGCCCACCGGGCCGATGACCCAGTGGTACACGGCCTCGGTCCCCTCGTAGATGCGGTGCGACCAGCCCGCCATGCTGCCGAACGAGGTCTGCACGTTGACCGGCCCGAACTCCCCCTTGGCGTACATGTTGAACTTCACGTACTGCGTGGTGGAGGCGTAGTCGCTCTCGGAGATCGAGCACTCCCAGTCCGCGGCGCTGGTGGCCACCGTCTGATTCAGCCGGCAGAGGTTCTGGTAGGTCCCCGTCCAATCGGTCTCATCGACGTGGCACGCCGAGTGGGTGCCCGTCGGGTAGCTGTCGCTGTCGCCGATGGTGTGCACGGCGGCGAGGCCGATGGCGTCGGGGTCCTTCACGGCGGCGTAGTCCGACAGGTCGTAGGCCGTCAGCTCCGGATTGGGCTCCGCGGGATCGTCGTCAGGGATGGCGATGGTGATGAACTCGCCGTCCTCGCTGCCGGCGGTGACCTCGTAGCGGCAGACGTCGTAGCGGGTCTGCGTGATGACGACGGTGTGGTCGCCCGACACGGGGCCCTGGTTGGCCGTCGTGACGGCCGAGAAGGTCTCGGCCTCGGTGCGCCGGACCGAGTGCCCGACAGTGTTCTCGATGCCGGTCTCGATCTCCGCGCCTATCGTCACCTGCGAGTCCTCGTTCAGCCCGATCTCGGTCTCGATGGCCAGGGCCGCCGAGACGCCGGCCGAGGTCTCGTTCTCCTCGCCCGTGAACTCGGAGACCTTCAGCTCGGTCTTCATCGTGCCGTCGCCCTCGGCCTCCAGCAGCTCGTAGGGCGGGAGGATCAGCAGCGCGTAGGGGAACTTGCCGGTCCGCTGGTTGCGCAGGAGGGAGCGGCAGGTGAGGGTCAGGGTGCCGCTGCCGTCGGGATCGTCGACGACGATCTCGTGGGGATAGGGGCTGCACGGGTTGCCGCCACCGAAGCCGAAGTCGTGGCCGAGACCGTTGTTGATCTCGCTCCATTCCGAGACGATGTGGCCGGGATCGACGAAGGCCTCGAACGTGTCGCCGGCCAGGATCTCCAGGGTGAGCGGGAAGTCCTGGACGGGCAGGTCGGCCAGTGTGGCGGTGCTGATCACCGCGCCGTTGTGCTGGAAGGCGACGACGGCCCCTGCGACGGGCGCGGGGCCGTCCTTGCGCACGACGGTGGTGATCAGGACCGGTGTGGGGATGACGTAGTCGTAGCCCTCGAACTCGGGCACCAGGGGCTCGTAGGCGATCTCGGAGACCCAGAGGTCGATCGCCTCGGGATCGCCCCGGGCCGGGCCCGCCGCGACCAGGATCAGGGCCACCGCCAGGCAGAGGATTCCGCCCAGCCTGGCGAGGGTCGCGCCCCGACCGACAGTGGCACTCATGACTTCCCTCCTTGGGACATGGTGGGCGACCGCGCGCCGCGCGGGCGGCGCGAGCTGCGGTGACCTGGGCTTGCGGGGAGGGTGCAGTCAGCATGGATGCCGGACATCGACCGCATGGAAGCCGCCCGACGACGCCTGGTGGCGCATGTTACAGAAATTTTACCATGGACGCCGGGTGGCGCGCAATCGACGGCGTTCCAGCGGCCCGGCCGCGACCGGATTTTCAGTCGCCGACGGGCGGCACCGGCCTCCCCCCGACGAATCGATGGGCGCTGGCGAGCCAGTCCTCGCAGAACTCCGGCGACGTGACGTCCCGGTCCAGCAGGCCCTGGCTCCGCTTGGCGCTGGCGAGGTTCTTGAGTCCGTCGGTGGCAATGAGCGAGAGGGCCTGGAGCTCGGCGTCGAGGGTGAGGATGTAGGCGCCCTCGAAGCCCCAGGGCGATCCGATCCTGCACTGGACGCGCGTCTCGTCGTCGACGGTCCGGAAGACCTGGGCCCGGAAGGCGTGGAACCGCTGGATCCGAAGCTGCTCCATGAGCTCGCCGTCGAGCCCCGGCAGGATGAACCGGCTGCGCGAGGCGTCGGCGAGCTCCCCGGCGAAGCTGCCGCGGGCCGTGGCGTCCACGGCGCCGCCTCCGAAGTGATCGGCGTCCAGCACCACCACCATGGCGCCATGGTGGGGATTGTTGGTGCCCGCGACGATGATCTCGTCCTGGCCGTCGCCCTCCAGGTCGGCGACGAGCAGGCGGTCGTAGTGGCCGGGCAGTCCATAGCCTCCCCCCAGCGAGCCGTCGCGGTCGAAGCGGCGGATCATGGCGGGGGAGTAGATGGAGTGCGTGAAGCCGGCTACCAGCTCCGGCTCCCCTTTTCCGGTCAGATCGGCGAAGCAGAAGCTCTTGGCGACGGCGCGGCCCTCGTCATCGGCGCCCTCGCCGAAGACGCGCGTCATCTCCTCCTGCGTGATGTTCCTCGTCCAGAGTGTCTTGCCGGTCAGGATCCTGACCGCCTGGAGATCGAATCGGCTCTCGTCGACCGGTCCGCCGACGAGAACGATCCTCCGCCCCGCCCACTCGCGCCAGGGTCCCAGGGCGACCTCGATGACCCGCTCTCCGGCATCTGACTCCCAGCGCGGCAGGCCGAAGATCGGCCCGGCGACGCTGGCGCGCTTGCCCTCTGAATCGTAGTGCAGGGTGAACACGCCGAAGCGCAGCAGGGCGAGGCTCGCGACGACCAACAGCAGGAGCAAGGCCACCGACCCGAACAGGAGCCTCGGAAGGCGCCGCGCGCCGGCCTCCCGGCGCGGCGCTTCCGCCTGCGGCAGCGTCACGATCTTCGGCTGCCGGCCGAGGAGCTCGTCCACGTCGCGGTCGAGGGCTCGGGCCAGACCCATCAGGGTGTAGTGGCTGATGCGGGGACGCTTGCCGCGTAAGATGTCGCTTACGGTTCGCCGGTGGACGCCGGCCCGCTTCGCCAGCTCGGCCGGATGGAGCTTGGCCGCCTCCATGAACCGGGAAAGGCGTCGGGAACCTCGATATGCTTGTCGACAGCGTCGTTGGTGACCGCGCCGTTCCCGTTGCCGATCCGTTCCTGGTCCCTCATCGCGATGACCGGGTTGTGTGGTAAGCAGATGCCGACTGCGGATTCGAATAGTCTGCGGGATCGGCTGGGCGGTGTCAATAGAGCCCCCGGCGCGGTGAACCGCGCCGAGCAGGCCGCGCAATCCCCTGCCTCGTCAGGGTTTCACTTCGTTTCCCTTCCTTTCGCTTGCCGGGCATAGGGGCCTCGTCCAAGCTGAAATCGCGGCGATCGGGCCGTCTCGCTCACAGTACGCACCGGGAGGAAGTGATGAGATCCGTCAGACTGCTTATCAACCTTGCAATGCTTCTGCTCGCGTCGGCAGTCGCGTCCACGGCGCGGGCCGAGCTGGCCACCGAATCCGAAGCCAGGCAGGTCTGCGAGAACTGGAT
>JAFGBK010000135.1 GCA_016933175.1 Candidatus Krumholzibacteriota bacterium | reverse complement strand
GTCAGCTCGAGGACGAGGGTCCCGCCGCGCTCGGCCAGGACCCGCACCGCGGGATCCGCGCCGGCCGCCGAGGGATCGAGAACGAGCCGCTCAACCTCGGCCCCGGCCTCAGCGGCCATGGCGAGAGAGCAGACGAGCAGAAGGATGCTCAGCCCGAGTATCCTGGACATGCTTTCCTCCCAGAGAGGTGATGGGATGGGGCTCCCCCGGGGTGCCGAGGGCGGTCGAATAGAATCGCATCTTGAATGACGAATGCCGGAGGGAGAAGAGGGCGGACGCCCGAGCGTGCGTCCGGCGCGGGGACGAATGCGTGGAAATCCTGAGCTGTCGTGCGTCCCGAGCACTCCGCCATGGCGGCCGTCTCCATCCCAAACAAATGAGCCAACCGGCACAGGCCGACGGTTGACTCATCATTATACCAGCGTCCGGGCGGGCGCGTCCATCCGCGATGCGGCGCGGATCACGCCGTCGCCACGGGGCGACGGCCCGGCGGCGGGCCGGGCGAACCGCGCCCGCCCCGCCTAGGAAGCGCGGGGATCCGCGACGCGGCCCAGGAAGAGGATGGCGCCGGTCTCCAGATCGCGCACCAGGAAGAGGAAGGGGCGGTCCGCGCGGAAGATCGTCCGGCCCCGCTTCAGCGCCACGGCCGTCGCCGCGGCCCCCTCGGTGCCCTCCTCGTCCACCGCGAGGCGCACCTCGTGGATGACCCTGTCCAGGACCAGGTCGTGGCGGCCGGTCATCCCCGAGAAGTCGGCGCCGCGGCCGAAGGCTGTCGCCATGCCCATGGCCGCGAGGACGCGACCCAGATCGAAGCGCGAGGCTAGGGAGAAGCGGGGCAGGGCCACGGTGACATCCTCCATGCTCAGCGCCGCCAGCCAGGCATCGAGGGCAGCCGGCGCGAGGCGAGCCTCCAGGCCGGGCAGGCCAGCACCTTCCCGCGGCAGGAGCAGGACGCAGGCCATCCTCCCGCCCGCGTAGGGCAGCTGGAGCAAGTCGAGATCATCCAGGCGGGCGAAGGCGAAGCGACCTTGACCCAACATGGTGACCACGGCCGCCTCCTCGCCGTCCGCCAGATGGAACGGCAGCGCGCATGTCGCCTCGGCGTCGAAGGGCCGCGCCCAGCGCTCCCTGAAGAACAGGGCGTTGGTGAGCACGAGCTGCGTGTCGATCGTGATGTCGGCGGGCAGGAGCAGCTCCTCGATGCGCCGGTCCGTCCGGCTCGCGATCCACGCGTTGATGGCGCGGCGCGCCGCCTCGGGGTCGGCCGCAAAGTCCAGCGCCTCGAGGCCGGCGCCGTATCGCTCGCGGCAGGTGGTCAGGAAGGCGGGCAGGAAACCGAGCCCCGCCTGTCCCCAGAGCCGGTTGGCGATGCGCAGCTCCGCCGCGCCGCCGCGTTCCAGGGAGGCGCGCAGGGCGGCCTGGGCGTCGTGCAGCGCGCGCTGGTCGGCCGGAAAGCGCAGGACGGCCGCCATCTCGCGCTCGGTGACGCCGCGCGCGCCCGCCCAGGTCATGGCCAGGGCCGACGAGAGGCTGTACGGCGCGAGGACCAGGTTGCCGGGCTCGCCGGCGAAGCGCTGGAAGAGGTCGCAGGCGAAGGCCGCGTTGGCCGCGACGGCGATCGCCGCGTCGCCGGCCGCTCCGGATTCAGCGGCAGTCGGCTGGGCCGCGCGGGCGGCGCCGCCCGCCAGGATCGAGATGACCAGGGATACGAGGAACCAGCGTGCGCTCATGGCCGCTCCTTTGCTGGTGACTTGCTGTGCCGTTCGGGGGTGTCGCGAGAATGGACGCGGAGCGGCTCGCGTCCGTTTACCGCTGCGGACCCGATTCCTGCAGCGACTCGGCCTCGCGCCGCTCGCCGGCCAGCTCGTCGTAGAGGGCGAAGATGGCGAGCGCCAGCTCCGTGTTGTCCAGGTAGGGTCCCATGACCGGGTCCGTTTCATCGGCGGCGGCCAGCAGCCGCTCGCTGCCGTAGCCCCGGCAGAAGAAGGGAATGACCTCGTTGCTGTGACCGGCGTCCTCGTCGGGGCCGTTCGGCTCGGAGTAGAAGCGGAAGCCGGGCATTCGGCCCCGACCGTTGTCCACGATGGGCGCGAACCAGGTTCCCGCGTCGCCCGGATCGACGCCGGGTCCCCACAGGAAGCCGCACTCGTGGTCGCCGGTCACGATCACCAGGGTCTCGTCCCAGCCGCTCTCGGCCTCCACCCACTCCACGACCGCGTCGAAGGCGGCGTTGAAGCCGTCCTGCTCCTCGATGAGGCGGCCCAGGGTCCGGCCGTGGCCGGCCCAGTCCACGGCCCCGCCCTCCACCATCAGGAAGAAGCCGTCCGTGTCGCGCTCGAGCACCTTCAAGGCGCCGCGCGTCATGAGGGCCAGGGTCGGCACGGTCTCGATGCGGGGCGTCGCGTAGGGCGGTTCCGGATCGTTGTAGGTCGTCAGGCCGTCGCGCTCCCACTGGAGGGTGTGGCGCACCGGCGCCACGCCGAAGACGCGCGCGGGGACGTCGCCGCCCGTGGCCAGCCTCTTGAAGCCGGCGAGATCGTCGATGAGGGTCCAGGGCGTCTCGCCGCCAGCGGTGCCGGCCTCGAGATCCAGCCATGTCTCCAGGCCGCCCACGAACGCCCAGTAGCCCGCCCGGGTCGAGTCGCCCGGCGCCCAGCCGCCGTTGCGGTCGTAGTTGGGATGGCCGGCGCCCATGACGACCTCGAGACCGCAGTCGTAGATCATCTCGCGGGCGATGGCGGCAAAGTTCTCGCGCTGGATATTGTGGGCGCAGAAACCGGCGGGCGTGCCGTGGCTGAGCATGACGCTGGTGACGACGCCCGTGGCGAGCCCCAGGGACTCGGCGGCCTCGCTGACGTGGCGAAGGCGCTCGCGGCCGCCGTCCGTGCCGTCCCCAACGCCGTAGCCGATGGCGCCCTGGTAGGTCTTGACGCCGGTGGACATCGCCGTGGCGGCGGCGGCCGAGTCCGTGACGTGGTTCTGCTGGTATTCCCAGTCGCTCCAGGCTTGGGCGGGATCGTAGCCGTGGATGCCAGCGAAGCCGTTGCCGCCGTAAGGCGGGTGCTCCCAGCCCTCCTGGCGCATGTAGGTGGTCATGCCCAGCCGGTGCCAGGGCGCGCCCGACTCGTAGGGCTGGCGCTCGCCGTGCCAGTAGGCGGTGGCGTCGAGCTGGGACTGGCCCCAGCCGTCGGAGATCATGACGATGACGTTGCGTACGGCCGCGTCCGCCGGGGCGGCGGCCAGGATCAGCGCCAGGACGAGCGTCCAGCCGATGGTATGTTTCATGTCCATCCCTTCGCCGCGCGTGAAAGGCGCTGCCGATGCGCCGTAACGCCCCGCGCCATCAGGCTCGCGCCGATTCCATCCCGTGTCAAGCAGCGTATCGGTGCGACGCGCCGCCGAAAAACCGGCCCGGCGAGTCGCCAATCCGCCAAACGGTGCTAGAGTAGTTATTGCTCCCGGGAGGCCGCGCTTCCCCCACGACCGGATCGATCCGCGGGCGCCCCGCGAGCGCAACGTAGGATACGAGGGCATCGACAAATGGGAGGTTGGCATGCCTGGCCGTCTTGCTGCTTCCGCGTTCGCGGCGGCGCTGCTGCTCGGAGCGGCGCTTCATCCCGCCCGCGCTGACTGGTCCCACGATCCGACGCAGAACGACGCGGTCTGCGTCGCGGGGCAGGACCAGCTGGAACCGATCGCCGTCTCCGACGGGCAGGGCGGCACCATCGTCGCCTGGCGCGACCGCCGCGCCGGCGTCAACGATCTCTACGCGCAGCGCTTCGACGCCCGGGGCGAGGCCCTGTGGACGTCCGGCGGCGCGCTCGTCCACGCCGCCGTGCACAGCACCAACAGCTACGTGGTGACACCTGACGGCGAGGGCGGCTGCTTCTGCGCCTGGGCCGACTGCCCGACCACGACCTGCTACGCCGTCATGGCCCAGCACGTCGGCGCGGACGGGCAGATGCTCTGGGGCGACGGCGTCATCCTGGTCGAGGATCAGAGCCACTTCAGCAACCAGCCGCAGGTCGTGACCGACGGCGCCGGCGGCGCTATCGTCTGCTGGACCGATGGCCGCAACGAGCCCGCCGGCTACTGGCAGGACATCTACGCCCAGCGCCTGGACGCCGGCGGCGAGCCGCTCTGGGCGCCGGACGGCGTGGCCGTCTGCGCCTGGGAGGAGAACCAGGACGAGCCCCGCATGGTGTCCGCCGGCGCTGGCGGCGCCATCATCGGCTGGCAGGACCAGCGGGCGGGCGAATCCTACGTCTACGACCTCTACGTGCAGCGGCTCGACGGCAGCGGCGTGCGCCTGTGGGGCGATGCCGGCGGCCTGCCCCTGTGCACCTGGCCGTCGAGCCAGAGCAAGCCCGCCTGCATCCGTGACGGATCCGGCGGCGCCGTCTTCGCCTGGGAGGATTTCGACTCGGGGATCTGGCGCGTCGTAGCCCAGCGGATCGGGCCCGACGGCGCGCCGCTCTGGAGCCCGTATGGCGGCGTCCTGGTCAGTGGCGAGCAGACGTCGCCGTCCTACCATGTCCTGGCGTCCGACGGCGCCGGCGGCGCCTACTTCGCCTGGACCCAGCATCCCGCCGGGCGAAGCACCAACCTGGAGGTCCACGCCCAGCGCGTCCGCGGCAGCGGCGCCGCCTGCTGGGCCGCGGGCGGCATCCAGGTCGCGCCCTTCGACGAGAGCCAGGGCTTCTTCGGCCTGGACATGATCGCGACCCCCGACGACGACGCCGTTCTGACCTGGTGCAGCGCCCGCTTCCGGCGGCCAGAGTACGCCATCATCGACATCTACGGGCAGAAGCTCTCGGGCGAGGGCGAGCGGCTCTGGGCCATGGAGGGGGTGCCCGTCACGCTCGCCGCGGGCAACCAGCAGTGCCTGACGCTGGCCGCCACGGACGGCAGCGGCGCCGTCTGCTTCTGGGGCGACGACCGCAAGGGCGAGGGGCAAAGCGACATCTACATGCAGCGTGTGGACCGCTTCGGCCACCCGGGCGATCCCGCGCCGTGGATCACCGCGGCCACCGACTTCCCGCAGGACCAGGGCGGCGTGATCATGGTTGACTGGACGGCAAGCTATCTCGACACGTGGAGCGATCCCGTGGTGGACGCCTACAGCATCTGGAAGCGCCTGGGCGACGGGCCGCACGGTGCGGACGCGGCAGCCGGGCCGCCGGCCGCCGTTCCGGACGCAGCCGCCGCCGCGGCGCTTCCCGTCTCCGTCCTGCGCGCCCTGCGCGCGGGCGGCTGGTGCTGGGCCGGCGAGACCCCCGCCGCCTGCCAGGAGCTCTACAGCTTCGACGCGCCCAGCTACGGCGACTCGACGGCGGACGGGATCATCTTCACCGACTACAAGGTGCTCGCCCACGGCGGCGATCATGTCTTCTGGGAGTCGCAGGTGGTGACGGGCTACTCCGTGGACAACCTGGCGCCCGGCGCGCCCCTGAACCTGACGGCGGTGGCGGGCGGGTCCGACGTGGCGCTCGTGTGGGAACCCAGCGGCTGGCACGACGAGGACCTGAGCCACTACCGCGTCTATCGCGGCGACGCTCCGGGCTTCCTGCCGAACGCGGACAGCTTCCTCGGCGAGGCCGCCGGCACCGGCTACCTGGACGAGGCGCCCGGCGCGGGAGTCTGGTACTACTGCGTGGCGGGCTGCGACGTGCACGGCAACGAGGGCGAGGCGTCGGCAGCGGCCGCGGCGGAGGTGCTGACGGCAGCGCCCGGCCAGAGCGCGCCCGCGGCGCTGGCCCTGCTCGTCAACGCGCCGAACCCCTTCAATCCCGGGACCCGCATCGTCTTTGAACTGCCGGCGCCGGGACCGACGCGACTGGAGGTCATCACCTGCGCGGGGCGGCGCGTGGCGGTGCTCGTGGACGGCGTCCTGCCGGCGGGGCGCCACGAGCGGACCTGGCAGGGCCGCGACGACGCTGGCCGCCTGCTGCCCAGTGGCGTCTACCTGTACCGGCTCGAGGCCGGTGATCAGGTGCTGACGCGGAAGATGACGCTGCTCAAGTAGGGCCGCGGTTCCCGAGGCGCGGCCGAGCCA
Organism: Candidatus Krumholzibacteriota bacterium; assembly: GCA_016933175.1. Taxonomy (GTDB): domain Bacteria; phylum Krumholzibacteriota; class Krumholzibacteriia; order JACNKJ01; family JACNKJ01; genus JAFGBK01. The sequence continues at coordinate 10,554 of JAFGBK010000135.1, read as the reverse complement.
GACGCGGAAGCCGTCTGGCGCGAGCTCGAGCGATTACGCCAGAGGCGCGCCGGGCCCATCGGGGAAGGCTTCGCCGACGTCTTGATCGCCGCCTCCGCGGCGTGATCGAATCCGGCCCATCTGGATCATCACTCGGTGGTGGCCCACGGTCACTCAGCGACGCGGAATTTCTCTATTCTGCATGTCATTCCGATCTCATTGACTCCGATTTCTCCATACCGTATACTCTTGCGTCTCGTCGGAGGTGTTGCTCCAAGCTTGGACATGGCAGTGAGCGAGAATCCCGTCGCCGCTCGGCGTAGGACCATCTCGCATCAGCGATCGGAGTGGCTGGGCCGAAGATGTGACGAACCCTACCTATCTCTCTCCCAACTCTGAAACCGTGATGTCGCCGCGCCCACGTTGATCCCGGCCCCGTCCCGGGCCGCGACAGAAAGGGGAGTGTCATGAAGGCGAGAGGATTTCCTCTGATCTGCATCGGTTTGATCCTTGCCAGCGCACCGGCGAGCTTCGCCGATCAGGATCGCTCGTGTGGCGGCACGATGTCGCCATCCATGGCGCCGCCCGAAGGCGCCTCCGCCGACTGGTGGCAGTCGGTCAAGGAGGACATCCGCCGCAGCGAGTACCGGATCTCCTGGCAGGAGCCCACCCTGCCCTCCGATCTGCCGGCGGCCTTCCAGGCGCCCAACCGAGCCCAGAATCTTCGCAGCTACTTCACGCCCGCGGGCGTCCGCGTCACGCCGCGCCGGGCGGACGCCGGTTCCTGGCAGTGGGGCCTGGAGCTGGCGGCGTACGGCCATCCGGGGCGGATGCGGGAGCCGGCGCCCGCGGAGCTGGTGTACGACGACAACCTCATGGAGTATCGCCGCGGCGACCTGGTGGAGTGGTACCTCAACGACGAACGCGGTCTCGAGCAGGGCTTCACGCTGACGGCGCCGCCGGGAGACGACGCCCCCCGCGGCGAGCTGCGCATCGCGATGCGGATCGTCGGCGACCTGGATGGCACGCCGTGCGACGCCGGGCAGGCCGTCGAGTTCACGACCGCCGACGGGATCGTGGCGCTGCGCTACGCCGAGCTGTCGGCCCGCGACGCGACGGGCCGCGAGCTGTCATGCCGCTACGAGCTGGTCGGCTCCACGCTCACGCTGCTGGTGGACGACCGCGATGCGCGCTACCCCGTGGTCGTCGACCCCCTGGCCACCAGCCCCGCCTGGACGGCCGAGAGCAACAGCGACTACGCGGCCTTCGGCTTCTCCGTCGCCTCGGCCGGCGACGTCAACGGCGACGGCTATAGCGACATCATCGTCGGCGCCTACCTCTACGACGGCGGCGCGGTGGATGCAGGACTCGCCCGCTTCTACCGCGGCTCCGCCTCGGGGCCCGTCTACCTCGGCTGGTCGCAGGAGGGCGATAACGCCGGCTACGAGCTCGGCCACTCCGTGGCCACCGCCGGCGACGTGAACGGAGACGGCTACGCCGACGTCCTGGTGGGAGTGCCCGGCTACGACGAGGACTACGCCAACGAGGGCGCGGTCTTCCTCTACTACGGCTCCGCGTCCGGCCTGAGCTCGACGCTGTCCTGGTACGCCAAGGGCGACTACAGCGCCATCGGGCTGGGCAAGATGGTCGCCACGGCCGGAGATCCCAACGCCGTCGGCCGTTCCGCCATCATGGCGACCACCGGTGCCACGTCGGGGCGCGTCTACCTCTGGTACGGAAGCAGCTCCGGGATGGGCGACACCGGCTCGCCCTGGAACTGCACCTGGCTGGCGGACATCGAGACCAATCCCGTCGCGATCGCCGCGGCCGGCGACGTGGACGGCGACGGCTACGGGGACATCCTCGCGGCGAGCGAGAATTTCTCGAACGGCGAGACCCAGGAAGGCGGCGCCTTCATCTGGTTCGGGCCTATCGGCGGCGTCGGCGACGACGGCACGGTGGACAACGCCGACTGGCGCTACGAGAGCGACGTGGCCGACCGGCACTTCGGCGCCTCCGCGGCCACCGCCGGCGACGTCAACGGGGACGGCTACGCCGACGTCGTCATCGGCGCGCCCGGCTACGACGGCGCGGGCGGCGACGAGGGCATGGCCCTGGTCTTCCACGGCTCCCCCGCCGGACCCAGCGCCTCGCCGGACTGGACCGTGACCGGTGACCAGGCCGACATGCGCCTGGGCTGCTCGGTCTCCACGGCGGGCGACATCGACGGCGACGGCCACGCCGACGTGGTCGTCGGCGGTGCGTACTTCTGCGAGTGGGATCAGACCTACAGCACCGAGGGCTGGGCGCGGGTCTACTTCGGCGGCCACGGCGGCCTCGACGCGTCCCCCGGCTGGAGCGCCTCCGGCGGCCAGGACCACGCCGCCTACGGCATCTGCGTCGCCGCCGGCGGTGACGTCAACGGCGACGGCTACGCCGACCTGCTCGTCGGCGCGCCGGGCTACGTGGCCGGGCAGCCCCGCGAAGGCCGCATCTTCCTCTACCTGGGATCGCCGTCCGGCCCCGCCGAGTCGACGGGCTGGGAGCAGACGGGATCCGGCCTCCTCGCCGACGAGCACTACGGCCACAGCGTGGCCTGCGCCGGCGACGTCGATGGCGACGGCTACGCGGACGTCCTCGTCGGCGCGCACCATTACACGTCGGGCTGCGGCGTGGACAACGGCGGCGTCTGGCTCTACTGCGGCACACGCACCGGACTCAGCGATACGCCGCGCTGGTCCGCGGAGGGCGAGAACAGCAACGACTTCCTCGGCTACTCGGTGGCGTCGGCGGGCGACGTCAACGGCGACGGCTACACCGACATCATCGTCGGCGCCCTCGGCCACGACACCGGCACCTACGCCGACGCCGGGCGCGTTTACGTCTACCACGGATCGGACACCGGCCCGGGCGCGTCTCCGGACTGGATCGCCACGGGCGACGGCAACCAGGTCTTCCTGGGCTGCGCGGTGGCGTCGGCGGGCGACGTCAACGGCGACGGCTACGCCGACGTCATCGTCGGCGCCCGGGGCTGGGACGACGGCCTGACCAACCAGGGCCTGGTCTGCGTCTGGCACGGCTCGCCGATGGGGCTGGGTCCCGAAGGCGTCGTCGCCAACGCGGACTGGACGGCCCGGGGCGACGCGATGCAGGCCGCCCTCGGCGCCGCCGTGGCGGCGGGCGACATCGACGCCGACGGCTTCTCCGACGTGATCGCCGGCGCGCCCGAGTACAGCGGCGGCTCGAGCTCCGAGGGCCTGGTCTGCGTCTGGCGGGGCTCGTCCGCCGGACTGGGCGGCGCGGGGACGCCCGCGAGCGCCCACTGGACCGGCGAGGTGAACTTCGCCGACGCGGACTTCGGCAGCGCGGTCGCGGCCGCGGACTTCAACGGCGACGGCTGCGCCGACGTGGCCGTCGGCGCTCCCGGCTATTCCGTGTTCGATCCCTACGAGGGCGTCGTGTTCATGTGGTACGGAGGGCCGTACGGGCTCGGAGCGGACGGCACGTCCACCAACAGCGACTGGTGGTCCAACGGCGGCTTCGGCGGGGCCCGCCTGGGTTCCGCGCTCGACTGCGCCGGCGACGTCAACGGCGACGGCTACGCCGACCTGATCGCCGGAGCGCCGCACTGGACCTCCTGGGAGGCCTACCAGGGCCTGGCCTACGTCTACCTGGGCAGTGCGACCATCCCCATCTCCACCTGGTTCGACTGGGGCCACAACGCCGACTCCAACTTCGGCGCGGCGGTGGCCGGCGCCGGCGACGTCAACGGCGACGGCTACGCCGAGGTGATCGTCGGCGAGGAGGGCTACGCCGACGTGGTGGTGAACCAGGGGCGCGCATCGGTCTACTATGGCAACGACGGCCGCGGCAAGTCGATCCACCCCCGGCAGCGCCGCGCGGACAATAGCGCGCACATCGATCGGCTCGGCCTGAGCGACAGCGAGACCAGCTTCCGGATCGGGGCCACCTCCCGGTCGCCCTTCGGCCGCGAGCGGGTCAAGCTGGAATGGGAGGTCAAGGAGCTCGGCGCGCTGCTCGACGGCACCGGACTGGAGCGGAGCGCCGACTGGACCGACACCGGCACGGATGGCGCCACCATCAGCGAGCTTGTGTCGGGCCTGGTCTCCGGACAGGTCTATCACTGGCGCGCTCGATTCCTGTACGATCCGGCGGACTCGCCCTTCGCGCAGCACAGCCGCTGGTTCACGCGTCCCTGGAACGGCTGGCAGGAGGCCGATCTGCGCATGCACCCGGGCAGCACGCCCGTCGCCGAGACCACGCCCGCCGGGTTCGAGCTGCACCAGAATGCGCCCAATCCCTTCAACCCGGCGACGCGGATCGCCTTCACGATCCCCGACACCGGTGTCGATCGCATCGCCGCGACGCTGTGCATCCACGACGTGCAGGGCCGCCTGCTGCGGCGGCTCGAACTGCGCGGCCTGGCGCCGGGCCGGCACGAGGTGGTCTGGGACGGCCGCATTGAGAACGGGGAGCCGGCGCCCTCGGGCGTGTACTGCTACCGAATCGAGGCGGCCGGCTTCCGCTCCGCGAAGAAGATGCTGCTGCTCAAGTGACCACGTCGTAATCGGGATTCCGAGACGGACACGGGCCCAGCCCGTGTCCGTCTTTCTGTTTATCGCAACGCCGAGCGCTCCGAAGAACGCATCGAACCGCGTGCGCGGTGCCACGCCGCCACGAGGATCGACCTGTGCCGCGACGGCAGCAAGTGTCACATGGATTTGTCTGTCCATGCGCGCTCACGCAAAGGCATTGCTTGCATCGGAATACATTGATACAGGCAGCAGAGGCTGCTAGAATCACTACGTATGGATTCCGCGACGGGAGGCGCCTCATGAACACAAGCCCGGCCCGAGCGCGGGCCACGACGTGTGCATTCCTCTGCCTGATACTGGCGGCCGCCGCCGGGCCCGCCGGCGCAGCCACCTGGCACGTGCCGGACGACTTCCCCACCATCCAGCCCGCCCTGGACGCCGCCGACAACGGCGACACCGTGCTCGTAGCGCCGGGCACCTACATTGGGAATGGCAACCGCAACCTCGACCTGCTGGGCAAGGACCTTCGCGTGATCGGCGAGGTCGGCAGCGCGGCCACGATCATCGACTGTCAGGACGCCAGCCGCGCGTTCACGGTGGACGCCAACCCCTACCCCTTCACGCTGATCCAGGGCTTCACGATCCGGAACGGAATCGGCGTCACGCCCAGCACCGCCGCCGGCGGCGCCATCCGCGTGGTCGAAGCCTCGCCGACACTGCGCGATCTGGTGATCGCCGACTGCTCGTCCACGTCCTGGGGCGGCGGCATCCACCTCTACCACGCCTCGGGCAGCATCCTGGAGGGAATCGACGTCCGCGGCTGCGCCGCCGTGGGGCACGGAGGCGGCATCTCCGTCTGGGAATCCTCGGTCTCCCTGGACACCGTGGTCGTCGCCGGCAACCAGGCCACCGCCCGGGGCGGCGGCCTCTACTGCCTCGACGCCGACGCCACCGTCGCGCACCTGACGGCGGCGGGCAACGACTCCGGCGACGACGGCGACGGCATCGCCATCGTCGGCGGCATCATCGATCTGCAGGCGAGCCTCGTCGCCCTGAACACGGGCACCGGCCTGTACGTGCACGAGGGGACGACCGTGACGTCGGTGGCCTGCTGCGATTTCTGGAGCAACGGCGACGACTACACCGGCGCCCTGCCCGACCAGACGGGCCTCGCCGGCAACATCTCGGCGCATCCCCTCTTCTGCGACTACGGGGCGGGCGATCTGAGCCTGCACGTGGAGTCGCCCTGTCTGCCGACCAACAACGACTGCGGCGTCCAGATGGGCGCCCTCGGCCGCGGCTGCGACGATCCGCGCTTCGACATCAGCGGGACGATCCTGCACGAGGCCGGCATGCCGGTGAGCGGCGTGGAGATCCAGGGCGCGGACTACCCGGTCTTCACGGCCGGCGACGGCGCCTACACGCTGCGCGTCACCGCCGGCTGGAGCGGCACGCTGGAACCGGTGCACCGGGGCTACACCTTCGCGCCGCCCAAGCGCAGCTACGCGGACGTCCAGTCCGACCTGCCGGGCCAGGACTACGTGGGCTTCCACCAGATCGTCCACCACGTGCCGGCGGAGTACGCCGCCATCCAGGACGCCATCGACGCCGCCCTGAGCGGGGACACCATTTTCGTCGCGCCGGGGACCTACACGGGCGAGGGCAACCGGAACCTGGACTTCAATGGCGAGGACATCGTGCTCATCGGCGAGGGTGGCCCCGAGGAGACGATCATCGACGCCGAGGGAAGCGCCCGCGGCTTCCACTTCCACAACGGCGAGACGCGCCTGGCGGTGGTGCGCGGATTCACCATCCGCAACGGCGCCGCCGGCGGCGTTGCTCCTGGCGGCGGCGGCATGCTCATCGAGGCCGCCTCGCCCAGTCTCGTCGACCTCGTCTTCCGGGACTGCAATACCCCGCATTCCTACTGCCAACCGGGCGGGGCCATCCGCTGCGTATCAGGCTCGCCACTCGTACAGGACGTGATCGTCGACCACTGTTATATGACGGGCATCAGCCTGACGGGCGGGGCGCCGGAGCTGATCGACGTGCGGATCTCCAACTGCAGAGGCAACTGGGGTGAATACTACGGGAGCCCCGGCGGCGGCATCCGCTGCGATAATTCGAGCGCGACCCTCGTACGGGTGGTCTTCATCGAAAACAGCGTCTACGTCTACCCCTTCGGCGGCGGCATGTACGTGGAGGGACCGGCTTCGCCCACGCTCCTCGATTGCCGGTTCGAGGGCAACTACGCGTTCTGCGAACTCTTCTACGACAGCTACGGCGGCGGTTTCTACTGCAGCGGCGCCGACCCGGTGCTGGAGAACGTGCGTTTCACCAGCAACTACAGCTGGCGCGGCGGCGGCATGTACTGCGAGGACGGCAGCCCGATCCTGCGCCACGTCGTCTTCGAGGACAACCACGCCGAACAGGGCGGCGGCCTGGCCATGGCCGATGCCTCTCCCCTGCTGGAGAACCTGACCTTCCACGCCAACGGCAGCGACTACTTCTGGGGCGATCCGGGCTATGGCTGCGGCGCGGCCGCCTACCTCCTCGCGGGATCCGCGCCGACCTTCAACGAGTGCATCGTCGGCTTCAGCAGCGCCGGCCCGGGCATCCACGCCGAGGCCGGGGCCTCGCCGACGCTGGGCTGCTGCTGCGTCTTCGGCAACGCGGGCGGGCCCTTCGGCGGCACGATGCAGGACTGGATCGGCGTGGACGGCAACTTCGCCCTCGATCCCCTCTACTGCGGCGATTACAACCCCGACGAGCCCCTGGCGCCCTGCGCGGGCTCCCCCTGCGCGCCGGACAACAACGACTGCGGCCTGCTTGTCGGCGCCCTGGCGGTCGGCTGCGACAACGAGGCCTTCGTTATCGCCGGCCGGATCGCTGATCCCGGCGGCGCTCCCCTCGCCGGCGTCGAACTCGTGGACCAGACGCCGCGCCTGTTCACCGACGAGAACGGCGATTACGAGGTCTGGAAGATCGAGCACTGGTCCGGCGCCCTGCAGCCGGAGCTGCCCGGCTACGTGTTCGACCCGCCGACGCGGGACTACGCCGACCTCTCGGCCGACCAGACCGGCCAGGACTTCACCGGCACCCGCAGCACACTGCACCGCGTGCCCGGCGACCATCCCGACCTGCAAAGCGCCCTGGACGCCGTTGTCGACGGCGACACCATACTCGTCGCGTCCGGTACCTACACGGGACCCGACAACCGCGGCCTCTCCACGGGCGGCCTGGCCGTCAGCATCATCGGCGAGGCGGGGCCCGAGGCCACCGTCATCGATTGCGAGAACGCCGGTCGGGCCTTCGGCGTCACCGATGGCGAGGGACCGGAAACCATCATAGAAGGCTTCACGATCCGCAACGGCCTCGGCATCTCCACCAGCGGGACCTCCAGCGGCGGCGCCATATTCGTCAACGGTTCAGCGCCCACGCTGCGCGACCTGCGCATCTACGATTGCTCCGGCTACTACGGCGGCGCCGTGTGCCTGGAGGGTTCCTTCGCCGTCGTGGAGCGCGTCGTCATCGCGGGCTGCGAATGCGATCGCGACGGCGCTGGCATCAATGTGAGATGGGGCGCGCCCGAGCTGCGCCACGTGACCCTCGCCGGGAACGACGCCACCTGGGGCGGCGGCGGCCTGGCCTGCACCGAAGACGCCGCGCCCATCCTGGAACACGTCCTCGTCTACGACAACTACGCCTCGGCGGGCGGCGGCATCTACTGCCGCAGCGAGACGGCGGCGCCCGTCATCGCCTGCTGCGACGTATTCGCCAACCGCACCTTCGACGACGACGAGCGGGACTACGGAGGCTACCTGGACGACCAGACGGGCGTGAACGGCAACATCTCCGCCGACCCGATGCTCTGCGACTACGCCGGGCGGGACTTCCACCTGCACGCCCAGTCGCCCTGCGCGGCGGGCGGCGCCTGCGCCGAGGACATCGGCGCCCTGGGCGTGGGCTGCAACCATCCTGTCCACCTGATCGCGGGCGTGATCATGACCGAGGCCAGCGAGCCGCTGGCGGACGTGCGCCTGGCCGGCTACCAGCACGACATCCGCACGGACGAGGACGGCGCCTACGCGCAGCAATTCCCCGCGGGCTGGAGCGGCACGCTCGCGCCCGACCGGCGCGGCTACGCCTTCTCGCCGGAGCAGCGTTCCTATGTCGATCTCGCCGGCGACATGACGGGCGAGGACTACGTGGCGACGCGCGTCCGCGTGCACCGCGTGCCGGCCGACTGCGCGGCCATACAGGACGCCATGGACATGGCCTCCCACGGGGACACGGTCCTCGTGGCGCCTGGCACGTACACCGGTTCGGACAACCGCGAACTCGATCCAAAGGGATTCGACATGACGGTTCTGTCCGAAGCCGGACCCGAGGAGACGATCATCGACTGCCAGCAACTCGGCCGGGGATTCCATGTCCACTGCGACGAGACGGCGACCATGATCATCAGCGGCTTCACCATCCGCAATGGCAACGTGGATTACCTGAACTGGTTCGGTGGCGCCATCATGGCCCACAGCGCCTCGCCCACGCTCACTGATCTTGTCCTGGAGAATTGCCAGTCGTCCTACCTGGGCGGTGCCGTCTACTGCCGTTACTCCCAGACGCAGATGGAGAGCATCACGATACGGCAGTGCTCGTCGCAGGGCTACGGTGGCTGCATCTACCTGGAGGACGGCAGCCACGTCATCACAGGTTCCGTCCTGCACCACGGCCACGCCCTGAACGATGGCGGCGGCATCTACGCCGTCAATGCGCCGCTCGCGGTCAGCAACACGACCATCGCCGCCAACAGCGCCGGCCAGCGCGGCGGCGGCGTGATGCTCCGCAACGGCTCGACGGCGACCTTCGACGCCTGCCTGGTGGCCTTCAACGAGGCCGACGACGGCGGCGGCTTCCATGGCACCGACCTGGACTGCGACCCGGCGCTGACCTGCTGCGACGTCTTCGGCAACGAGGGCGGCGACTTCGGTGGCTACGCCACGGATCCAGCGGGCGCGGACGGCAACATCGCCGCCAATCCCGAGTTCTGCTACCTGGCGGGCGGCGACCTGACCGTGTCCGACGCCTCGCCCTGCCTGCCGGCCAACAACGACTGCGGCGTCCTCATCGGCGCCCTGGGCGAGGGGTGCAGCAGCCCCACGGCGGCGCCGGACGGCATGGCGCCCGCGGTGGTGACCCTGAACGCCAACTACCCCAACCCCTTCAATCCCGACACGGAGATCCGCTTCGGCCTGCCCGAGGCCGCACCCGTCACCCTGCGGATCTACGATGTCGCGGGACGCCTGACGGCCACCCTTCTGGCGGAGGAACCCCTGCCCGCCGGCTGGCACACGGCGGTCTGGCGCGGCCGCGACGACGCCGGCCGCCCCCAGGCGAGCGGCGTCTACCTGTCCCGCCTGGAGGCCGGCGGCAAGACACTGACGAGGAAGATGACCCTGCTCAAATAGAGGTGCCTCATGGATCGAGGATCCCTTTCCTGGAAGCGGCTGCTCGGGATCGCGGCGTCTATCGCCCTGCTCGTTGCCAGACCCGCCGGCGCGATCACCTGGCACGTGCCGGATGACTACGCCGCCATTCAGTCCGCCATCGACGCCGCAGGGAACGGCGACACCGTCCTCGTGGCGCCGGGCACCTACGACGGCTATCACAATCATGATCTCGATCTGGAGGGCAAGAACCTCCGCGTGATCGGCGCCGGCGGCAGCTCCGTCACTACGATCGAATGCGGGGGTAACTACCGCGGGCTGATAGTGATTGACAATCCCTACCCCACCGTCCTGATACAGGGCTTCACCTTCAGCAACTGCCACTGCGCCGAGTCCGGCACGGCTGCGGGCGGCGCCATCCGCGTGGTCAATGCGTCGCCGACGCTGCGCGACCTCAGGTTCGTTGCCTGCACCACGACATCCTGGGGTGGCGGCGTCCACCTCTACCACGCCCAAGGCTGCACCCTCGAGAACATCGACATCCGCGGTTGCAGCGCCGATGTCAACGGAGG
>JAFGBK010000134.1 GCA_016933175.1 Candidatus Krumholzibacteriota bacterium | reverse complement strand
CGACGGGCTTCTCCAACACCCACGTCAACGCCCTCGTCAACGACAACATGCTGCCCTTCATCGTCAGCGTCGCCTGCGTCAACGGCAACTTCGCCAGCACGACCTGCTTCGCCGAGGCCTGGCTGCGGGCCAGCCACAACGGCGAGCCCACGGGCGCCGTCGGCATGTACGCCTCGACGGTCAACCAGTCCTGGGCGCCGCCCATGAGCGCGCAGGACGAGGTCGTGGACCTGCTGGTGGCCGAGGAGAAGCGCACCTTCGGCGGTCTCTGCTTCAACGGCTCCTGCCAGATGATCGACGACTACGGCTACAGCGGCTACGACGAGTACCTCTACTGGACCGTCTTCGGCGATCCCAGCCTGCGCGTCCGCACGGACTCGCCGGCGGCCCTGGCCGTCAGCCACGAGGGCTTCGTGGATCCGTCCCAGGAGAGCTACGTCGTCGAGACGGCGCCCGGGGCCCTGGTGGGCCTGAGCCATGACGGCCAGTTCCTCGGCTCGGCCTTCGCCGACGCCGGCGGCACGGCCACCATTTTCCTGGGGGATCTGCCGCCCGCGGGCACGCAGATCACCCTGACCGCCACGGGCTTCAACCGCCTCACCGTCGTCGAGCCGGTGGAGGTGGGCACGGCGCTCGTTCCCACCTGTGATGTCAATCCGTCATCCTTCAGCGAGCTGCTGCTGATCGGCAACACCCTGCAGCGCAACCTGACCATCGCCAACAACGGCGAGGAGGGGTCGGTGCTCAACTACACCGTCGAGATGATCAACATGGACGGCGGCATGGCCACCGAGCCCGGCTGGCTCGACCTCAACCGCCTGACCGGCTCCGTGCCCGAGGGCGAGACGGACGGCCTCATCCTGACCTTCGACGCCTCTGGCACGCGCCCCGGCACCTACCACGCCGAGCTGCACTTCGTGAGCAACGCGCCGGAGACGATCGTCGTGCCGGTGACCCTGATCATCGTCGTCGACCCGACTGACGTGAGCGAGACCCCGGCGGCCCTGGTCCTCGGCCAGAACTGGCCCAATCCCTTCAACCCGAAGACGACCATCCACTTCGGACTGCCCGCCGCCGGGCACGCGCGCCTGGCCGTCTTCGACGCCGGCGGACGGCTGCTGCGGGTGCTCCTCGACGAGCAGCTCCCGGCCGGCGGCAACCAGGTGACCTGGGACGGCCGCGACGGGGCGGGCAGCGCCCTGCCGTCGGGCGTCTACTTCTACCGGCTGGACGCCGGCGGCGAGCGCCTGACGCGCTCCATGCTGCTCCTCAAGTAGGCGCGGATCGACAATCAAACGGGGGCGATCCCCCTCCTGCGCTCGCGCTGCGAAGCTCGCTCGGAGGGGGATCGCCCCCTTCTCGTTGGCGAGATGCGCCCGCGTGAGGAGCGCCTTCCGCGCGCGGATCACGGCTCGTTCGGGAGCCAGCGGTCCTTTCCCTCGCGCGTGATCCGCGACGCGGCGCCATGCGCAACTTCTTGACATCCTTGGGGATCGCCTCGCCTGACGCCTCCATGTGACATTGTCAGCGCCGCCTCGCTTCTGGTAAAATCTACCTGACTACCCGCCCGCGGTCCCCTCCGCGCGACGGATGCTTGGGCGATACCGAACACATTCATCGGGGGAAAGCATGAAACGACTGCCGATGTCCGTTCTGATCCTGCTCCTTCTGGCCGGCCCCGCCCTGGCGGCCCGCCAGGTGGACCTGGCGCCGGGCGACGCGCCCTTCACGCTCCGGGTTCTCGAGTCCGACCTGGACCGCACGGTCCTGCGCCTGGACCTGAACCACTTCACCATGGACGAGGTGGCCATCCAGGGCCGCGCCTGGACGACCCTCGACCTCGGGCGGCGGGCCCACCGCCTGGAGCGGGGGCTGCCCGACCTGCCCGTCCTGCGCGAGTCGCTGCTGATCCCCGATGACGCGCGCATGGCGCTGCGCGTCCTCGAGACCGAGTACCGGGACTTCCCGCGCGTGGACGTGGCGCCCGCCAAGGGCAACTTCACGCGCAACATCGACCCGGACCTCGTCGCCTACACCTTCGACGACTTCTACGGCCGGGACGCCTGGTATCCCGACCGCGTGGCCTCTCTGGGCGAGCCCTACATCATGCGCGACACCCGCGGCGTGGTGGTGGAGATCAATCCCTTCCGCTACAATCCGGCCACGCGCACCCTGCGCGTCCTCACCGGCCTGACCGTCGAGGTGGCGGCGGCCGGCACGGGCGCGGTCAACGTCCTGGACCGCCGCCCGGCCGCGCGCAGCGCCGCCTTCGAGGCTCTCTACGAGCAACACTATCTCAACTACGCCGCCGCCGGCGCCGGCGAGCGCTATGCCAGCATCCCCGAGGCGGGCAACATGCTGGTGATCACCTACGACGCGTTCCACGCGTCCGTCCAGCCCCTGGTGGACTGGAAGAACCAGATGGGCGTGCCCACGACCCTGGTGGACCTGTCGACCATCGGCAGCACGGGCACGCAGGTGAAGAGCTACATCCAGAGCATGTACGACACCGCGGGCGTCACCTTCATCCTGCTGGTCGGCGACGCGCAGCAGGTGCCCTACTACAACAACGGCGGCGTCAGCGACCCGTCCTACGGCCTGCTGGCGGGCACGGACAGCTACCCCGAGGCCTTCGTGGGCCGCCTCTCGGCCACCACAACGACCCAGGTCGCGAACCAGGTGACCAAGTTCGTCGAGTACGAGCGCGATCCCCAGCCCGGCGCCGACTGGTACCACGAGGGCGTCGGCATCGGCTCGGAGCAGGGCGACGGCATCGGCGACGACGGCGAGGCCGACTGGGTCCACATCGACAACATCCGCGACGACCTGCTGGCCTTCACCTACACCGCGGTGGACCGCATCTACCCCAACACAGGCGCCAGCGCCGCCATGGTCACCACGGCCGTCAACGACGGCCGCAGCGTCATCAACTACTGCGGCCACGGCAGCACGACGAGCTGGTCGACGACGGGCTTCTCCAACACCCACGTCAACGCCCTCGTCAACGACAACAT
>JAFGBK010000031.1 GCA_016933175.1 Candidatus Krumholzibacteriota bacterium | reverse complement strand
GGCGATGTCCTGCCCGTAGACGCCGTGGGCGCCGCCGATGTAGCCGTAGTTGTCGTCGGGCTTCTCGCCGTAGACGGCGTAGCCGCCGCCCAGGTAGCCGAACCGGCCGTTGTAGTTCTCGCCGTAGACGGCGAGGCTGTCGGAGAGCCCCTTGACGCCCACGCCGTGGCTCATCTGCCCGTAGACGGCGTACTCGTCGCTGCTGAGCCCGGCCGAGCTGCCCACGCCGTAGTTGCGCGTGCGGATGGTCGGACTGCCGGCGTCGTAGGTCTTGGCGTAGATGGCATACCCCGCGGCGGTCTCGATCTCGAGCTTGTGGGCGGGCGCCGTCACGCCGATGCCGACGTTGCCCGACACCGAGGCGTACATGTCGCTGCCCACGATGATCCAGTCGCTGTCGCTGCCGCCGCTGCCGGCCTGCCACGTGGCGAAGCCGAAGGCGTCCGAGGTCAGGACGCGGCCGGGCGCCGCGCCGTCAGGGATCTGGAGGCTGCCGAGCAGGGTCACGGCGTCCTCGAACGTCGAGTTGCCGTCGACCCAGACGTCGCCGCCCAGATAGGCGTCGTCCGGCGTGTAGATGCCCCACCACACGTAGCTCGCGTCCAGGTAGCCCAGGGCGGCCCAGTTGGCGCCGTCCAGATCGGAGCCCAGCACGCCCCCGCGGTTGCCGGAGGTGCACTGCTCCTGGACGAAGCCGGCGACACCGAAGGCGTAGTCGTCCTCGGAGTCGTCGTAGCCCATGACCGCGCTGTTGTTCTCCGTGAAGCCGAATCCGTGGCCCGGATTGAGGCCGTCACCCCCGCGATGGGCGCAGATCGCGGCCCGGCCGTCGGCGAGATCGTCGCCGGCGTAGTGATAGGCGTGGAGAGCACCGTCGTTGTCCGGCGTGGCGCTCCAGACCTGCAGCTTGGCGTTCTCGGCCTGCCTCGCCACGGCTTCCGGCGAATCGCCCGCGGGCGGCTCCCCTTTCAGGGGCGCGGTGCCGATGCCCACGTCGCCCGGGACGGCGGAGTGCATGTCGTCGCCGTCCACCGTCCAGTCCCCGTCGGAGGTGGCGCCGGCGCTCGCGGCGTACTCGGCGTAGTCCGCGTTCAGGGCCCATGGCACGGACGTGATGCGCATGCGGGGCGTGATCTCGGGATCGCCCTCGACCTTGATCCCGATCCAGCGCTCGCTATCGTCGCCGCCGGTATTGAACAAGCCGGCGGGGATCGGAGTCAGGCCGCCCAGGATCACGTTGAACAGGCCTCCGTTCACCTCGACGTCCTCGTGCAGTTCCGTCCAGCAGGGCAGATCGCCTGGGAAGTCGCTGGGATAGATGGAGAACCTGAGATCGAAGGTGCCGCTCGAGGGCGAGCCGTCGGCGTCCGTGAGGATGCCCTGGTAGTTGATCATCCGCGGAATTGCCGCGCCCGCGCTGGCAGCCAGCAGCAGGAGCACCATGCTGATCAGTGGTATCGCTCTGCGTCTCGTCATTGCGCGTCCCCCTTACTTGATCATCACCAGCTTCCTGGTCGCGGTGAATGATCCCTGCTCGATTCGATACAAGTAGACTCCCGAGGCCAGTCGCTGGCCGGCGTCATCGCGACCGTCCCAGACCACGACGTGCTGCCCCGGTGCCTTCCGCTCGCTCATGAGCCTGCGAACCCGCTCGCCGCCGACGTCGAACAGCTCGATGCGGACGAGGCCCTCGGCCTCGACGCTGAAGCGGATCTCCGTGGTCGGATTGAAGGGATTCGGATAGTTCTGGTAGAGCGCGTTGACCGCCGGAGCCGGCTCGTCGACGCCCACCGGCCACGTCGTCAGCGCGAGGGCCTTCCAGAAGCCCGCGTGGAGGATGGCGTCCCCGGCCGCGCCGAGGCCGATGGGTGTCGACTGACCGAGGCTGCCGTTTGTGTTGTGATCGGAGCTGCTGCCGGGGGCGCCGGCGGCGGAGAGGACGGAGGTCTTCAGGCGGTAGGGAGATTCATCTCGCGGATCAGTCGTTCGGTCCGGCGGCCCCGTGGCCTGAGCGACGATGGTGAAGAGTGCGAGGGCGAGGATGAGAGTCAGGATGCGGGATTGGGTTCGCATACCGGCGACCTCCCTGGCATGGTACTGGACCCGCTGTTTGCTCCATGTGGCACCCGCGGGCAAGACGAAGGCCTGTGATGATGTTACAATAATATCACGCACACCCACGGCCGTAAACTGTTGCGACATTCCCGGGCCGTGTCTGCCGCCAGCGCGCCGCGGCAGGAGGTGGATGCCGCGCGCGATCCTTTGCCCAGCGTCCTTCACCACGTGGCTCATGAAGGCGCTGCTGTAGCCGCGGCCTGCGAATTGGCTGCAACTTCCTCCCGGCCCGTTCCGGTCTTCCCTAGGAAGCCACGCCCGCCTGCCGGCCAGGCCGCAGGCTCACCGCCCTTGATGGGAGATCGACCATGAGTACCTCGCTTCCACGGATCAACGCGCTCGCGGCCCTGGCCCTGATCGGTTTCACGGTCAACGGCGCACGCGCCCAGGTCCCCGTCCAGGGCATGCCCATCCCCGAACTCGCCGACGTCGACAGCCTCATGCAGACCTACATGGACGACAACGACATCAGAGCTGGCGTCCTGGGCTTCATGAACAACGGGCACATCGTGTATCAGCGGGCCTTCGGCTACAAGGACGAGGCCCTGTCTGTGCCCTTGCCCGAGAGCGCGATGATGCGCGTGGCGAGCGTGACCAAGCCCGTCACCGCGGCGGCCACGCGCAAGCTGATCGATTGGGGCGCGATCGATCTGGATCAGCTGGTCTTCCACCTCGACATGGACGATGGCGGCATCCTCGACTACGAACCCTGGGGCGGCGAGCTGGGGGACGAGCGAATCGCCGATATCACCGTGGAGCACCTGCTCCGGCACCGCGGTGGCTGGAACCGGGATGCCCCCGGCGTTCCCGATCTCACGCGGATGGAGGTCGTGATCGCCACGGCCATGGGCTTCGATCCCTACCGCGTTCCGACCCGGCGAGAGACCGTGGAATGGATCATGGCCCAGGAGCTGCAGTTCACGCCGGGCACCGAGCGGCACTATTCCAATGTCGGCTACCTGATCCTGGGATTGATCATCGAGCAGGAGAGCGGCACCGACTGGCGCACGTTCGTGCGCACGCACGTCCTGGACGAGTCCATGTGGTTCCCGACCGCTGATTTCGAGCCCGGGCACACCTTCTCCGAGGACCAGAATCCCCGGGAGCCCTGGTACAACAATAACGGCTTGTTCGGCACCAACGTCTTCGCTCCCGACGGCGCCGACGTTCCCTTGCCCTATGGGTCCTGGGACCACGAGGCACGCGTCGCCCAGGGCGGCATGATCACAACGGTCGTGCCCCTGCTGAACTACCTGGCCACCTACTACGTCAACGAGGACGTGAACAACGATATCGACCTGATCGGCAAGCCCCTCAACGGCGCCCTCGTCAACATGGCCCACGACGGCCGGCTGCGCGGCACCGAGGCCCTGGCCAGGCAGACGGGCTCCGGCATCAACTACGTCATCATGCTCAACACGCGGATTCCGGTCGATCCACCGGCCGGCGGCTTCATGTACGTCCGGGAACTCCAGGCCGCGATCGACTCCGTCCTGAATGCCGGCACCATCACCTGGCCGGTCCGTGAGGTGGACGGAATCTGGTTCGACTTCGATCACACCGGGCCGGAGCAGGGCAGCTACGACCAGCCCTACGGCAGCATCGGTGACCTGGGGCAGGTGCCTGCCTACAGCAAGGTCCGGATCAAGGGCAGCTCGACGACCTGGACGGGCGTGATCGACCGCGGGCACATCGCCCTCAGCGCGCCCGAAGAGTCGGTTGTCATCGGCCAGTAATCAATCCACGTGCAGGAATTCGACGAGCTCGACCTGGTCCCAGGTCTCCTCCAGCAACGACCGGGCGGTAGCGAGCGATGCGGCCCGGTCGAGTCCGTCGGTGCAGGCGGCGATGGCATCGCGAATCTCGGCGAGCACTGGCGCCGTCTCGCGGTCGGTGGCCACGAGGAAGCTCTCGGTGCCGGTGGCGCCGTCGAGGATCCACAGCCCGGCGCTGCCGGGATCCGGTAGGTGGTGCCGGCGCCCGCCAACGAGCCTCTCTACTCGCGACGTGTCCGGCGGGTAGATCAGCGCCGCGGCGCCTTGCGGGTCCACGTGGACCACCGCGACGTAGGCGTCATCCTCCAGGTCGACAGCCAGGACTACGGCCTC
>JAFGBK010000133.1 GCA_016933175.1 Candidatus Krumholzibacteriota bacterium | reverse complement strand
TGCTGCGGGCAGAGGGGGCATTCTCCGAGGTGACTTTATATGGAGCCGAGGGGAAAGCAACCGCCACCCCTTTGACTCCGTGGCCGGGGCGGGATCAGTCCGCGTCGCCGCGGAGCAGCCGCTCCGCCTCGTCCACGCTGATCTCCCCGGACCGCAGGCGCGACAGCACCTCGCCCGGGACGGGCGGCCGCGGCCGGCTCTCCAGCTGGCGGAACATCTCCTCCACGCGCTGGCGCGCTGTGGGGTAGGAGACGCCCAGTTCGCGCTGCACCTGACGCAGGTTTCCGCGCGCCGCCAGGAACAGGTCGAAGACCCGACGCACCTCACCCTCCAGCAGGCAAGCGGGGCAGAGATCGAAGTCGCCGCTGACCTCCGCCTCGCAGGCTGGGCACTGGAGCCGCACCACGCGCAGGCCGCTGCCGCAGGAGGGGCAGCGCGGCGGCAATGGTTTAATGGTCATCACGGGCCCTCCGGATCTCGATGTTGCCGCCCATGGTCCGCAGACGCAGGCTGCCCGCGGGCTCGCCGCCGCCCAGGTGGACCGTCCACTTCTGCTTGCCGAGGCTGCTGCCCTTGTCCACCTCGCCTACGGCCTCCTCGACGAGGATGGAGCCGCCCATGGTGGCGGCCTCCGCCTCGGTGCGCGGAACGGCCGGACCCACGTCGATGCGGATGTTGCCGCCCATGGTCCGGGCCTCGGAGGCCTCGCAGCCCGCCGCGCCCAGCTTGATGCGGATGTTGCCGCCCATGGTCTTGGCCTGGAAGCGCCGGCCGAGATCGGTCAAGAGCAGATCGCCGCCCATCGACTTCACCTGGACGGGGCAGCTGACGCCGCCCACGCGGGCGTCGCCGCCCAGCGTGTAGGCCAGGACCTCGGCGGCCGTCTCCGGTACCCGCACGGTCAACGGGCCGCCGGACCAGCGCACGACGGGCCCCGACGAGCTGCGCAGCACGCGCAGGTTCCGCGCCTCGCCGGCCTCCAGCTCGCAGTGCTCGCCGGGGACGCCCGCGATGACCAGGTCGCCGCCGCCGGGTCCGTCCACCTTGTCGTTGCGGATGTAGAAACGCTCGCCCGCGGCCACGGCGAAGCGGCCGTCCTCGAACTCGTCGATCTCGGGCAGGGCCCCGGCCTCGCTCTCGCCCGGGAAGGTGTGGTCCTTCTGGAACTCGGTGGCGATCTCGCCGGCCATGCGTCCCATCATGGGGCCGATGCCCGCCAGGGTGTCGCGAACCGAATGCAGGGCCTCCTGGACGCCCGCCTGGCGCCGCCCCGCGGCGCGCTCCCCGGCCTCGCGCCGTTTCTCGCCGGCCGCCAGGGCGGCCAGCAGGCGCTCGGCCTCCGCCACATCGATCCTGCCCTCGGCGAGCAGACCGAGGATCTCCCTCTGCTCGTCACTCATCGTAGACCTCCTCGTTTCCATCGTGCGGAGGCGGATGACATCTTCGCTCTGCCTCCGCGTTGCGAGTCGGCGCCGCGAAGACGCCATCCGCCTCCATACCAACCGACAAGGCCGCCTACGGGGAGTGTCGAGCAGAGTTACACTAATAGCAAGTAGGATTGCTAAAATAGAAAGTAATCATTGTAAAAGAAAAGGCGACGGGCTCGACATGTGTCGAGCCCGTCGCGATGGAAACGCCAGTCGGGAAAGCAGCTATCGGACCAGCACCAACTTCTGCCAGTGGGTGTCGCCCGGTACGCTCAGCTTCGCGAAGTAGATGCCCGAGGCGAGTTCGGTCCCGGCGTTGTCCGTACCCCGCCAGACGATCTCGTGGTGGCCCTGATCCAGGTTGTCGTCAACCAGGACCATGAGCTTCCGCCCCGCCACGTCGAAGACCTCCAGGCGCGCCGGCTGCGGGCTCGACAAGACGAAACGCAGCGTGACGCAGGGGTTGAAGGGATTGGGATAGCCGGGCAGCAGCCCCGTCCGGACCGGGGCCGCCGGCACCGCCACGCTGGTCTCGCGCAGCAGCATCCAGTCGCCCTGGCCCTCGCGGGCCGAGAGGCTGTAGCTCACCTGGCCGCCGCCGGCCAGCGCCAGGGAGGCGTCCTTGGCCGAGAACAGGCCCGGCGCGTCCTGCCGCCAGGGGACGGTCCAGGTCTGGTCGGCCAGGACGGCGTCCAGACGGAAGGTCGCGTCACCGTCGGCCACGGCCTCCCAGCGCATGTCCACGCGGCCGGGGGCCGGCTCCGCCTCGAAGAAGCTGAGCAGGACAGGCGTCGAGTAGGGGTGGCAGTGGCAGAGCTCCTCGTCGCTGCAGTTGAAGGTATAGGCGCCCGTGAGCACGTCGTGGGAGGCGTCGAGGTGGTCCAGGATCTGAAGCACGCCCGCGCCCTCGGTCTCCACGACCTCCAGGCGGTGGTCGGTGCCGACCCAGCCCGCGTCATGCGGCGTCACGATCATGCGGCCCAGCTCGACCAGCGGACCCGTCTGGACCGTGTCGAAGTGCAGGCTGATGCCCGTGGCCGGGTCGCCGGTCACCGTGTCCGCCTCCCACTCGAAGCTGTACTCGCCGGTGGTCGGGCCCGGATCGGCAGGCAGGTTCTGGATCATGAACTCGGCGCCGAGAATGCCGTCGCCCGCGTAGGTCGGCACCGTGGCCATGATGTGAAGCGTGTCCGCCTGCTCGAGGACCAGGTCGGCGTGGCAGTAGGCCGCGTCGGTCTCCGTGAAGATGCCGATGAAGTCGTTCTCCAGGTGCAGCGACGTCGCCTCGACCGTGCAGCTGATGGAGCCGCAGCCGCTGCCCAGGTCGATGCTGCAGTCCTGCGTGCCGAAGATGTGGGTGGCGGACCAGGGAGCGCTCCAGGTGATGTCCACGGTCTGGCTCTCGCCGGGATCCAGCGTGAAGCTGGCCGGCGACACCGTGAAGTAGCTCAGGTCGGGCGTCAGGTCGAAGGACAGCGCGCCGTCGCCGATGTTGGCGATGTCGCACTGCTGCATGACTTCCTCGCCGTTGGTGACGGCGCCGAAGTCCATGGCCCGCGGCGTGAAGAAGCAGGGCGCGGCCATGCAGTCGCAGTCGCCCGAGCAGTTGAACGTGAACTGGCCGCCGGAGGCCGCGTAGACAGCGTCCTTCGTGTCGACGTAGGAGGCGGCGTAGCCCGTGTCGTCGGTGGGAACGGCGATGACCTGGTCGCTGGCCGGCCAGGCAGCGGTGTGCGACGTGAAGACGATGCGGCCCAGCTCGATGAAGCCGTTGCGCAGAGCCGGCGCGAAGTCCACCGTGACGCCGGTTTCCAGATCGCCGGTCACCGACTCGGAATTCCAGATGACCTCGTACTCGGCGTCCGCCGGGCTCGCCGGCAGGCCCGTCAAGCGCAGCGTGGCGCTCTTGACGCCCTCCGCCGCGTCATAGGCCGCGGCGAGGATGTAGAGCGTGTCCACCTCGCCGGCGCCCAGGGGCGCCTGGCAGGACTCGCCTAGCGGGTCGGCGTAAAGACCGATGTGGGACGCCCAGAACTGGGTCTGCGGCACGTATCCCGTGACCGCGACCTCCGGGCACTCGTCCAGGCCGGTGCGCACGGTGCCGTTGACGGTCTGGGCCGGCGTGGTGGCGTCGACGTTGACGCAGATGGCGTAGGTGGACGTGGGCGGCACGGTGATGGGGCCGCCGGTGTCCTGGCAGATGTCGAAGTCGCCGAGCGCGAAGACCATGCCGTCGTAGCCGTAGGTATCCGTGTTGTAGATGGTCAGCGTCCGTGAATCCTGCGGGCGCGCGACGCCGAAGTCCATCGTCAGGGCCGAGGGGATGCAGGCCGTCGTCTCCTCGAGGGGGCAGGCCAGGGGGTCCGTGCACTCGAGGGTGTGGGTCTGGCCGCGCACCAGGTGCTGCACGGCATCCTGGTCCACGATGTTGAGGCCGCCGTTGCGGCCGGCCGCGACGCGGATGACCTGACCGTCGTCGATCCAGCTCTCGGACAGGGGCGTCAGGATGATGCATCCGAGCTCCACGATGAGACCGGCCTGGGGGCTCGCGAAGGCCAGCGAGAAATCCCAATCGAGCGTGCCGAGGGTCATCGTCGTGTTCCACTCGACGCTGACGATGCCGTCGGCGCTCGTCTCGGGCAGGCCGTCGATGCGGAACTCGGCGGCGGTGATGCCGGCCGGCGCCAGGACGGGAAGCACGGCCAGCACGTGAAGCGTGTCGGTCACGCCCACCTCGAGGTCGCTGAGCCAGGTCGTGCCGCCCAGGTCGGCGTAGAGGCCGATGCGGTCGTAGCTGTCCCAGGCGCGCGTGCCGGTGCCCGTGCAGGCGACCGTGCCGCCGCTGGTGAGGCTCAACTCACCCGTGAAGTAGCGCTGCACGGTGGGAGTGAAGCGAACCGTGACGAGCTGGCTGTCGCCTGGCGCCAGCGTGAAATCGCCGAAGCCGTCGACGATCTCGAAGGCGAGCGTGTCCAGCTCCGCGGCGCTTGCCAGGGGCGCGCCGCCGGAGTTGGTGATGGTGACGGTGAGTTCCGACCACTCGCCCACCGCGACCTCGCCGAAGTCCAGGCTGGCGCTGCTGAAGCTCGCGTCAGCCTGCGTGACGGCGGGGGTGGTCAGGATGAGAGCGAACGTGAGCAGCGAGAGGAGACGATAGCGTCTCAGCATGGGGCCTCCTTCAGGGCTTGCCCGGCGGGCGCATCCCAGCGCCGCCGGTGGACGCGAGGGCGCTTGGCGGCCGTTCGCGTCGTTTTTTCCCACGAGGCGGGCAAAAAGGTCCTCAGCCCGGACTCGGATCATTGGTCTCCGGACCCAGCGGGGAATCTGAGTGCCGCCGCCTTCAGCCCGGCCGTATGTGCGCATGGGGGGCCACGGTCCCGCGACGCCCGCAATGGCGCGCCTCATCGCCGGTTCCGTGGTCCCGACCGGCGCCTGCGGCAGGGAAGCTGGCTGGCCGGCGCGCCCTCCGTCGCGCCCGTCCTGCCGCCGTCTCCTGA
>JAFGBK010000132.1 GCA_016933175.1 Candidatus Krumholzibacteriota bacterium | reverse complement strand
TGCTGCGGGCAGAGGGGGCATTCTCCGAGGTGACTTTATATGGAGCCGAGGGGAAAGCAACCGCCACCCCTTTGACTCCGTGGCCGGTGCGTGTTTGGGCCCGCGGGCGCGATGGGTTATAATGGAGCATGCATCTCGGCGTGATTCCCCTGCCGCTTCGGCACTTCCCCACCGGGCGCGCCCGGTCGAAATCCCACACTCTTCCTCGAACGGAGGCGGGCATGCGCTCGCGTGGCATCGCGGTGGCGGCCATCGGTTTCTTTCTGGCGTCCGCGGCAGCGGCGGACTCCCGAACCCTCGTCCTCGATCCCGCGGATCCCGGCGGCGCGCCCGCCGTGCGGGTTCTTGCCGAGCGCGGCGACGCCCTGGTCCTCGCGGTCACGCTGCCCGCGCTGACGGTGGACGATCTGGAAGTGGAGCGACTTCGCTGGCAGGCCCTGTCCATCGCCGGCGGCTCCTACCGGGGCGAGGCGGGACAGGCCGGTCTGCCCACACTCCCGCGCCTGGTGCAGGTGCCCGACGGGGCCGCCGTCACGGCGCGCGTGCTCTCGGCCGAGACGGAACGCTACTCGGGCTATCGCCTGCTGCCCATCCAGCCCGAGGGGGCGGAGTCCTTCGTCGTGGACCGCGACTACTACGCCCGGCCGGCGCCGGACGCGCCGCCGCTCGTCGAGGCGGGCCCGCCGGCGATCATGGGCGGCCTGCGCGTGGCGCCCCTCGTCTTCAACCCCGTCGCCTACGATCCGGTCCGCGGGGAGATCGCGGTGGCGCGGCGCATCGAGGTCGAGCTGGACTTCTCGGGCGCCGATACCCGCAACCCGGCCCCGGCGCGGCCGCGCCCGGTCACGGCGAGCTTCGACCGCCTCTATCGCGATGCCGTGGTCAACTATCGCGGCGGCGACGTCGCGGCCGGGCCCGGCACCTACCTGGCCGTCTGTCCCGACGATCCGGCCGTCATCGCCAGTCTGGCGCCTCTCCTGGACTGGCGCCGCTGCCAGGGCTACGCGGTCCGGCTCGCCACCCTGGCCGAGACGGGGGCCACGGCCGACAGCCTGACGGCCCACATCCAGGGAATCTACGACACGGCCGACCCGCCCCTGGAGTTCATCTCCCTGGTTGGCGACGCGAACGGCCCCGTCGCCGTACCCTGCCACTACGAGCAGTTGACGGGCTGGAACGGCGAGGGTGACCACTACTACGCCACCCTGGAGGGCGACGACTACCTGGCCGACGCGCACGTGGGCCGCATCTCCGTCCGCAGCGCCGACGAGCTGGCCATGGTGGTGGACAAGATCCTCGATTACGAAACCGATCCGCCCATGAACGACACGAGCTGGTTCACCCGCGCGGCGCTCATCGGCGACCCCACCAGCTCGGGGATGACCTGCGTCTACGTCAACCAGTGGGTCAAGGAGCAGCTCCTGGACCACGGCTACACGCGCGTGGACACCATCTGGGCCGGCAACTTCTCCGGCTTCGCGTACCAGCACATCAACGCGGGCGTCACCGCCTTCGGCTACCGCGGCTTCTGGTACGTCAGCGGCATCACCGTGGGCCTCATCCAGAGCCTCACCAACGGCGACCGGCTCTGCTTCGCCCTCTTTCCCACCTGCGGAACCAACTCCTTCGCTGAGGACATCACCGCACGCACTGAGGCCTTCCTGCGCAATCCCAACGGCGGCGGCGTCGGCGCCGCCGCCCTGGCCACCATCGGCACCGAGACGCGGCCCAACAACATCTACTACCAGGGCGTCTGGCAAGGCGCCATCAACCTGGGCGATTACCGGCTGGGCGTGGCCAACACGCGCGGCAAGACGCAGCTCTTCATCGAGCTGGGCGGGCACCAGGACCACATCGCCGAGGGCTGGGCCGTCTGGGCCAGCCTCATCGGCGACCCGGCCACGGAGCTGTGGACCGGCGTGCCGGCCGTCCTGGTCGCCCACCACCCGTGGTCGCTGCCCGCGGGCGCGTCCTCCGTGCCCGCCACCGTCACGCAGGGCGGCGCGCCCTGCGAGGGGGTCCTGGTGACGCTCTGGAAGGATGACGAGGTCAGTGCCAGCGCCCTGACCGACGCCGCCGGACGCGTCAACCTGTCCCTGGCCGGCGCCACGCCAGGCGCCGTTCACCTGACCGCCCGCAAGCACAACCACCTGCCCTACCGGGGCGAGGTGACCCTGGGCGCCGCGGGCGCCTACCTCGGCGTCGCCGACACCGAGGTGGACGACGACGATCTGGGCGGCAGCGCGGGCAACGGTGACGGCGTGCTCGAGCCGGGCGAGACCATCGAGCTGCGCCTGGCCTTGGCGAACCTGGGCACGTCGCCCCTGGCGGGCGTGACGGCGACCCTGTCCACGAACGATCCCCAGGTGACGATCACCGACAACACCGAGGACTTCGGCGCCATCGACGCGGGGGCGACGGCCTGGTGCCTCGAGGACTTCGACCTCGTCGTCGATCCGGCCGCGCCCGACGGGCATCGCATCGACCTGAACGTCCAGGCGACGGCCGGCGCCGACTCCTGGACGAGCCTGGCGCAGCTGACGGTGTCGGCCCCCGCCCTCGCCGCCGACAGCATCGCCTGGAGCGGCGGCGGCGGGGAACTCGATCCCGGCGAGTCGGGCGTCCTGGTCCTGCGGCTCCGCAACCTGGGCAGCCGGGCGGCGACGGAGATCGCCGCCACGCTGCTCTGCGAGGATCCCTGGGTAACCGTCACGGACCCCGACGCCGCCTACGGCGACCTGCCGCCCGGCGCGGCGGGGACGGGCGACGCCTTCGGCCTGGCCCTCTCGCCGGAGAGCTTCGCCGGTCGGCCGGTGAGCGTCCGCCTCGCGATCGGCTACAACGGCGGAGCGCGGGACACGGTGGATCTTTCGCTGCCCGTGGGCGGCGCCGGCACCACCGACCCTCTCGGCCCCGACGACTACGGCACCTTCTGCTTCGACAACACCGACGTCCGTTCCGGATTCGCGCCGGTCTTCGATTGGGTGGAGATCGATCCGCGCTACGGCGGCGCCGGCACCGCCGTGGGCCTGTCCGACTACGGCTTCGAACAGGACGACACGCGCATCCTCTCGCTGCCCTTCGTCTTTCCCTACTACGGGCGGGACTACACGCAGATCTCCATCTGCTCCAACGGCTGGGCCGCCCTGGGCGCGACGAACCAGCGCGGTTGCTGGAATTACCGCCTGCCCAGCGCCACCGGCCCCGACGCCATGATCGCACCCTACTGGGACGACCTGCACCAGGAGGGCCAGAACCTGGTCTACCATTGGCACGACAGCGCCAACCACCGCTACGTCGTGCAGTGGAGCCGCGTCCTTGACGCCGACGACCGCGTCCAGAACTTCCAGCTCATTCTCTACGATCCACTTCACCACCCGACGCCCATGGGCGACGGCGATATCGTCTTCCAGTACGACACGGTCCACAACAACGACACCCACGTGCGCTTCGCGACGACGGGCATCCAGGACGCGGACCGCGACGACGGCCTCTGCTACACCTACTACAACGACTACCCGCCGGCCGCGCCGCCCCTGGGCACGGGGCGGGCCCTGCGCTTCCTGCGCCCCATCCCGGGCCCTCTCGGGATCCTCGCCGGGACCGTGACCAACCTGACCGACGGCGGCCCGGGCGCGGGCGTGACCATCCGCCTGCTGGAGAGCGGGGCGGCCTTCACCAGCAACGCGGCGGGCGGCTACGAGGGCGGCGTCACGCCGGATCTCTACACCCTGCGGGCCGAGCACCCGAGCATCGACCCCGTCACCGTCGAGAACGTGGTCGTGACGGAGAGCGGCACGGTCACTGTCGACATCGGCGTGACCGACATCCAGCCGCCGGCCATCGCGGACGTGACCGAGCTGGGCGTCACGGCCGACACCACGGGTCCCTATGTCGTCGAGATGACGGTCACCGACTTCTCCGGACTCGCCGACCTGCGGCTCCACTGGACGACCAACGGCGCCGGGCCCTTCGCGGCGGACATGGCGCCGACGGGGGATCCCGACCGCTACCGCGCGGAGATCCCGGGCCAGCCCCTCGGCATGCGGGTGTGCTACTGGCTGACGGCCCGCGACGCCGGCGGCCTCGTCGCCCGCGATCCCGCCGACGAGAGCGCGTTCCACGAGTTCTGGATCCTGACGGAGGGCGTCATATTCGGCGACGACTTCGAGATCGACCGCGGCTGGACGGTGGGCGATCCGGCCGACACGGCCACGGAGGGCCTCTGGGTGCGCGAGGACCCCGTGGCCGTCTGGTACAACGGCCAGGAGGTGCAGCCCGGCGACGACGCCACGCCGGACGGTTCGCTCTGCTGGGTCACCGGCAACGATCCCGCCGGCAGCCACGGCGTCGACGACGTGGACGGCGGCCGCACGACGCTCGTCAGCCCGGTATTCGATCTGAGCCGGGCCACCGGTGTCACCGTCAGCTACAAGCGCTGGTA
Organism: Candidatus Krumholzibacteriota bacterium; assembly: GCA_016933175.1. Taxonomy (GTDB): domain Bacteria; phylum Krumholzibacteriota; class Krumholzibacteriia; order JACNKJ01; family JACNKJ01; genus JAFGBK01. The sequence continues at coordinate 2,558 of JAFGBK010000132.1, read as the reverse complement.
CTCCAACGACACGGGCTACGCGCCGGGTACGGACAACTGGCTGGTGCAGGTCACCAGCGACGGCATCAGCTGGCGCGTCCTCGAGTTCAGCACCGCGAGCGAGCGCAGCTGGCTGCTGAAAAGCGCCTTCCTGGACGACATCAGCGACCTCACCGACCAGGTGCGGTTCCGCTTCATCGCCAGCGACTACAATCCCGACGGCGTGGTGGAGGCCGCCTTGGACGACTTCACGCTCTACGGATACCAGCTGCCCGACATGACCGGCGCCGCGGACGAGTCGCCGCCCGCCATGGTCACGCTGCTGGGCGCCGTGCCCAATCCCTTCAACCCGGCGACCGCGATCCGCTTCGGATTGCCCGCGGCCGGGCCGGTCACGCTGCGCATCTTCGACGTGAACGGACGGCTGGTGCGCACCCTCGCCGCGGCGCGGCCCTTTGCCGCCGGCGTGCACGCCGTGAGCTGGGACGGACGCGACGAGGCGGGCCGGCCCGCCAGCTCGGGCATCTACCTGTATCGCCTGGAGGCGGGCGGCATCCGGCTCGCCGGCAAGGCGGTCCTGCTGAAGTAGCCGCCCTTCTCTCACCTTGCGGCCGGCTGCGCCAGTCGACGCCTTGCCGGTGAGTCGAGAGAGGGCCCGCCACCCCTCTTGTCGTTCACGTCTGCTCTTCGCGCGGGCCGCGTTCTCGAACCCGCCGCCCGAGCCAATGATGGGCGGGGAAGGCCTTCTCCAGAGGCGACTTCGAAGCGGAGCCGGAGGAGAAGGTCTTCCCCGCTCTTGGCAGTCTCGGCCGGCGGTGTTGCGATCATGCAATGCGCGCCGGTCGCCATGAGACTCGATGCGGCGTCATCGCGGTCGCGATGGTATAATTGTGGCGTTGAATCCGGGCCGCGCCACTGGCCCGGGCGACCCCATGCCGCAAGTCGCTCCCAGGTCAATGATGGAGAAAACCATGCGCAGTGTCTTTGGAATGCTACTGGCAGGAATGCTTTGCCTGGCCGCCGGCGTCCAGGCGGCGACCACCACCACCCTTGCTCTCGCGGGGGGCGAGCCCGGCGCCCAGCCGGCGGTCCGCGTCCTGGCGGACGAGGGCGAGATCCTGCGCCTCGAGCTGACCCTGCCCTCTCTGACGGTGGAGGAGCTCGAGGTGGAGCGGGAGCGCTACCAGGCCCTGTCCTTTCCCGGCGGCCTGATCCGCGGCGAGGAGGGGCTGCCCGGACTGCCCGCCCTGTCGCGCCTGGTGCAGGTGCCCCTCGGCGTCACCGTGCGGGCGCGCGTGCTGTCCGCCGACCGGGAGCGCTTCACGGGCTACCGGGTGCTGCCGGTGCAGCCCGACGAGGCCGACGGCTTCGTCATCGACCGGGACCACTACGCGCGCGGGGCGGCCGCGGCGCCGTCCCTGGTGGAGGTCGGCGAACCGGCCATCCTGCGCGACCTGCGCGTGGTGCCGGTGACCTTCAACCCCGTGGCCTACGACCCCGCCGCCGGCATCATCGACGTGGCGCGGCGCGTGGAGCTGGAGCTGGACTTCTCGCAGGCGGATCCGGCCGCCGAGCGGCCGCAGGCGCGCGAGCGGATCCCCGCGAGCTTCGACCGCCTCTACCACGATGTCGTGATGAACTATCGCAGCGGCGACGCCGAGGCGGGCCTGGGCACCTACCTGGTCATCTGCCCCAACAACAGCACGATCGTCAACACCCTCGCGCCATTGCTCGACTGGCGCCGGCGCCAGGGCTACAACGTCCTGCTCGCCACCACCGCCGAGACCGGCACCAACACGGGCAGCATCAAGAGCTACATCCAGGGCATCTACGACACGGCCGACCCGCCCCTGGAGTTCGTGGTCCTGGTGGGCGACGCCAACGGCACCATCACCATCCCCTGCTACTACGAGAGCCTCTCGGGCCACAGCGGCGAGGGCGACCACTACTACACGACCCTGGCGGGCAGCGACATCCTGGCCGACGTGCACATCGGCCGCCTCTCGGTGCGCAGCAGCAGCGAGCTGGAGGACGTCGTGGACAAGATCATCACCTACGAGACGAACCCGCCCACGGGTGACAGCGGCTGGTTCAGCCGCGCCAGCCTCATCGGCGATCCCTCGACCTCGGGCGAGACCTGCGTCTACATCAACCAGTGGCTCAAGCAGCACCTGCTCGAGAAGGACTACGCCCAGGTGGACACGGCCTGGGGCGGGACCTTCACGACCTTCTTCATGAACACGGTAAACGCGGGCTGCTCGGTCTTCGGCTACCGGGGCTACTGGCACATGAGCGGCATCTCCGAGACGTACATCGACGGCACCACCAACGGCTACGAGCTGCCCTTCGCGGTGGCCATCACCTGCGACACGGGTTCCTTCTCCGACGACACCATGTGCCGCTCGGAGGCCTTCCTGCGCAGCGACACGGGCGGCGGCATCGCCGGCATCGGCCTGGCGACCATCGGCACGCATACGCGCGAGAACAACGTCTACTACCAGGGCTGCTGGGAGGGCGCCATCAACGGCAGCGACCATCGGCTGGGCGTGGCGCACACGCGCGGCAAGCTGCAGATGTAC
>JAFGBK010000006.1 GCA_016933175.1 Candidatus Krumholzibacteriota bacterium | reverse complement strand
GCCCGCCGCCGCCGCGACCGGAGACGTCCCGCCGGCGGGGGAGCCCCTGCGCCACCTGGCGGCCCACCGGGCCGGACGCATCCTGCGCCTGGACCTGCGGGACGTGGCCGCCATCGTTCTCGAGGACACCATCGCCCACGCCTGGACAGCGACCGGCCGGGTGCGGCTCGGCCGTACCCTCGCCGAGCTGGAACCCCGCCTGCCCTGCCCGCCCTGGCTGCGCGTCTCCCGCGGCGCCCTGGTCAACCTCGACTGGGTGGATCACCTCGCGCCCCTCTTCCACGGCCGCTACCTGGCCGCCCTGCGCGATCCGCCCGGCCTCGAGCTGGCGGTGTCCCGCCGCCGCGCCCGCCGCCTGCGCGAACTGCTCGGCCTCTGACCGCCGCGGCCTCGCCCGCTCGACGACCGGGAACGACCGCCCGCCATCCCGATCGACCGCTCGCGCGGAAGCCTTCGCGCGCCGCCGCCTTCCTCTCCATACTGGTCTGCGTTGGCCATGGCGGCGCGCCGCCGCCACGGCCCGAGAGGAGAAGATCATGACACGACGCTTCGCCATCGGACAGGCCCTCGTCCTGATGAGCGCGGTCCTCGTCGCCGGTCTGCCCGCCGCGTCCATGGCCTGGGACACGGCCCGCGCGGCGTCAGGCGTCGCCGAGGCCGCGAGCGCCCTGCTGGCCGAATCCCGGGCCGATCAGACCGTCTACTGGACCGGCGAGGCCGAGGACTTCTTCGGCGCCGGCCAGTTCGTCACCGTCGCCGGGACGGTGCGCGACAACGCCTTCCTGGCCGGCCAGAAGTGCTCCATCACGGGGCGCGTGGGCGGCGACGCCTTCTGCGCGGGCCAGAACATCGTCATCCGCAGCAACGTCGACGGCGACGTCTTCGCCACGGGATCCGAGGTGATGGTCGCCGAGGGGGCCGTCATCGGCGGCACCCTCTACAGCAGCACGGGTCTCACGCTGATCGAAGGCACGGTGCGCGGCCAGGTGCGCAGCGGCAGCGGCCACGTGCGCATCGACGGCACGGTGATGAGCGACGTGCACCTGAGCGTGGGCAGCCTCGCCGTCGGTCCCAGGGCTCGCGTCCACGGCGAGCTCCATTACGCGGCGCCCCAGGAGGCGCGGGTGGACTCGGCGGCCGTCGTGGACGGGGGCCTGCACTATTCCGAGACCCTCCCCGACACCGACGAGGAGGGCGGCTTTCCCTGGGGCGACATCGGATTCTGGCTGTGGGGCTACCTGGGCAGCTTCGTGGCGGGTGCCGTCCTCCTGGCCGTGGGCAAGCGGCAGGCGCGCCTGCCCGACCGCATTCTCGCGCACCGCGTCGGCAAGACGCTGGGTGTCGGCTTCCTGGCCGCGGTGGCGCTGCCCGTGGGTGCGCTGATCGCGATGATCCTCGTCGTCCCCCTGGCCCTGGGCCTCGTCACCCTGGGCATCTGGGCCATCGCCGCCTACCTGGCCCACCTGGTGGTGGGCGTGTGGCTGGGCGCCTGGATCCTCGCCCGCCTGGGCGGCGGGGATCGGCGGGCCTTCGGCGCCCTGGCCCTGGGCCTGCTGGTCCTGCATCTGGTCTTCCTGGTGCCCTACGTGGGCATCTGGCTGCGACTACTGGCCGTCTTCCTGGGCCTGGGCGGCATCACCCTCGCCCTGACCGGCGGTCGTTGCCGCGACCAGGCGCGGGCTTCCCTGGCGGAGACGGCCTAGGGCCGGCTCCGCCGCGGGGCCGCCGGGCCCCGCGCGGCACGCGGGGGCCGCCGCCCGAAGAGCGGTCGTGGGCGGTGAGGCGGCGGCGCCCCGCCATCCGGCAACATTCCCCTTGTGCCATGGGCCGGCCCTGCGGAACCTTACCGCGGGGCCGGCGTTGTCACCGGCGTCCCGCCGCCGGCCCGCAACCGCGGAGGTTTCGTGGGTTTCCTCAACGGCCTGATGCTCTTGGGCGCCCTGGGCGCCCTCGTTCCCCTGCTCATCCACCTGCTGGAGCGGCGGCGCGTGCTGCGCCTCGACTTCCCGAGCCTGCGCTTCCTGCGCGAGCTGAACCGCCGGCAGATGCGCCGCCTGCGCTGGCAGCGCCTGCTGCTGCTGATCCTGCGCATGGCCCTGGTGGCCCTGGTGGCCTTCGCCCTGGCGCGACCCACCCTGCTGGGCGCCCTGGCCGCCCTCTTTCCCGAGGACGCGCCCCGCGCGGTGGCCCTGCTCGTGGACAACAGCGCCAGCATGGCCCTCCAGACCGAGGCGGGCACCCTGCGGGAGCTGGCCCTGGCCCGCGCCGGCGCCGTCCTGGACCAGCTCGGCGAGCAGGACGAGGTCTTCCTCTACGCCGTCGGAACGGAGGCCGCGGACCTGGGCGGCGGTCCCCTGCCGCCGGCCCTGGCCCGCGAGCTGCTGGCGAACTGGTCGGCGGGGGAGGGCGCGACATGCCTGCGGGCCGCCCTGGCCGTGGCCATGGCCGACCTGGCCACGCGGCCCCAGCCCCGTCGCGAGCTGTACCTGATCAGCGACTTCGCCGCCGCCACCATGGACACGGCCGCGCTGCCGACCGCCGGCGACCTGCGCGCCTTCGCCCTGCCGGTGGCCGGCGAGCCGCCGCCCAACGCGGGACTGGTGGACCTGCGCCTGCCCGTGCGGCCCGTCCTGCCCGGCCAGCCCTTCCGCCTGGGCGTGCAGGCCGCGGCCCGCGGCGCCGCGGACGTGGAGCCCTTCCCCGTGGAGCTGGAGCTGGAAGGGGAGCACCGCGGCAGCGCCTCCCTGGCGCCCGCGCCGGATCTTCCCGCCTGGCGGGAGCTGCAGGTCAGCCTGACCACGGAAGGCCCCGTGGCCGGCCTCTGGCGCAAGAAGCGCGACCGCTACGCGCTCGACGACGAACTGCCCTTCACGCTGGACGTGCTGCCACGCCTGCAGGTGCTCCTGCTGACGCCGCCCGCGCAAGCCGCGCCGGCCGGGGCGCGGTCCGCGGGGCGGCTCGGCCTCGCCGAGCACCTGGCGCGGGCCCTGGATCCCTACGGGGGCGCGCAGCCCGAGGCCCTGAGCCTGCGCCTGGCCTCCCGGCCCCTCGAGCGGCTGGGCAGCGGGGACCTGGCCGGGCTCAACCTCGTGGTCCTGGCCGGCGGCGCCAGCCTGGACGCAACGCGGGCCGAGCTGCTGGCGGACTTCGTCGCCGCCGGCGGCGGGCTGGTCATCTGTCCCGACGAGGCCGGCCTGGCCGATCTGGCGCGCCACCTGCTGCCGCGCCTCGAGGGGCCGCGCTCGCTGGAGCGCGTGGAGGGCGCCGAGGACCGCCTGGGCGAGCTGGATCCCGCGCACCCCGCCTTTGCCGATTTCGCCGAGGAGCACCGCCGCGTGCTGGGCGGCCAGCCCATCTGGAAGGTCTTCCGGACCCGCCCGGGCGCACGCGCCGTGCTTGCCCGCCTCGAGAGCGGCCGGCCGGCCCTGCTGGCCTGGCCCCACGGCCAGGGGCGCGTGCGCCTGTTCCTTTTCGAGGCGGGACCCGAGGGGGGCGAGCTGCCCTACTCGTCCATGTTCCTGCCCCTGATGCAGGAGCTGGCGCAGGAGGCGGCCGGGGCCGGCCCCGCGGCACGGGCCCTCGTGGACGAGCCCCTGAGCTGGCCCCTGGATTCCCTGCCCGCCGAGGACGTGCGGCTTCAGGTGCTGGCGCCCGACGACCGCCTGCTGCCCGTGCGCCTGGACACCGCCTCCCTGCCGCCCCGCGCCGTCCTCGAGCGGACGGACCGCGCGGGCTTCTACCGGCTGCAGGAGCGCGGTCCGGCGGGAGTGCGGGAGCTGGGCCTGCGCGCCGTGCAGGCGCCGCCCGCCGAGGGCCTGCTGCGTCCCCTGCCGGCGGACAGCCTGCCCGCCGCCCTGGGCCTGCCGAGGCTGGTGGTCGTCGAGCCCGCGCGGGAGCTGGCCGCCGCCCTGCACGCCGGGCGCTACGGCAAGGAGATCGCCGCGCCGCTGCTGCTGCTGGCCGCCTCGCTCATGGCCCTCGAGCTGTGGCTGGGCCGCGGGGAGCCGGCGCCGCGCCGCGATTGACTTGACGCCCGGCCCCATCGATGCAAGCTTCAACGCATGACCCCGGGCCGGCTCTATCTGCTCTCGGTCCTCTGTCTGCTCCTGGCGGCCCTGCTGCTGCTGCGCGAGCCGCGCGGGACCCTGGCCAACGTCCTCGGCGGCGCCCTCACCGTCCTCGCCCTCCTCAGCTACCTGACGGGCCTCTACCTGGCCCGCCTGGGGCGGCGCGGCGAGTCGGCCCTGGCCGACCTGCGCGAGCGCGTGGCGCTGGGCGCCGGCCGCGACATCCGCGAGGAGCACCGGGCCTACCACCTGCGCGGCCTCGACGAGCTGGGCGAGGGCGACCTGCTGATCTTCTACCGCACCGACGCCGGCTGGCTGCTGGTGCCCCTGGCCGACACGCTGACCTGGTACGAGGTGCCGGTGGCGGGCGTGCGCGCGGTGGAGCTGGCCGAGCCCTCGCCCGGGCGGGGTGTCGAGCTGCGCCTGGACCTGGCCGCCGACGGGCGGCGCCTCCGGCCGGTGGTCACCTCGACGCACGTGGAGCGATCCCGGCAGACCCCGGAGAACGTGGGCGACCTGGTCGCCCTGCGCGATGCCCTGGGAGGTGGCTGATGCGTTCCGTCCCGAGACGGGCGCTGCCGGCGGCCCTGGCGATCCTGGCCGCGGCGGCGATCCTATCCGCCCCGGCGCGGGCCGGCGAGCCCTTCGTCGGCCTCTTCACGGACGAGTACGGCTCCGCCTGCAACGCGCCGATCCAGGTCTTCCAGCCGGTGATCGTCCACGTCCTGACCGACCTGTCGGGCAGCAGCGTGACCAGCATCACGGCGGCCGAATTCCGCATCGAGAACTGGCCCGGCAATCCCGGCTACCCGGTGGGGCAGGTGACCGAGCGCTGGGAGTCCAATCTCGTCATCGGCCGCCTGGCGGAGGGTTTCTCCATCGCCTTCCAGGAACCCGCCTATGGTCCCCTCGTGCACCTGGGCGAGCTGGAGCTGATGGCCTTCGACGACGGCTGGATCGGCGCCGACCGCCTGCTGCACGTGGCGCCCGCCCTGGACAGCGGCAGCCTCGCCGTGGTGGACGAGGTCTACCAGACCTTCGACGCGCGCGGCGGCTGGTTCCTCTTCAACGGCACGAGCGAGGTGGACTGCGTTGGCGGCATGTCGGAGGAGCTTCGCTGGGGCCAGGTCAAGTCCCTCTACGACGACTGAGCGCCGCGCCGCCCCCGCCCCTCAGGCGCCCGGGCCGGCGCGGCAGCGGCGCGCCAGGCGAGCTGCCCGCCCACGGCCGCCAGCGTGACGACGCCCGCCAGCGCGTAGGGCGCGCCCAGCCAGCCCGTCGCCCGGGCGCCCAGTCCCCCCAGCAGCGGCATCAGCAGGATGCCGAGCCCCAGCAGGGACTCGTGGATGCCGGCGTTGCGCCCGCGCCTGCTGGCGGTGTGCAGGCTGGCGAAGATGCTCGCCGCGTAGCAGACGCCGAAGCTGACGCCCAGCATGGGCGCCGCGAGGAGCACCAGGCCCCAGCCCGGCGCCAGGGGCATGAGCAGGAGGACCGCCGCGGCCACGAGCTGGGGAGCGATCAGGCGCCGCGCCGAGTAGGCGAAGCGCACCGGTCCCGACAGCAGCAGGAAGGTCGCCGTCTGCGCCAGGAAGACGACGCCCAGGAAGAGGCCGAAGCGGTCCTCGCCCCAGCCGGCGTGTTCGAACCAGGCGGGCATCTGGTGGTTGAGGACGGCGCCCGTGCCGTAGGCGGCCAGGTTGGCCACCCAGCCCATGCGCCGGAACACGCGCCGCGTGGCCTCGGGGACCTCGGGCTCGTCCCCGGCCGTCGCGCCGACGGTCGGTGGCGCCGCCACCTCCGCCATCGCGGCGGCCGCGGCCTCGGGCGCCGACTCCGTGCCCGTTCCGGCCGGTGTCACGGCCTCGCCCCGGTCCCCGGGGGCGTCCTCCTCGCGCGGCTGGGCGAGGAAGGCCAGGGCCACCAGGCCGATGCCCGCCAGGAAGGTGCTGCGGAAGTCGTAGCGCGCCAGGGCCAGGCCGCCGGCGAAGTAGCCGAGGCTCTTGCCCAGGCTCCAGGAGACGTTGAAGCCGCCGATGTTGGCCGCCAGACGGCGCCGCGATGTGGACAGGTCGCCCACGGCGGCCTGCATGACGGGCCAGAAGAGGGCCATGCCCAGGCCCAGCAGGGGCATCACCAGCAGGAAGCGCGGCAGGTCGGGCGCCGCGAAGGCCAGGGACGCGAAGGCCACGAAGGCCAGGGAGCCGTAGCGGGTCAGGCGGTAGCGGCCCACGCGGTCCGACCAGCGGCCCGCGAGCTGGCTGACCACGACGTAGATGGCCGAGCTGACGGCCGGCACCAGGCCCAGCCAGACGGGCCCGCCGCCCAGGCCGAGCACCTTGTAGGGGATGGCCGCCAGCACCAGGAAGGTGCCGGCGTTCATGAAGAAGGCGGCGGCGGTCAGCCGCCGCAGGATGCCCCGCGCCCGGTCCATGGGCCCTCCGGCGCTACTGGTACTCGGCGCCCAGGATGACGCTGACGATGATGGCGCCCACCGCTGCCGGCGCCGCGAACTTGATCAGGAAACGCCAGAGGGGGAAGAAGCGCATCAGGCCGTGGCCCTCCTCCAGCTCCTCCTGGGTCTCCCGCCGCGTCAGGGCCCAGCCCGTGAACAGGGCGATGAGGAAGCCGCCCACGGGCAGGCACCAGTTGCTGGCCAGGTAGTCCATGGTGCCGAAGAAGCCCTCCGTCGACTCGCGCCCGATGATGTTGATGTGCGACAGGGTCGGGTTGCCGGGCGCGTCGCTGCCGCCCACGCTCAGGGCGCTCAGGATGCCGAAGGCGAAGATGGCCGCGGCCACCGTCAGCGTCGCCTTGCGCCGCTGCCAGCCCAGCTCGTCGATGGCGTAGCTGCTGACCACCTCCAGCAGGCTGATGGTGCTCGTCAGCGCGGCGAAGGCCACCAGCAGGTAGAACAGCGCGCTGATCAGCGCCCCGCCCGGCATCTGGAAGAAGACCGCCGGCAGGGTGGTGAAGAGGATCGCGCTGCTCTTGGCCACCGGCATGTCGTAGCTGAAGATGATCGAGTACATGATCATGCAGGCCATGATGGCGATGACCGTGTCCAGGATGCTGATGGTCACCGCCGCGCGGGGGATGGAGTCCTGCTTGCGCATGTAGCTGCCGTAGGTGAGCATCACCCCCATCCCCAGGCTGAGGGTGAAGAAGCTATGGCCCACGGCCTCCAGGACGCCGCCGCGCGTCAGCTCGCCGAAGTTGGGCCGGAAGATGAAGGCCATGGCCTTGCCGAAGCCCGCCATCGTCATCGCGTAGATCACGAGCACCACGAGGAGGGAGAACAGGACGGGCATCAGGATGCGCGCCGCGCGCTCGATGCCGTTCTGCACGCCGAAGACCACCACGAGCGTCGTGGCGGCCATGAAGCAGAAGGTCCACAGGACCTGCTGGTCGCCGCTGCCGATGAAGCCCAGGAAGAAGCCGGACAGGCCGTCGGGCTGCCGGGCCAGCTCGCCCAGGTGGCCCGAGATGGCCATGCCGATGTAGCGCAGGGTCCAGCCGGCGATGACGCTGTAGTAGGAGAGGATGATGACGCCGGTGATGACGCCCAGCACGCCGACACCGGGCCAGAGGCGGGCGCCCCGCTTGCCCGCGGCCAGGGCGCGGAAGGTGCCGATGGGATCCCGCTTGCCGCGCCGCCCGAGCAGCGTCTCGGCCATCATGATGGGGATGCCCACGATGGCCACGGCGATGATGTAGACCAGCACGAAGGCGCCGCCGTTGTTCTCCCAGGCGATGTAGGGGAACTTCCACAGGTTGCCCAGGCCCACGGCGCTGCCCGCCGCGGCCAGGATGAAGCCGAGGCGGCCGCTCCACTGGCCTCGCTGTTGTTCCATCCCGTCCTCCCGCTATGGTGATGAGCGGCCCCGCCCGCGAGGGCGGCCGGGCCGGGCGCCCGGCCGGGGCCGCCGCAACCCTATTCGCTGGCGGGCTTTCCGGTCAAGAACAGGCGACTTCCTGCGGTTGACCGCATTTCCCGCCCTTGCTACCTTGCCGGCGCGGCGGCGCCGGGCCGTCCGCGACGCAGCCCCCCGGTTTCGGCCGGTCGGGGCTAGGTCTGCTTGCCCCCGTTTCTTCGCGCCCGCGGGCGCCGCGGCGGGGACGCCGGCTGCGACGAGCAGGGAGCGCCATGGCCCTCATCGATGACCTGGGACCGCTCGGCGGCGAGGCCGCCCGACTGCGCGAGGCGCTGGCAGCCGGCCCCCTGCGCCGCACGCTGACGGGGCTCAAGGGCTCCAGCCTGGCCCTGCTCCTGGCCCGACTGGACCGCGAGTTGAACGGCCCCGCGGGCTCCGGCGAGGCCTGCGGCGGCGGCTCCGGCCCCGCGGGCGCCAGCGCGAGCGCCGCTGGCGCGGCAGCGCCCTGGGTCGTCCTGACCAGCCAGGCCAGCGAGGCCGAGGCCCTGGCCGAGGACCTGCAGAACCTCGGCGCGCTGGGCGTCCATTTCCTGCCAGAGCTGGAAATCCTGCCCTACGATCGCCACAGCGCCGAGCGCGGCATCATCTCCCAGCGCGTGGAGGTCCTGGAGGCCCTGGCCGACGGCCGCGCGCGCTTCCTGCTCGCCAGCGTCCGCGCCTGGATGCGACGGGTGATGCCCCCCGAGGAGCTGCTCGCCGCGCGCTTCACCCTGCGCGCCGGCATGGAGCTGGACCTGGACGACCTCGCCGCGCACCTGGAGGCCCTGGGCTACCGCCGCGTGGGCCTGGTGGAGGAGCCCGGCGACTTCGCCGTCAAGGGCGGCATCGTGGACCTGTTCACGCCCACCTGCGAGGAGCCCCACCGCCTGGAGTTCTTCGACGAGGAGCTGGCGAGTGTGCGCCGCTTCGATCCCGCCACGCAGCGCTCCACGGGCCGCGTGGACGAGGTCCGGGTGCTGCCCTGCACCCAGGTCCTCACGGCCGAGGCCAACCGCCGCCGCGCCGTGCGCGAGCTGCGCCTGGCCCATCCCCAGGACTCCGTGCTGGTGGAGGACCTGGCCGCCAGCTTCCTCGCGGGCGTCAGCTTCGAGGGCATCGACCGCTACAGCGCCTGGTTCGTGGACGAGGTGCCCCTGACGCGCTACCTGCCCGCGCGCCGCCGCACCGTCCTGGTGGACGAGGACGCCTGCCGCGAACGCTGGGAGCACTTGGCCGGCGAGGCGCGGCGCCGCTTCGAGAAGGGCGAGCGCGACGACGAGCTGCTGCCGCCCCCCGAGCGGGCCTTCCTCGGCGCGGACGACCTGGCGCCCCTGCTGGACGCCGCCGACCTGCTGCTGGTGGAGGACGAGCTGGCCGAGGCCCTGGCCAGCCCCCGCGCGCCGGTGACGAAGCTGGCCACCAAGAGCCAGCCCAGCTTCGGCAGCAGCGTCGGCGAGCTGCGCGAGGACCTGGCGCGGCTGGCCGCGGAGGGCTACCGCGTCTGGATCTTCTGCGACACCACGGGCCAGGCCGACCGGCTGGGGGACATCCTCGCCGGCCACGCCGAGCGCCTGCACCTGCCCGTGGCCGACCTCCAGCGCGGCTTCCTGCTGCCCGAGGAGCGCGTGGCCGTCTACACCGACCACGAGATCTTCGAGCGCTACAAGCGCCTGCGCCGGCGGCGGCGCCTCTACACGGGCGCGCCCATCCGCGACCGGGCGACCCTGCGGCCCGGCGACTTCGTGGTGCACATCCAGCACGGCGTCGCCCGCTACCGGGGCATGAAGCGCATCGACGTCCTGGGCGAGGAGCGCGAGGTGCTGCACCTGAGCTACGCCGACGAGCAGCAGCTCTACGTGCCCGTCGAGCAGATCCACCTGGTGGAGCGCTACGTCAGCCAGGACGACGGCGCGCCGCGCCTGAACCGGCTGGGCGAGAAGGCCTGGCAGCGCACGCGCAAGCGCGCCGAGAAGGCCGTGCGCGAGATGGCCATGGACCTGCTGCAGCTCTACGCGCGCCGCCAGGCTTCCCGGGGTCATGCCTTCCCCGCCGACACGCCCTGGCAGAAGGAGCTGGAGGCCAGCTTCCTCTACCAGGACACGCCGGACCAGGCCACGGCCGCCGTCGAGACCAAGGCCGACATGGAGAAGGCGCGTCCCATGGACCGCCTCGTCTGCGGCGACGTGGGCTTCGGCAAGACCGAGGTGGCCGTGCGCGCCGCCTTCAAGGCCATCCAGGACGGCAAGCAGGTGGCGGTCCTGGTGCCGACGACCATCCTCGCCCAGCAGCACCTGCAGACCTTCTCGGAGCGCCTGCGCTCCTACCCCGTGCGGATCGCCATGGTCAGCCGCTTCCGCAGCGCGGCCCAGAACCGGGAGGCGCTCCGGGCCCTGGCCGCGGGCGAGCTGGACCTGGTCATCGGCACCCACCGGCTGCTGTCCAAGGACGTGCGCTTCAAGGATCTGGGCCTGCTCGTCGTGGACGAGGAGCACCGCTTCGGCGTCGCCCACAAGGAGAAGCTCAAGCGCGCCCGGTCCGCCGTGGACGTGCTCACCCTGACCGCCACGCCCATCCCGCGCACCCTGCACATGTCGCTGGGGGGGCTCCGGGACATCTCGCTCATCCGCACGCCGCCGCGCGACCGCCTGCCCGTCCACACGGAGATCACGCCCTTCGACGAGGAGGTCATGCGCGAGGCCGTCCTGCGCGAGCTGGACCGCGGCGGGCAGGTCTTCTTCGTGCACAACCGCGTCGAGACCATCGACGCCATGGCGGCCTTCCTGCAGGAGCTGCTGCCGGACGTCAAGATCGTCATCGGCCACGGCCAGATGCCCGAGAAGCAGCTCGAGAAGGTGATGGTGGACTTCATCGCCGGCGAGTACGACGTGCTGGTCAGCACGATGATCATCGAGTCGGGCCTGGACATCCCGCGGGTCAACACCATCCTCGTCAACCGCGCCGACCGCTTCGGCCTGGCTCAGCTCCACCAGCTCCGCGGCCGCGTGGGCCGCAGCCGCCAGCGGGCCTACGCCCACCTGATGATCCCCCGCGACCGGGGCATCAGCGACGACAGCCGCAAGCGCCTCGAGGCCCTGGTGGAGCACGACGAGCTGGGCGCGGGCTACAAGCTGGCCCTGCGCGACCTGGAGATCCGCGGCGCCGGCAACATGCTGGGCGCCGAGCAGCACGGCCACGTGGCGGCCGTGGGCTTCGACCTCTACCTGCGCCTGGTCAACCAGGCCGTGCGCGAGCTGCGCGAGGGAAAGAGCTACAGCCAGGACGTGCGCGTGGAGTCCGAGCTGGACGCCCGCCTGCCCGACGACTACGTGCCCGACGCGGAGCAGAAGATGATGCTCTACCAGCGCATGGGCCACGTGGACCGCATCGAGCAGGCCGCGGAGCTGGCGCGGGAGATCCGGGACCGCTTCGGCCCGCCGCCGCCGCCCGTCGAGAACCTGCTGCTGCTGCTGGAGTTGAAGATCCTGGCCCAGGCGGCAGGCGTGTCCCGCCTGCGCCTGGGCCGCACCTGCCGCCTCGAGATGCAGGCCGGCGCGGGCCTCGAAAGGGCCGCCCTGGCCCGCTTGGCGGAAACTTTCGGCCAGCGTATACTGTTCAAGGGCTCTTCCCCGCTGGTCATCGAATTGAAGACCCAATCGGGCGAAGCCCCGGCGCAGCTCCGAAATCTCTTGCGATCGATGGAGGGCTGTGCTACCCAGTTAGTTCCAAGTGCCTGATAACAAGAGGCTTAGACGACAATTACATTCTCCGGCGGGTTTGCCGGGAGCCACGCGTCCGGCTTCCGGTCCCGCGCTTCCCGTTCAAGCGAGGTGAACGATGGCCAAGGCTATGCTGCGGGCGGCCTTCGCGTTGGGGATCGCGCTCCTGCTGGCAGCTCCCGTCCTGCAGGGCTGCGGCAAGAAGAGTCCGGACGAGATCGTGGCCACGGTCAACGGTGAGCCCCTGACCCTGGGCTACCTCGAGGCCAAGTGGGCCAAGCTCGCGGACAACGATCCCGACTTCATGCCGGCGCCCGAAAGGATGGACTCGCTGCGTCACGAGGTGCTGCGCGTCATCATCAACAAGGAACTCATCGTCGACCAGGCCCGGCAGCAGAAGTACACCGAGGACGAGACCTACCGATCCTCCTACGAGGGCCAGGCCAACTACCGCCTCATCGAGCTCCTGAAGAACAGGGAGATCGTGGACCGGCTGCCCGAGTTCACCGAGGAGGATTTCCAGGCCCACTACCAGTACATCGGCCTGCGCGTGCGGGCGCGGCACATCGACGTGGACACCGAGGCCGAGGCCCGCGACCTGCGCGCGCGCATCGCGAGCGGCGAACTGAGCTTCCACGACGCCGTCCTGCAGTACTCGACGAACCAGGACCGCTTCTCGGGCGGCGACCTGAACTGGGTCTCCTTCGGGCAGAACATCAGGCCGGTGGAGGAAGCCCTGTTCCACATGGCGGTCGAGGAGGTCAGCCAGCCCATCAAGACGCCCTACGGCTGGAGCCTGTTCATCGTGGACGAGATCCAGCGCGACGAGCCGGAGGAGTACGCCGCCGTGCGCGCCGGCATCAAGCGGCGCCTGGAGATGCGCGCGCTGCGCGAGCTGGGCGCCGAGCACTCCGAGCGCGTCCTGAAGAAGCACGGCTTCAAGTTCCACTGGGACGCGGCCCAGGTGATCCTGGACCACATGCCGGACGACCCGACGCCCAGCCAGGTGCGCGAGATGCGCACGCGCACCGAGGAGAAGCCAGTCCTCAAGCTGAACGCGGACGAGCTGGCGATGGTCCTCTACGAGCTGGACGGCGAGGCGTACGACCTGCAGGCCTTCTCCGACGAGTACGACCGCCTGCATCCCTTCGCGCGCCCCATGCAGTCGGCGCGGCTCCAGGGCATCTACAACTTCATCCACAAGCAGGTCATCGGCGAGACGATGCCGGTGGAGGCCGTCGAGCAGGGGCTCGACAAGGACCCGGACTTCATCCTGACCATGAAGGAGTTCGAGGAGCAGTCCTGCATCGGCATCGTCAAGGCCCAGCTCGTCGACAAGCCCATCGAGGTGAGCGAGGCCGAGGCGCGGCAGTTCTACGAGGAGAATCCGCGCTACTACACGGTGCCCGAGCAGCTCCAGTGCAAGCAGCTCGTCGTGGCCGAGGAGGATGTGATCCGCGATGCGTGGCGGCGCCTGCAGGAGGGTGAGGCGTTCGACTCGGTGGGCGAGGCCCTGTCCATCACCTGGGGCAACAAGTGGCTCACGGACTACTTCACGCCCGACACGACGCGCAGCCCGGACAACCTCGCCTTCCGCGAGGTGCTCAAGCTCGGGGAGATCGGCGAGTACACCGACCCCTTCAATTTCCAGGGCTACTGGGGCATCCTCCAGCTCGCCGATCGCAAGGCCCAGCACGTGCTCGACTGGGACGAGGTCAGCGACAAGGTCATGCGCGATGTTCGAGAGCTGAAGTCCAACGCGCGCCTCGACTCGCTGCTCGCCATCTGGTGGGAGGACGCCGACATCGTGATCAACGAGCGGGTGCTGGCCAAGGCGGAGAAGGGCCCGGCCCCCAACCCCGACCGTGAGCGCTTCTAGGCTCCCGCGGCCGCTGGCCGCCGCCGCTCTGGCCTGCCTCCTGGCCGTCCTCGCCTGCGGGCGCGAGGGCGGCGGGGAGGCGGCCGGCGAGGGCGGGGCCCCGGAAACTCCCGCCCTCTCCGTCGGCGAGGCCTACCTGGTGCGCGTGGGCGACACGGAGCTGGACGGCGCCGGCTTCGAGGCCATGATCCCCGAGGAATTCCGGGGACTGCTCACGGCCCACGAGAAGCGCAACTTCGTGGACCGCTGGGTGGACACCGAGCTCATCTACCGCGCCGCCGAGACTCGCGGTCTCCTGGAGGATCCGGAGCTCCAACGCCGCCTGCGGGAGCAGCAGCGCGAGTTCATCGCCAGTCAGCTGCTCCAGCGGGTCCTGGACGAGCGCGTGGTGGTCACCGAATCGGAGATCGCCGACTACTACGCCGAGCACCTGGACGAGTACTCGTCGGAGTATCGCTACCGGGAGATCGTCGTGCGCAGCCAGCAGGAGGCGGAGGATCTCCACACCCGCCTGCTGGGCAACGCGATCTCCTTCACCCGCGCCGCCGAGCACGGCAGCATCTCCAGCTCGGCCCGCCTGGGCGGGGACATGGGCTGGCTCGCCAAGGGCGCCATGCCGCCCGAGGTGGAGGAGCGCATCGTGCGCATGAAGCCGCAGGAGATCTCGCCGCCCTTCGAGACGGCCTGGGGCTGGACCCTCATCCAGTTCCGCGACAAGCGCAAGGCCGAGGACGCGCTCTCCCTGCAGGAAGTCAAGGACGAGATCCTGCGCGTGCTGACCATGGAGCGCCGCCGCCGCGTCTACGAGGAGTTCCTCGATGAGCTGCGGCGCAGCTACCCCGTGACCTACCATCCCCGGCTCGACGAGCGCCTGCGGGCCGACGAGTTCGTGCCCACCGGCCGATAGGAGGGCTGCCATGCCCCGCTTGACCCCGCCGTCCCGCTCCGTCCTCGCCGCCGCCCTGGCCCTCGTCCTGGGTGCCGCCGGCGCCATGGCCCCGCCGGGCGCCGGCGCACCGGCAGCCCGCGCGGACGCCGACTCCGTCCAGGCCGGCAGGATCCTCGACCAGGTCGTGGCCACCGTGGACGACGAGGTCATCCTCCTGAGCGAGCTGCTGACCGACCTGCAGCTCTATTCCATGCAGTCGGGCCGCCCCCTGGAAAGGGACCAGATGCCGCGCCTGCTGGAGGAGTCCCTGGAGGGCCGCATCCGCGAGAAGCTGCTCGTGGCCAAGGCGCGCCGGGACGAGATGCAGGTGGGCGAGGACGCCATCGAGCGCGCCCTGGACCAGCACGTGGCGCGCCTCCAGCAGCAGGTCGGCGGCGAGACCCGCTTCCTGCGCGAGCTGGAGCGCCAGGGCCTGAACCTGCGCGACCTGCGCAAGCGCCTGCGCGAGCCGATGCGGGACCAGCTCCTCGTCCAGCGCATGCTCGAGCGCATCGGCCACGACGTCGAGGTGAGCGATGACGAGGCGCGCGCCTTCTTCGCGGCGAACCGGAACGATCCCGAGGTCATCCCGCTGCGGCCGCAGGTGGTGACCCTCTCCCACATCCTGATCCTGCCCCGGGCCG
The DNA here is from genome assembly GCA_016933175.1 of Candidatus Krumholzibacteriota bacterium. Taxonomy (GTDB): domain Bacteria; phylum Krumholzibacteriota; class Krumholzibacteriia; order JACNKJ01; family JACNKJ01; genus JAFGBK01. Next base: position 38,507 of record JAFGBK010000006.1, on the reverse strand, counting down.
ACTCGACGCGGGCGGCGGCGGCCGCGGCGAGGCTGGCCGAGGTCCGCGGGGGCCTCGCCGCGGGCCGGGACTTCGCCGAGCTGGCTCGTGCGTTCAGCGAGGGTCCGGCCGCCGCGCGCGGCGGCGACCTGGGCTGGGTGCGCCTGGAGGACGTCGCCCTGGCGCCGCTGCGGCAGGCGCTGGCCCAGCTGGCGCCCGGCGAGATGCGCGACGACATTCGCACCGAGCAGGGCTACCACATCGTCCGCGTGGAGGAACGCAGCGGTGATCGCGTGCGGGCCAGCCAGATCTTCGTTTCCCTGGGGATCACCGAGGCCGACCGGCAGCGGTCCCGCGAGCGTGCCCGCGAGGCCTGGCGGCGGCTCCAGGACGGGGCCGACTGGGCCGAGACGGTGCGGATCTACAGCGACGATCCGGGGACGCGCGACACGGGCGGCGCGCTGCCGCCGCTGCCCGAGGCGCAGCTCGAGGACCGCTACGCGGACATCGTCGCGGTGCTGGAGCCGGGCGAGTTCTCGAGCGTCTTCGCGGGCACGCAGGGCTACCAGATCGTGCGATTGGACGCGCGCGACGAGCAGCGCCCCTACGGGTTCGACGAGATCGCCGAGCGGCTGCGCGGCGAGCTGCTGCTGAAGAAACGCAACGACGCCCTGGACGCCTATGTCGACGAGCTGACGTCGGACATCATCGTCCAGCGCAAGCCGCTGCCGGACCTGGAGGAGATCGCCGGCCTCGAGGACGGTCCATGAGGCTGGACGTCTGGCTGAACAAGGTCTGCCTGACCAAGAGCCGCAGCCAGGCCAAGACCGGCTGCCGGGGCGGACACGTGCTCCTCGCGGGCCGGCCCGTCAAGGAGAGCCACGAGCTGCACGGCGGCGAGATCGTGCTGCTGCGCGAGGGGGATCGCGAGCGCGAGGTGCGCGTGCTGGGCATTCCGGCGGGGAACGTCTCCCGGAACGAGGCCCGGGACTACTACGAGATCGTCGCCGAGCGCTCGGTGCGACCCGAGTTCTAGGCCGCGCGGCCGGGCCCATGCCGAACGAGACGAAGCCGGACCCAGCGGGGTCCGGCTTCGTCGTGTCGGTCCGACAGCGGTCGCGGCGCGTCCGGCGGCCTCAGGTCAGGTCGTTGAAGCTGCCGCCGCCACCGGATCCGGACGCGCCGCCGCGTCCGCCGCGTCCGCCGCGCCGCCGCGGCCGCCGGCGGCGCTTGCTGCTCTTCCGGTCGCCGTCGCCGGGATCGACCGCCCGGGCGGGATCGGTCTTCGGCGGCCGCTGCTCGCGCTCACGGCGATCGCGCCCGGCGCGCCCGCTTCCCGCGCGCGCGTCTTCCGAACGCCCGCTTCCCGCGTGCTCGTCTTCCGAACGCCCGCTTCCCGCGCGCGCGTCTTCCGAACGCCCGCTTCCCGAACGCCCGCGTCCGGAGCGGTCCCGTCCGCTGCGGTCATGGCGGGAACGATCGCGGGTGCCGTCGCGCCGCCGGTCCTCGCGGGCCTGCTCGCGGAAGTAGTCCCGGCGCTTCTGCCGGCGTTCCTCGGTGATCCGCCGCATCTCCTCGTCGCTGGCGCCCTCGTAGCCACGGGGGCGGCTCAGCGACCACTTGAGGGCCAGCGGCGTCACCAGCGTGGTGACGATGACCATGAGCACCACGGCGCTGACGGTGTCCGGCGAGACCACCTGGCGGCCGCGGAGGATCAGTGTGGTGCCGATGCCGGCGAAGATCAGCCCCACCTCGCCTCGCGGGATCATGCCGATGCCCACCGAGAGCCGGTCCAGGCCCTTCTCGAGGACGCCGAAGGCGCTGACCTGCTTGCCGACGATGGCGGCGAGGGTCAGCATCCCGGCGAGCAGGAGGAGGCTCGTGTTGCCGACGCTCGCCAGGTCCACCATGTAGCCCATCCGCACGAAGAAGATGGGCACCAGGAATCCAGCCAGCGGATGCAGCGCCTCCTCCAGGGAGTGCTGCTCGCGATCCTGGAGGCTCTTGTAGTGGACGGGATCGAGGATCAGGCCAGCGGCGAAGGCGCCGACGATGGTGGCCAGCCCGATCCGGTTGGCCAGGTAGCTGTAGAGGAATAGGATCAGCAGGCTCGTGGACAGGAGCACGTGCCGGCCCTTCAACCTGCTGGCGGCCCTGAAGATCCACGGCGCGGCCCATTGGCCGACGAACACGGCCGCCGCCAGGAAGAGCACTGCCTTGCCCACGATCCAGGCCACGCCGCCGATGGACATCGCCCGGCCCGTGTCGGCGGCGGCGATGAGGCCCATCAGCACGGCGAGGATCACCAGGCCCATGATGTCGTCGATGACGGCCGCGTCGAGGACGATCTTGCTCGCGCGCGGTTGCTGGCGATCGCGGTCCTTGAGCACGCGGGCGGTGATGCCGACGCTGGTCGCGCAGAGGATCGCGCCCAGGAAGGCGTGCCCCCAGACTCCTTCGTTGGGCAGCAGCCAGGCGCCGACGCCCCAGCCCAGGAAGAAGGATGCGATCACGCCGAACAGGGCGACGAGGAAGGCGGAGCGCCCGCCGCTCATCATCTCCCTGAGAGTGGTCCGGCGCCCCATCTCGAACAGCAGCAGGATGACGCCGAGTTCGCCGAGCACCTCGATGATCTTCTCGGCGCTGACGGCCTCGCCGGCCCCGCCCCCGAAGGGCTGGAAGTAGATCTGCAGCCGGATCAGGTTCTCCCAGAAGGGGATGCCGATCAGGGAGAGATTGCCCAGGATGACGCCGAAGATGAGCTCGCCCAGCACGCCGGGCTGACCGAGGCGCTCGAGGAGGCTGGCGCCCAGCCTGGCGGCGACCATGACGAGCATCAGGAGGACGAGGACGTTGGCGACAGGATTGGTGTGGCCGCTCCCCTCTTCGGCGGGAGCAAGGTCGTGCGCCGCCGGATCGGGGGCAGCCTCCGCATCGTGGGCGGCCGCGGCGTCTTGCCCGGCGGCTTCCCGGGCCGTTGCCTGGCTGTCTGCCGGCGGCGCGGTCTCTTGGGCCAGGCCGGCAGCGGGCGCGAGGAGCATCGGCGCCCGGAAGCCGTCCAGGGCGCCGGAACCGGCCAGAGCGAGCGCGGCGATCGTCACCAGCGCCACACCGGCCAGGCGGATGGTCCGCATGTGTTCTCCTTGCGCTCGGGTCAGGAGCCCGGAGCCTAACCCTATGATGATATTCGTGTTATAAAAGCCGGGCCTCAGGATGACTAAAGTAAGGACGGCGCCGGAACTCGTCAAGGAATGTTACGGCGAAACAGCGCGTCCCGGCGGGCGTAACCCTCGTCGTGGCCGATCGTCCAATCACTGTCACCACCAACCACGCATGCGGGGGAACATCATGAAAGTGCGCGCCATTCTGTCCGTGCTGCTGCTTCTGACGGCCACCGGCGCGGTGGCCGCGGATGTCCACCAGCGCGAGCTCAGCCGGGACTTCGACGCCGGCATCCGGGAGGTCCAACTCCAGAACCTGGCCGGCCGCGTCCTGCTGGAGGGCGCGACGGGTGACCGGCTCGAGGTGCGGGCCGTCGTCAACGCGCGCGACTATCGCGATCGCGGGGCCGAGGCCATCTCGCAGCTGCTCGAGGTCGAGTTCGAACTGTCCGGCGGCCGCCTCGACATCACGGCCGTCTACCCGCTGGACGAGACGCGCACCTTCCGCTACGAGCCCGATGACCGGCGCGGTCTCGGCAGCGGCAAGAGCCAGTGCCGGTACATGGGCAAGCAGGTGACCGTCTATCGCGGCCGCAGCCGCGGCATGCCGCTTTGGGTGGACTTCCACGTGCGGGTGCCCAAAGGAACGAACTGCGCCGTCCGCAACCTCGCCGGCAACGTGAGACTCTCCGGTCTGGCGGGGGATACCCGGGCCGACACGGGCAGCGGCGACGTCGTCGCCGAGGGCTGCCGCGGCGCCCTGTGGGCCGACACGGGCAGCGGCGACGTGACCGCCACCGGCGGCGAGGGCGATCTGGACCTCGACACCGGCAGCGGGGACATCGAGGTCGCCGACCACGCGGGCGAGGTCAAGGCGGACACGGGCAGCGGCGACGTCACGCTCGAGCGCGTCAGGGGCTCCTACGCCAAGGCGGACACGGGCAGCGGCGACGTGCTTGTCTCCGACTTCGAGGGCCGCCTGGAGGCGGACACGGGCAGCGGCGACGTCAATGTCGTCAACGCGCGGGGCGAGCGCCTGGAGGCGGACACGGGCAGCGGCGATGTCCGCCTGCGCGACGTCGACTACCCCGACATGGACCTGGACACGGGCAGCGGCTCCATCCGCGTCGCGGCGTCCGGCGACCGCGTCGAGCGCTGGCGGGTCGACACGGGCAGCGGCGATGTCGAGCTCTACCTGCCCGAGACGGCATCCTTCCGCCTCGAGGCCGACATGGGCGGCGGCCGCGTCCGCTGCCGCTTCCCCAACATCGACATGCGCAAGGTGCGCAAGGGCCGCATCCGCTCGCTGCAGGTGGGCGACGGCCACGGGCTCATCAGGGTTTCGACCGCCAACGGGGACGTGGAAATCATCGCACGCGAGGATTGACCGTTCCTCGGATTCCTCCTGGACGGCGCCGGGCGGCGATCACCGCCCGGCGCTTTATTTGTTTCCCTCCTTGACGGACCGCTTCGGTTGGGGTAAGGGAAAAGAAACGCAATAAGTCGGGCGACTCCTCGAACGCGACCAGCCCTGGGTGGATATGGGGGCGCGGGCGAGACAGTGACAGCGCTTCGAGGCTGTTGTTGACCTTGCCTAGGAGGAGCCATGGCGTCGCACAGGTTCGGGCAGTTCTTGATCAACAGCGGTGTGGTCGAGGAAGAGGACGTGTTGAACGCCCTGGAGATCCAGCGGCGCCACACGCGGAAGATCGGCCGCATCGCTCTCGAGCACCGCATGCTGACCATGCGGCAGGTCCTGGACATCCTCGACCACCAGATCGGCACGCACAAGCACTTCGGCGAAGTCGCCGTCGAGCTCGGCTTCCTGCTGCCGGAGCAGATCGAGGAGCTGCTGAAGATCCAGATCGAGACGCGGCTGAAGGTCGGCGAGATCCTGGTCGAGATGGGCCTGCTCGGCGACAAGCAGCTCGCGACCCTGCTCGCGAAGTTCCGCGAGCTCCAGGCCAGGGAGCAGGGGGCTGGCTCGAGCGGCTGATAGGCCGCGGCGTCGGCGGAGGCGGGCGGAATGACCGAAGGCCACAGGCCCCGCGGCAATCCCTGGTTCGTCCCGGCCATCCTCCTGGGCATGGTCCTCGGCGGCGTCACCGGCGCCCTGCTGGGACGCGAGGTGGCAGTGATCCGCCTCCTGGGCGACCTGTTCCTGGCCGCCCTGAAGATGATGATCGTGCCCCTGGTCGCCTCCAGCATGATCGTCGGCGTCTCCAGCCTGGGGGACATCCGGCGGCTGGGGCGCCTGGGCCTGCTCACCCTCGCCTACTACCTGACCACCACCCTCATCGCCGTCGTCATCGGGCTCCTGCTGGTGAACCTGTTCCGGCCGGGCGCGGGCGTCCAGGCCGGGGCCGTCTTCGACCGGGCGATGAGCGACTACTCCTTTCTGGACGTCATCCGCGGCCTCGTTCCCGCCAACGTGTTCCGGGCCATGGCCGAGGGCGACATTTTGCCCCTGATCTTCTTCTCGCTCTTCTTCGGCGGCGTGCTGACCACCGTCGGCGCGAAGGCCCGGCCCGTGCTGGCCGTGGTGGAGGGCATCTTCGAGATCAGCATGCGCATGGTGCGCATCATCGTCGCCGCGGCGCCCGTGGGCGTCTTCGCCCTCGTGGCCACCCGCCTCGGCGCGGCGGGGGGCTGGTCGGGCTTCGCCGCCGAGCTGCGCGGCCTGGGCATCTACGCCGCGACGGTGCTCGCCGGCTTGGGCGTGCACGGCATCGTCGTGCTGCCGGCGCTCTTGCTGCTGCTGGGCCGCCGCTCCGCCCTGCGCTTCGTGCGCGACATGGCCGAGCCGCTGATGCTGGCCTTCTCCACGGCGTCGTCCAGCGCCACGTTGCCCGTGACCATCGAGACCATCGACGAGAAGGCGGGCGTGGATCCCCGCGTGGGCAGCTTCGTGCTGCCCCTGGGCGCGACGGTGAACATGGACGGCACGGCCCTCTACGAGGCCGTGGCCGCCGTCTTCATCGCCCAGAGCTACGGGGTGGACCTGACCCTGCCCGTGCAGCTGGTCATCGTGCTGACCGCCACCCTGGCCGCCATCGGCGCCGCGGGCATCCCCGAGGCGGGCCTGGTGACCATGGTGATGGTGCTGCACGCGGCCGGCCTGCCGGTGGAGGGCATCGGCATCATCCTGGCCATCGACTGGTTCCTGGACCGCTGCCGCACGACGGTGAACGTCTGGGGCGACGCCGTGGGCGCCGCCATCCTCGAGCGTTTCGCCGGGCTGACGCCGCAGGCGGACGAATAGCGCGCCCGCCCGGTCTCCTTTCCCTCATCGCGTCATCGCGCGCCGCCGCGGCAGCCAGACGAGCGCCGCGATCCCCGCCGCCAGGACCACCGCACACAGGATGCTCCCCTCGGGGCCGTACGTGCCGCCGCTGACGAGGGGGTGGCCGGTGGTCTTCAGATCCAGGACGGTGCCGCCGCCCTGGACGTGGCCGGTGATGGTCAGGCCGAAGAAGTGGCCCTGGGTCCAGTTCCACGCGGCGTGCCAGCCGCAGACGCCCCAGACGCCGCCCTCCCGCAGGCAGTAGGCCGCGGTGAAGAGGGAGAAGAGAAGGAGCGAGACGAGGGCCATCGGGTTCAGGGTGCCGTGGAAGCCCGTGAAGACCAGCGTCGAGACCGCGACGCCCAACCAGAGGCGATGGCGCGCGCCGATCACAGGCAGCAGCCAGCCGCGGAAGAGCAGCTCCTCGGCCGGGCCCTGGATGCCGAAGACCAGCAGGGGCAGGAACGTGGCGCCCAGGGCGCCCAGGGCGGCCGGGCCGGCGGCCTGCGCGCCGCCGCCGTCGGCGGCGACGCCTCCTGCCAGGGCCATCAGCCCGACGGTCAGCGCGATCATGCCGAAGCCGGCGGCGAGGCCGCCCAGCAGCTTGACCAGCCAGCCCGCGGCGGGAAGGCCCAGGGTCCGGAAGGGCCGCCGCTCGTAGGCGGAGGTCCAGATCCACAGGAGAACCACCAACAGCGCGAACGAGATCACGATGAAGACGTTGCCCTCGGTGAAGGCGGCGGCGCGCGTATCGCCGCCGAAGGCGATGTTCGCGCCGATGGTGGGGAGGCAGAAGGCCAGGAGGGCCATGCCGACGAGGACGATCAGAGCGAGGAAGACGTTGGGCAGGCGCCGGCCCTCGCGCGCCATGGCCAGCAGGGGCTGGTCGCGATCGAAGCGTGCCATCTCGACTCCGTTCGGTGCGGGGGCGCCCCGGCGCTGGCCGGTGGCCCGGCCCCGGGGGCTGCGTGTCGGAATTCCGTCGAGAGTGGCGGCGGTAAGGGAAGCGGATCCCATGGACGCGGGACTAGCGGACGAGGCGCCGGAAGGTTTCGAGCACCGTGACCGCCTCGCCCCGTCGCGTAATATTAAAGAAACAACTCGCCGGAAGCCGCATCTTCTATTGCGCAAAAAATCATATCGCATATATACTCTTGTGCCTCGCGCGACGCCACAACGACGCCAGCCGCCGCCGGCTTGCCCACCCGAGCAAGGGGGTCGCAATGCGAGGCCGCTTCTTCCTCACGCGGGTCTCTGCCGTCATTCTCCTGATCCTGCCGATTCTCACCCTGGGCGCCGCGCCCTCGCAGGCCCAGCATCTCAAGGCCTTTCTTGGAGTGGGGGCGCCGGACATCTCGGACGGCGTGTTCGAGGGCAACTACCACGACATCGTCACCGGCTCGGGGGAGTGGGGCAATTACCTGCTCCTGGATTTCGTCTCGGACAATCCCAGTCTCACCGTCGACGGCTTCACGCTCGACTTCAATCCCTCCGTCGATGCCACGATCGTCGGCGTGTACCCGTGGGGACATCATGATGACGGAGCGATGTTCCTCACGGGCTCGCTCGTCGACGACGTGTATTCGGCGACTGTCTCCGGCCTGGGCGACGCCGTCGACGTCTTCATCATCCACTTCGACTTCGACAAGGTGAGCCTGGGTACCGGCACGCCCCTGGGCGCGGACTACATCGGCGCCACCCTCGAGGCCACTCTCAGCGATGGGACGGTGCTTTCGGGAGCCTTCGACATGGGCGACGTCCTCACTGCCTTTGCGCAGATCGGCGTGCCGTCGGCGCCCGTGGACCTCTGGGCGCGGGACTGCGAGGCCGACGATGGCAACGCTCCATCCGACGCGCTGTGCCCGCACTGGTGGACGAGCCCCGACATCTTCATCGACAACGACTTCGACAGCCGGCTCAACGCCCCGGTCTACGGCGAGGACAACATCCTGCGCGGCGTCGTTCGCAACCGGGACACCGGTTTCGCGCGGGACGTGACCGTCGACTTCTACTACCGGAACAACACGACCGGCCTCGTCTTTCCATCCGACGCGATGCATATCGGACAGGCGACGGTCAACGTGCCTCCGGGCGGCGTCGCCCCGGTCTGGGTCGTCTGGGAGGACCTCGAGCCGCCGCCGGCCAGCGGCCACTGGTGCGTCGGCATGGTGCTGACGCATCCTGGCGATCCGCTGCTGTCGCCGATCGGCCCTCCCTACCGGGACAACAACATCGCCTGCGCGAATATCTGGTTCATTGCCGGTCGCGCGGGCGAGTACGTGGTCGTCACCTTCAGCGCGGCGACGGGCGGCAAGTCCAAGCTTGGCCTGGAACCGTGGCCGCGGGACTTCCGCCTCGAGGTGGAGCAAACCCTGCCGCGCGGGTGGGCGTGGGAGCTCGCGGGGGCCACTCCAGATGAGCTCTTCACGCTGCGCGAGGCCGAGGAGCGCCCGGTGACCGTGCGGGTGAGGATCCCCGCGGATGCCGAGCCGCATGCGGGGGGCCAGCTGGCGGTCCAACAGGTGGACGCGCAGACCGGTGCGGTGGTCGGCGGCGTGGACTATCGCCTCTATGAGGATCACCTGCCGCCGACATCCGTCGATGCCGTTGAAGCCCTGGCCGGCCCGAGCGGCGTCCGATTGAGCTGGGAGCCGATCCGGGCCGAGGCGGAGTCCGGCCTCGAGGAGAGGGTCGCCTACTACGAGGTGCTGCGGAACCGGGAGATCCTCGCCAAGGTGCTGCGCGACGAGGACCCGCTATCGTTCGGCATGCAGTGGACGGACGCGCACGCCGTTGGGGAACGGATCACCTACGCCGTCCGCGTCGTGGACGAGGGCGGCAACGTCTCGGCGGAATCGCCGACCGTCACGGTCCGGTTGCCCCGTGAGAAGGGATGGTGTGTTTGGGTCGTCGTGATCCTCGTGATCGTCATCATCGTGATGATCACCCTGATGGCACGGCGGCCACGGCCGCGTAGCTAGCCAGCCGGCAGCCGGGCCGCCACAGGGTCAGCGGCCCAGCAGGCGCCCGGCCAGCCGCTTCGCGCCCAGGACGGCGCGCAGGGCCGCCGGCCGGCGGGGCACCAGGTCCTCCTTCGTGACGAAGTCCCGGTGGGAGCGGCCGGCGACGTCGGCCACGTCGTCACGCGCCAGGTCGAGCTGGTCCAGGAAGGCGTCGAGCACGGGCGGCTCGGCGTCCTCGGCGATGGCCTTCTCCAGGTCGGCCAGGGCCGCGTCGCGCGTCATCTGTCCGTCGCGCACGAGCTGCGAGAGCTTCTCCTGCTTGAAGACGAATCCCGGCATCTGCTGGTTGCGGAACCAGTATTTGAGGGCCGCGTAGCGGCAGTCCACGTGCTCCTTGGTCCGGTCGGGCGTGCGCCAGCCCAGCTCCCGCATGAGCGTGTCGAGGATCTCCTGGTTGTGCCAGGGCACCTGGTCGGGCAGGTTGACGGCCGTGTGGCCGCGGTCCAGCAGGCGCCGCTTGACCAGATCCCACAGGCCCAGGTCGTACTCGCGCGGCACGATCAGGCGGTCGATCTCCCCGGGGGCGAAGCTCTCCCTCAGCACGCGCCGCAGGTAGACGGGGTGGGTGCAGTTGACCTCGAAGGGGGAGGCCTCGTCCACGCGCGCCGAGGCGCCGTTGACGATGAGCGGGATGTTGTACAGGTCCCGGTAGTGCTGGCGCACGAGGTAGATGCCGGCGGAGCAGACGCTGCAGAACTCGCCGGCCCGTAGCATCATCGTCCGGTACATGCGCTTCAGGAGCGACCAGTCGATGGTGTGCATGACGTGGTCGACGCCGAGCAGCCGCACCGAGTTCATGATGTTCTCGACGGCGAACTCGCTCAGGAAGCCGTTGTTGAAGGTCACCGCCAGGGGATTGAGGCCGTACTTCACCTTGCACAGGTAGAGAACGTAGGTGCTGTCCCGCCCGCCGCTGAAGCCCACCAGGCAGTCGTACCGGCGCTTCTTGGCCTTGGCGGTCTCGAACAGGCGCACCAGCCGCCGCTCGGAGCGTTCGAAGTCGAAGTCCTTCCAGGCGCGGTCCCAGTCGTGGCAGTAGTTGCAGACCCCGTCGCCGTCGTAGCGGATGTTCGGGAACTGCTCGGACAGGACGCAGCGCGAGCAGCGCGTCACGGCGGACATGGCGGCCTCCCTCCCGGCGCCCGCCGCCGGGGCCGCCGGCGCGATGCCGGAGGCGGAACCCGGGCGGCGGCCCATCCGGTCCATCCTAACCGAAGCGGGCGGAAGGGCGCTTCCAAAAACGCCACGCCGCCGGCCGCCGTCCGCGCCAGCCGGCCGCGGGCCCGCCAGCCCGGCGCGGGAATCGCCGCTGCGGCGTGTTGCCGCATCCCGCGGCCCATGCTAGGGTTACCCGTATGGCGCATCGTCTCGATTTTCCCGGCAACGAGCGGGTCCGCCGCCAGCTCGAGCGCGCCCTGGACGCGGGCCGCCTGGCCGGTGCCTATCTCTTCGAGGGGGCGCCCGGCGCCGGGCAGGAGCAGGCCGCCGTGGCCCTGGCGGCGGCGGCCATCACCGGGCACGAGGATCCGGATCATCCCGAGGCCCGCCGCGTCCATCGCTACGCCCATCCGGACCTCCACTACCTCCTGCCCCTGACCCGCGGCCGCAAGCCCTGGGGCGAGATGACCGACAGCGAGCTGCTCGGGCTCTTCCGCGAGCAGCAGGGGCGCAAGAGCGAGGACCCCTGGTACCTGCCCCGCCACGACAAGGCGCCCCACCTGCCCATCGAGGCCGTGCGCCTGGTCATGGGGATCCTCGCCACGCGGCCCTTCGAGGGGCGGCGCAAGGCCGTCATCATCCGCGACGCCGACCTCATGCGCGCGGATGCCCAGGACACCCTGCTCAAGAGCCTGGAGGAGCCGCCGCCGGCCAGCCTCCTGGTCCTGGTCAGCTTCCGCCCCGAGGCCCTGCGGCCCACCATCCTCAGCCGCTGCCAGCGCCTGCCCTTCGATCCCCTGGACCCGGCGACGGTGTCGGCCCTGCTGCGGGCGCGCGGTCTGGACGCCGCCCGCGCCGATCTGCTGGCCACTCTGAGCGAGGGCAGCGCCGAGCAGGCCGTCATGCTGGCCGCCGCCGAGACCGAGGAGGGCAACGCCCTGCTCGAGCGCCGCGAGGCCTGGCTGGAGACCATCGACACCTGCGAGTTCGGCAGCGAGCTGGAGATGATGGACGCCGTCCAGGCTCTGACGTCGCGCAAGGAAGGGGGCAACCCGACCCAGGCGCGCGCCGATTTCCTGTCCCTGGCCATCTCCTGGTACAGCGAGGTCCTGCGCTGCGGCCTCGCCGGCGAGCCCCCCCGCGTGCACGTGGACCAGGAGCGCCGCCTGCGCCGCCACGCCGGCCTGGCGCCCGAGTCCCTGGCCGAGCGCATCCAGCGCTGCGAGAAGGCCCGCGGCCAGATCCTGGCCAACGCCAACGCCGAGCTGACCCTCCTCTCGCTCTTCTTCAGCTTCCGCACGGGCAGCGCGGCCCGGACGGCGCCATGATCGAGCTGGTGGAAGTGGGCCGGCGCGGGGACCGCCGCGAGTTCCTGCGCAATCCCCTCGATCTGAAGCTGGGGCCCGGCGACTGGTGCATCCTGGACGAGGCGGATCCCGCCCGCCCGCTCCGGATCGAGGCCTGCGTCGCCCTGGCCGACGAGGAGCGGCCGCGCGTCGCCCGCCTGCGCGCCGTCGCGCGCGTCGCCGGCTCCCGCGACCTCGCCCTGCGGGACAAGCTCGACGACATGGAGCGCCACGCCTACAAGATCGGCCGCGACCAGATCGCCTTCCGCGAGCTGCCCATGAAGCTGGTGGACGTGGAGTGCGAGGCCGACGGCGGCCGCGTCACCTTCTTCTTCACCGCCGAGAACCGGGTGGACTTCCGCGAGCTGGTCAAGGACCTGGCCGCCGTCTTCCGCACGCGCATCGAGCTGCGCCAGATCGGCGTGCGCGACGCGGCCCAGCGCCTGCCCGGCCTGGCCGTCTGCGGGCAGCAGGTCTGCTGCGCGCGGCATCTGCGCGGCTTCGAGCCCATCACCCTGCGCATGGCCAAGGACCAGGAGCTGCCCCTGACCCCGGGCAAGCTCAGCGGGCTGTGCGGGCGGCTCAAGTGCTGCCTGACCTACGAGCTGGACTTCTACCAGGACCTGGCCCGCCGCGCCCCGCGCCTGGGCGGGCGCGTGCAGACCCCCGGCGGCCCGGGCCGGGTGGTGCGCGTGGACGGCTTCCGCGAGGAGGTGGAGATCCAGCTCGACGCCGGGGACCGCCTGCGCGTGCCCCTGGACGAGATCGACCGGCCCGTCTTCGGGCCCAGCCGCCTGCGGCCGGGCGGCGGAAGCGGCGACAGCGGCGGGAGGCGCCCGTGATCGACAGCCACGCCCACCTCCACCACGCCGATTTCGACGGGGACCGCGACGCCGTCTTCGAGCGCCTGCGGGACGCCGGCGTGACGCGGATTCTCGAGGTGGGCATCGACCGCCCGGGTCTGGACGCGGCCCTGGCGCTGGCCGCGCGCTATCCCGAGGTGCGGGCGGCCGTGGGCTGCCACCCCCACGAGGCCCGCCGCTGGGACGCCGCCTTCGCGGCCGATCTGCGCGCGGCCGCGGCCGAAGAGCCCGTCGTCGCCATCGGCGAGATCGGCCTGGATTTCTACCGCGACCACAGCCCGCGCGACGCGCAGGAGCGGGCCTTTCGCGAGCAGCTCGCCGTGGCCCGGGAGACGGGCTCGCCCGTGGTCTTCCACGTCCGCGCGGCCGAGGCCGACTTCCTGCGCGTCCTGGACGAGGAGGGCGATCCGACGCGGGCCGTCCTGCACGCCTTCAGCCACGACGCGGCCTTCGCGCGCGAGTGCGTAGGCCGCGGCTTCTGGCTGGGCGTGGGGGGGATGGTCACCTTCCCCGGAAGCCGCCTGCCCGGCGTGCTGGCGGACCTGTCCCCCGACTGCGTCCTGCTGGAGACGGACTGCCCCTGGCTCTCGCCCGTGCCCCATCGCGGCAAGCGCAACGAGCCGGCGCGGCTGATCCACGTCCTCGCCCGCCTGGCCGAGCTCTGGCGGTTGCCGGCCTCGGAGCTGGAGGCCCGCCTGGACGCCAACTTCGAGCGCTTCTGCGGGCGATGACGGACACGCGCGATCCGGGGCCCCTGCGGCCCAGGAAGTCGTTGGGGCAGAACTTCCTGCGCGATCCCAACCTGGTCCGCAAGCTCGTCGCCGCCGTGGATCCCCGGCCCGGGGACGCCATCCTCGAGTACGGCTGCGGCACGGGCGTCCTGACCCGTCCCCTGGCCGCCGCCGGCGCGCGGGTCCTGGGCGTGGAGGTGGACCGCGACTTGCTGCGCCGCCTGCGGGACGACCCGGCCCTGGCGGCGGTGACCCTGGTCGAGGAGGGCCTGGAGGCCTGGCCGCCGCGCCGCGCGGCGGAACTCCTGGGCGCCCCGCGCGTGAAGCTGGTCGGCAACCTGCCCTACCAGCTCAGCTCCACGGCCCTCTTCGCGGCCGTGGACGACGCCGACCGCGTGGAGCGGGCGGTCGTCATGCTGCAGCGGGAGGTGGCCGAGCGGGTGGAAACGGAGCCGGGTAGCCGGCGCTACGGCATCCTGCCGGCCCTGGTGCAGGCCCGCTTCGCCGTGGAGAGGATCCTGGACGCGGGCCCGCAGGCCTTCTTTCCGCCGCCGGCGGTCCGGAGCCGGGCGCTGCGCCTCGTGCCGCTGGCGGCGGCCCGCGTGGCGCCGGACCTGTGGCCGCGCTACCGGGAGCTGGTGAAGACCCTCTTTCGCGAGCGGCGCAAGCAGCTCGGCGGGCTGCTCAAAAAATACTACGGCCCGGCCGGGAACGATCTGCTAGAAATGATGGCCGCCGTCGGCGTGTCGCCCGACCGGCGGCCCGAAACCCTGTCCGTGGAGGAGCTGGCCCGGCTGGCCGAACGCCTGGATCCGCAGCCATGAGCGCACCGCATCGCATCGCCTGCCTGCTGGCCGCCCTGCTCCTGGCGGGGCTGCTGCCCGCCGCGCCGCGGGCGGGGGAGCCGGATCCCGTGGACGGGGCCGACTCGACGGATGTGGATTTCCCGGACCTGGCCTTCGCGACGGACGCCGATGCCGATTCCGCCGCCGCGGCGGCCGCCGCCGACACGTCGGCAACGGGCGACCAGGCCTTCCAGTTCCCCACCACCTCCACCGGCGTTCGGCCCACTTTCAGGAACCAGACCCGCGCCCTGGACACCCGCGTGGACGTCAGCAACGAGGCCAGCGTCAGCATCGCCTTCCCCAACACCTGGACCCTGGGCGCCAAGGTCACCTACGACCGCCAGATCCCCCGCGAGCTCAAGCGGGAGGCCTGGGAAAAGAGCCTGCAGATCACCACCAGCAAGCTGCTGATGGGCAAGGTGCCCCTCAGCCTGGCGGCCAACCGGCGCGAGGACATCCGCGAGCAGAACAGGGGCGAGGCCACCTACCGCCGGGACGAGTCCGAGACGAGCAACCTCAGCATGACCTCGCGGGGCGGCTACCGGTTCAACGACTGGCTCAGCGGCAACATGAGCGCCAACGTCGGCGCCACCAGCACCGCGTCGCGCAGCAACAAGGGCGTCAACCGCGACGCCACCAACACCAACCGGCGGCTGGCCGCCCACCTGGACCTCGATCCCGGCGGCAACCTGAAGATCACCACGGGCTACGCCGGCACGGCGGACCGGGGCACGGGGCAGCTCCTGACCGTCACCGACGACGTCATGAGCACCAGCGACTCGCTGCAGGTGCGGGCGAGCTGGAACTGGAACCGCAAGCTGGACCTCACGGTCCAGGGCGGCCGCCTGGAGCAGGTCAGCGAGCGCCTGGACTTCAAGCGGGACAACTTCAACATGGTCCTGTTCGATAGCATCCCCTTCAAGGAGGAGACGCGCGAGCGCAAGGTGGGCGGCAACCTGGACCTGGGCTTCACCCCCTGGGAGTCGGTGGACCTGTCGGCCAGCTTCAGCTACCAGGAGGACGAGAAGCGGGTCCCCAGCGCCCTCAACAAGGACCGCGACAGCCAGGAGCAGAGGGTGGACCTGTCGGCCCGCCTCAAGCCGTGGCGCGGGCAGAGCCTGAGCCTCTCCTACAAGGAGGGCGTCACCGAGAGCGACGATGTCACCGCCCCCGGCCGACGCCAGATAAAACAGGAGCTGTCCTGCCAGACCTCGCAGGAGCTGGGCGGTACCCTCGAGTTCCGCGGCGACGCCTACTTCCTGCTCAACCAGGACTTCTACGCCGACAAGGCTCGGAATCCCCAGGACCGCGACCAGGCCCAGACCCGCCTCTCGGCCACGGTGGAGGGCCGGCCGGCGAGCTGGATCAAGGCCATCAACACCATCCAGTGGTACGAGACGCGGGACCTCCTCATCCAGCCCCGCCGCTCGGCCGGCAGCAAGGACCGCAACACCCTGTCCTGGCGGACCAAGCTCAGCTACGAGTTCCTGAAGCGCTACACGGTGAACCAGTCCTACGAGATCAGCGTCACCGAGGAGGACTTCTTCTTCACCAAGGACAAGAACGCCCTGAACCGGGAGTACGTCCTGATCACCAGCTCCTCGGTGCCCCTGCGCGGCCGCGTGGCCCTGGACTTCAAGCACGAGTTCCGCCTGCGCGAGCAAGGGGCCTACCTGCCCGACCCGATGGAGCCGGGCAGCCCCAAGACCTTCTTCAAGGAATCGCGACAGAAGAAGGAGATCCTCACCCTCGGCCTCTCCTACTCGTTCCGGGAGTACCTCCGGATTTCCTGCGAGGACGAGCTGGGGCGCGAGGTCAACTATGACTACGCCGATGGCAGCGAGGACCTGTCCAGCTTCGGAACCCTGCGCTTCACGGTGCGTTTCAACCGGAATCTCGGCAAAACGGGCAGGCTGGCCTTCGATCTGGTCCACCAGGCCCGTTTCGGCCGCTTCGTGCGCGAGAACCAGCGGAGCCTCTGGCTTCCGACACTGTCCATCGAGTATACTTTCTAGGCGGTACGACGCGATGCGAGGCCAGCGGATCAGCCCTCTCCTGAGTAGAACGGTCCTGGGTGCCGTCCTGGCGGGCATGATCCTCGCAACGGGCTGCGTGTTCGAGCCCCGGACCCCCAGCGACCCCTCCGAAGTGGCGGTCGATTGGCTTCCGCCCACCGAGGCGGAGAACGTCCTGTTCAACATGAAGGCGGGGATCGACGTGGAGTACTCGACGAACTACAGCAACAGCCTCCACCCCGATTTCACCTTCGTGCAGAGCTTCGGCAACGTCGAGGAGGCCGCGCCGGGCTACTTCGACGACTGGGGTGCGGAACGCGAGCTGGCCGCCCTGGACAGGCTCTTCAACCAGGCGATATCGCTGCGCGTCGAGTGGAACTTCGATCCGAACGAGGATCTGACCGAATCCGGGTACGAGGCGATCGCCGAGCTGACGAACTACCAGCTATTCGTCACTCGGCCTCCGGGCAGCGAGGTGGTGTACGAGGGATACGCAAAGCTAGTGATGAAGTACGACATTGAATCGAAGCAGTGGCAGCTCTATCGATGGGACGAGTCGGAGAACGGCTCGTACCAGTCCTGGGGCCGGCTGCGGGCTGATCTGCAAATCCCATGACGAGGCCGGACGCCGGCCGCGGAGCTTGACGAGGTGATCACCATGCGTTGGAACCGAGCTCCCCTGCTCACCATCGCGCTCGCCGTCCTGGCGGCCGTCCTGGCGGGGGGCTGCCTGTTCAGCCCGCCCGAGAAGGACCAGGGCGGGGGCGGCACCACCGTGACCTACCATGCCTACACGGCTCCCGAGAGCCTGGCGCTCAACTTCGTCAAGTGCTGGGAGGCCCGGGACATCGCGGAGTACCGCGACCAGATCCTCTACGACGGCATCCTGGAGGCCACGGACGGAGAGGTCTACGCGGCCTTCACCTTCTACCCCGTCGAGGGCGAGTATGACCCCAACACCGGCGAGCCCCTCCAGCCCTACCTCTACGAGCAGGAGTGGCAGGCCGTGCAGCGCCTCTTCGCGGGCAACGACGGCTGGGACGGCGAGAACGTCATTCCCGGCGTGCGCAGCATCGAGGCCGTGCTGTCGCCGGGCGGCGCGGACTGGGCCACGCCGCCCACCTCGGACGTGGAGGGCGACGCCTTCCCGGACGGGACCCAGTGGAAGCGCTACTCCACCAGCGTCCTGTTCACCCTCAAGGGCACGATCCCGGGCACGGAGATCAACGGCTTCAACGTGGTGGACGCCCTGGACTTCTACGTCATCCCGGTCACCGTGGGCGAGGGCGACGACGCCCACACGGAGTACCGCATCTGGAAGTGGCGCGACATCGACGTGCGGTGATGGCCGCGGCTCCCGCCGTCCATGAGAGACACTACGAACCCCTCGCCTGTTGACAGGCGGGGGGTTCCCTCATAGTCTCGCGCCGGCCGCGGGGTGAAGCGCGACGCCCCGCGCCGCGCCGGATGTCGGCGCCCTCGCCAGGCCGGAGCCCGCGCCGAGACCCCAGCCGGACCGCCCCGCGGCGGCATCGCCCGTAACGCCCGTGACACCCCGCAAGCAGCATGGCGGCCTGCGCCGCTGGTTCCCCCGCCTGGTCCTGCCCCTGGCCCTGGTGCTGGCCCTGGCCGGGCTGGTCTGGCTCCAGCCCGCGTGGCTTCCCCTGCCGGACCGCGAGGCGGAGCCCTACCCCACCGTCGCGCGGAACCTGGGCGCCGCCGAGCGGCTGGAGGAGGCCGTCCTGCTGGGCACCGGCGAGATGGGCGTGCCCCGCCGGCGCATCGCCCGCAAGCGGGCCGACGACGGCGTTCCCGTCTACGAGGTGCGCTGCCCCGACGGGCTGCACCCCGTGACCGCCAACCGCTGGCTCCATCGCGTCTTCGCCGACGCCGGCGTCGAGGTGGCGGACTGCGCCGAGCTGGGCGACCTGAACCGGCCGCGCCTGCTCTACCGCCTGCGCCTCGCCGGCGCGGACGGCGCCCGGGCCCGCCTGATCCTCTACCCGCCCACGGGTCTGCCGCCCCTGCGGGAGGCCTGGCCGCGCGTGGCCGTCATCATCGACGACCTGGGCCACAACTGGGGGCGCGTGACCCGGGGCCTTCTCGACCTGGACCTGCCCCTGACGGCCAGCATCCTGCCCGGACTGCGCCGCAGCGCCCGCGTGGAGCTCGAGGCACGCCGCCGGGGCCACGCCGTCTTCCTGCACCTGCCCATGGAGCCCGAGGGCTACCCGAGCCAGGATCCCGGCCCCCGCGCCGTCTTCGCCGACATGGGCCCCGACTCGGTGATCGCCCTGCTGGACGCCCTGGCGGCCGGCTTCGAGGGCCTGGACGGCCTCAACAACCACATGGGCAGCCGAGCATGCTGCGTGGACTCGGTGGTGCGGGCCGTTCTGGCCTGGGCCGCTCGCCGGGACCTGGTCGTGGTGGACAGCCAGACCAGCCCCAAGAGCCGCATCTGGGCCCTGGGCGAGGAGATGGAGCTGCCCGTCCTGCGGGCCGATCTCTTCCTGGACGGGGAGGGCGAGGACGAGGCCCAGGTCATGGCCAACCTGGCGGCCGCCGCCGAGGTTGCCCGCCGGCGGGGCTGGGCCATCACCATCGGCCACCCGCGGCGCGACACCCTGACCGCCCTGCGCAAGATGGGACCCCGCCTGCGGGACTACGGCGTGCGCTTCGTCACCATCACGGAGCTGGCCGCCACCCTCAGCGAGGCCGATCCCTCGCCGCCGCCGGCCCGGCCCTGAGCCCGCGCCGGGCCATGGCGCGGCCACCCCGCCGCCGCTGCGGCGCCCCGCCGCCGCCCCGCGCCGGAACCCGCCGGGCCACGGGCCGTTGAAACGGCCCGCGCAATCCACTATATTCTTTGCCTCTTGCGCAGGCCGGCCCGCCCGGCCCTTCCCGGGGAGATCCATGACGCGCGCCCGTCTCGCCACCGCCCTCGCGGCACTGCTCCTGGCCTGCCTCCAGGCCGGCGCGACCGCCCAGGAACGCTCCGACCAGGACCAGGAATGGCAGCGTCCGCCCTTCCTGCCGCCGGAGGACAAGCTCGAGCCCTTCCCCTACGAGCTGATCAACTACACCCAGGCCGCCCACGAATTCCGCTGGAAGAACGCGCCCGTCATCGTCCTGGGTCGCGTGGAGTCCTACAAGCAGATCGAGGGCACGCAGAAGGTGCTCAACTGGTCCATCTGGCTGCAGGTGGACGAGTGGCTCCGCACGGACCGGCCCCACCAGGAGAACGCGGACAGCGTCCACTTCCGGCTCCTGCCCCTGAAGGAGCCCTACGCGCCCATCGCGGTGGGCGACCGCTGCCTGGTGGTGCTGGACCGCGACGCGCGCATCGACAACGCGCTCATCCTGCCCACGGACATGCACTACTACCCGGTCACCGAGGCCGGCATGGTGCAGAAATTCCACAAGGATGCGCCGACCAAGGACGCGCCGGTGCTGCGCGAGGTGCCCCTGGCCTCCTTCAAGGAGCAGATCCGCGGCCTGCTCCACCGCATCAGCATCGAGCAGCAGGCACGCACGGCCGACCTGGTCATGACCGGGCTGGTCACGCACAGCGCCCAGGGCGCGGAGCGCGCCCGGGACTACTTCTTCGTCGAGGTCCAGCCCGAGAAGGTCTTCAAGGGCGAGGTGGGCAAGGGCGTCGTGCACTTCATGCAGAAGTCCAACGTCTACCGGTGGACCATCGAGGCCCTTGACCGGGCCGCGTTCCGCGAGGGCGAGCGCATCCTCTGCCTGGCCAACAAGGATCCCACCTACTCGCAGGAGGGATCCTGGAATCCCGAGGGCGTCGACATGTACGTCTTCCCCTTCCAGCGCCACTCCTCGCTCTTCATCGCGAGCACGACCTCCTGGCGCCAGGGATTCCGGCCCATCCCCCTCGAGCAGCTCTACGCGGACCTGGAGCGCTGGTGCGCTCCGTCGGACGAAGCCGACGCGGCGCCCGCCGGCGGCCGGTAGTCCGGGCACCCGAATCCCACGCGAAGGAGGCCGCCCGCGCGGCCTTCCGGAGGCTCTCATGTCCAGGAATCAAAAGATCAAGTTCTACAGCATCTTCGTGATCCTGATCCTCTCGCTCATCCTCCTCTGGCCGACCTTCCAGTTCGTCGGCATGAACGCCGAGGAGATCGAGGAGCTGAGGGTTCAGGATCCGGCGGGGTACAACTCGCTGCTCGACAGGTCGCTGCGCCTGGGGCTCGACCTCCAGGGCGGCACCTACCTGGTGCTCGAGGTGGATCTGGCGGGCATCCCCTCCGATGACCACGCCGCCACCGTCCAGCAGGCCATCAAGGTGATCCGCAACCGCGTCGACCAGTTCGGCGTGTCCGAGCCGAGCATCACCAAGGAGGGGGCTAACCGCATCGTGGTCGAGCTGCCGGGCCTCCCCGACGTCGAGCGCGCCACGCGGCTCATCAACACGACGGCGATGCTGGAGCTGAAGCTGGTGGCCCAGCAGGGCGAGCTCTTCTCCGCCCTGGGCCAGATCGACCAGGTGCTCAAGGAGCAGCGGCCTCTGGCCGGACAGGCCAACACGGCGGCTGCCGCCGAGGCCGACACGGCCATCTCCTTCATCGACGAGCCCGCCGCGGCCGAGGGGCAGGAGGCCTCGGGCCTGCTGGCCCTCATGCGCGGCTACCAGCGGGGCGGCGTCTTCATCTACAAGGACGACGTGCCGCTGGCCAAGCGCTATCTGGCCGAGCCCGCCGTCCAGGCGGCCATCCCGCCGGGCTACGAGTTCATCTGGGGCGGCCGCGACATGTCGGACACCAGCGGCCGGCCGGGCCGCCTGCTCTACTACTGCCTGTCCCGTGTCGAGCTGGACGGCACGCACCTGCAAGGCGCCGTGCCCGAGCCCGACTCGGAGCGGCCCGGCTTCTTCCGCATCAGCTTCACCCTGGACCGCGACGGCGCCAACCAGTTCGCCCGCACCACGGAGCGCAACATCGGCCGCCAGCTCGCGACCATCCTCGACAGCCAGATCTTCCTGGCGCCGGTCATCGAGAGCCGCATCGGCAACGGCCAGGGCGTCATCACCGGCGGCTTCAGCGCCGAGGAGGCCCAGGACAACGCCATCCTGCTGCGGGCGGGCGCCCTGCCGGCCACCATGCACATCGAGGAGGAGCGCAGCGTCGGCCCCAGCCTCGGGCGCGACTCCATCCAGAAGGGCTTCAAAGCCGGCTTCATCGGCTTCATCGGCGTCATCGTCTTCATGATGGTTTACTACCGCGGCAGCGGGCTCATCGCCACGGGCGCCCTGCTGCTCAACCTGCTCATCGTCATGGCCGCCATGGCCTACCTGCACGCCACGCTGACCCTGCCCGGCATCGCGGGCCTCATCCTCACCATCGGCATGGCGGTGGACGCCAACGTGCTCATCTACGAGCGCATCCGCGAGGAGCTGCGGCGGGGCGGCAAGGACGCCAAGGTGCGCCGCGCCATCCAGGCCGGCTACGACCGGGCCTTCTCGACCATCTTCGACGCCAACCTGACCACCCTGATCACGGCCCTGGCCCTGTACATCTTCGGCACCGGGCCCATCAAGGGATTCGCGGTCACGCTGTCGCTGGGCATCATCGCCAGCATGTACACGGCGCTCCTGGTCAGCCGCGTCGTCTTCGAACTGATCACCATGCGCCGCAAGGTCGAGACCCTCAGCATCTAGCCGCCGGGAAAGCGAGGTAAGTCCATGTTCCAGATACTGGCCAACACCAACTTCCGCATCATCCCGATCCGACGGCTGATGATGAGCATCTCGCTGGTCGTCATCCTCATCGGCGTCGCGAGCCTCGTCCTCCACGGCGGCCCGAACCTCGGCATCGACTTCAAGGGCGGCTACAAGTTCATCGTGGAGTTCGAACGGCCCGTGGACCTCGGCCAGGTGCGCAGCACCGTGCGCGCGCTGGGCTTCGAGAGCGCGCGGGTCTCCGACTTCGGCAGCGCCAACGAGGTCATCATCCTCCTCGATCCGGACGCGCATCTCGCGGCGGCGCCGCCCGACATGGACGCGGACGCCGCCGGCGACGCCATCCAGGTGGCCGTGGCCGATGGCATCCGGGCGGCCTTCACCGACAACACCGTCGTCGAGATCAGCCAGGAGAAGGTGGGACCCAAGATCGGCAGCGAGCTGAGGACGCAGGGCCTGTGGGCCATCCTCTACTCGCTGCTGGGGATCGTCATCTACATCTCCTGGCGCTTCGAGTTCAAGTTCGCCATCGCGGCCATCGTGGCCCTGGTGCACGACGTGCTCATCACCCTCGGCATCTTCAGCCTCCTGGGCAAGGAGATCGACCTGACGATCCTGGGCGCGCTGCTGACCATCGTCGGCTACTCGCTCAACGACACCATCGTCGTCTTCGACCGCATCCGCGAGAACCTGCAGCAGCGGCGACGTGGGGACGTCTACGAGGAGGTCGTCAACGCGTCGGTCAACCAGACTCTGAGCCGCACCATCATCACCAGCCTGACGACCTTGATCGTCGTCCTCATCCTCTACTTCCTGGGCGGGGCGGTCATCCGGGACTTCGCCTTCGCGCTGGTGGTGGGCGTGGTGGTGGGTACCTACTCGTCCATCTTCATCGCCAGCCCCATCCTGGTGGAGTGGCAGGGAGCCAACCAGCGCCGGCGCAACCGGCGCCTGGCCACCACCTGATCGCCGGGAACGGCAGGCGCGCGAACACGTTGAAGGGGAGCTTCGGCTCCCCTTTTCGTTGTCAGCCCGTCCGCGCCGACCTAGGATGCAGCCATGATCCGCGCGCCGATCCCCCTGCTCCTTCTGCTCCTGCTGGCGCCGGCCGCCGCCGGTCAGGAGGCGCGCCGCCCGGAGCCCTGGGAGCGCGCCCTGGCGGACGAGCCCGCCCTCGTGGAGGCCGCCCTCGCCCTCGAGGCGGCCCTGGCGGCCGGTGATGCGCGCGCCCTGGGCGGCCTGTTCCGCCGCGAGCCCCTGCGCCTGCTCATCCGCTCCCGCGGCCTGCCCGCGGGTCCCGTGGCCCACGCCCGCGCCCGCGCCCTCCTGGCCGAGTGGCTGCGCGGCCGCACGCGCCGCGACTTCCGGATCAGCGTCGCCCGCCTGGAGCCCGGCGGCGACTTCGCCACCCTGGCCTGCGACCTCCATCGCGGCCAGCTCGCCCGCGGCCGCCCGCTGCGCGAGCGCCTCGTGGCCGGATTCGTCCGCGAGGGCGGACGCTGGCGCCTCGCGGAGCTGTGCTGCCCGTGAGGGCCGCTGCCCTGGCCGCCCTGCTCCTCCTCGCCGCGCCGGCGCGCGCGGCCGCGCCCGACAGCGCCACCACCGCCGGCTGGGCCCGCGCCAGCGAGAGCGGCCTCGCGGCCGAGGCCTCGCGCCTCGTGGGCCACCTGGACGAGGCCCTGGCGGCCATGCAGGCCGCCCATGACCGGCTGGCCGCCGCCTGCCGGGAGACCGGGCCGCCCGCCGACGATCCCCGCGCGGCCTTCCGCTGGCTCGAGGAGCACCTCGGCCCGGAGCCCCAGGTCCTGGGCCTGCCCCTGGGCGCCCAGCTCCTGCGCGACGGGCGGGTCCTGGCCTGGGCGGGCTGGCCCCTGCCCGAGGGCGCCGGGGGCCTGCCGGCCATCGCCCGCCGGCCCCGCGCCGCCCTGCGCGCACTGGGCGTCCACCAGTTCCTCAGCGTGAAGGACCGGCTGCCGGCGGCGGACCTGGAACTGATCATGGACCTGCCCCTCGCGCGGCGCGGCGGCGCGGAAGGGGCTCTGCCCGTGCTCCTCGGCGAGGAGTCGCCCTGGCACGTGCGCCTGCTGCCCAACCCGCGCGCGCCCGCGAGCGGCGACTCGACCATCGCGGCCTGGGACGCGTCGCTCCAGCCCCTTGGCGACGCCACCGGCGACCTCGCCGACGGACTCCAGCGCCGCTGGCGCCTGCGCGTGGGCGGCGACGCCGTCGGCGAGCTGCTCATCGCCGGGCCCGCCGCCGGCGACTACGCGCGCGCGCGCAGCGCGGATCGCCTGCGCAATCTGGGCCTGATCGCCTTCTTCAACGTGCTCGCCCTGGGCCTGTGGCTGCGCTGGCGCCTGGGCCGCCGCCGGCCCGGCGGGCTGCCCCCGGCCGGCCGGATCCTGCTCATCGGCGCCCTGGTCCTGGCCCTGCGCTGGCTCCTGGCCCTGGCCAACGTTCCTGGCGGTTCCTTTCCGGGCGACCCGCTCTGGGAGCCTCGCGCCTTCGCCCTCGACGTGCCGGGGGGCCTGTTCGCCAGCCCCGGCGATTTCCTGCTCACGGCGCTGGCCGCCCTGGCCATCCTGCTGCTGGTCCTGCGGCCCTACCTGCGCCCCGAGTCAGGGAGCGCCACGCCGCCCCTCGACGGAGATGGCGCGCCGCTCTCCACGCCGGCGACGGACGCGGCGGGCGAAGATCCACCCGCCGGCACCCTCGCCGCCGGCGCCCTGCCGCTCGTCCTGCTGGGCCTGGCGGCGCCGGCCCTGGGCCTGGCGGTCGCCCTGGCCTTCGCGCGCCTGGTCATGCGCAACGTGGACACGCGGCTCCTGTTCGCCGAGGGTCCGGGCGGCGCCACCGGCGTGGCCCTGGCCGTCGGCCTCTTCTTCGCCCTGGTCTTCCTGCTGACCCTCTTCCTGACGCCGGCCCAGGCGGCCTGGCGCCGCCTGGGCATGGGACGCCCCCTGCGCTGGCTTCTGTCCCTGGCGCCCCTGGCCCTGGTGGCCTGGCTGGGCGGGGCCCTGCCCGCCCTGGCTCTGGTCCTCCTGCTGCCCGTGGCCTGGGGCTTCCGCCGGGCCGCGGCCCGGCTCACGGGCCTGCTCTTCCAGGTCTTTCTGCTGGCCGTGGCCGTGGCCCTGCTGGCCCAGGATGCCACGGAGATCGCGCGCGCCCAGACCCTGCGCCAGTGGCTCGCCGATGCGGCGGCCGGCCGAGAGCGCAGCGCGCGCCTGTGGCGGTCGGCCCTGGTGGAGGAGCGCCTGCTCGACCTGGGGCAGGACGAGGCCCTGCGACGCGCCCTGGACGGTCCCGGGGAGCCCGAGCCCTGGACCGCCCTGGCCCTCTGGCGGCAGACGGGCCTGAGCGACCTGGGCGAGGAAGGCGGGCTGCGCCTCTACGACGCGCGCGGCAAGCTGCTGAGCCGCTACCAGACCGCCGCGGCGTCCGGCCTGCCCGAGGTGGCGCGCCCCGCGCGCCGGGCGGATCTGCCCGATCTCTGGCTGACCGTCCAGCGCCGCCATGTCCGGCGGGCCGGCGAGCCCCTGGAGCTGGTCACCGGCGAGTTGCTGCTGCGCGAAGCGGGGCGGGTACTGGGCAGCCTGTCCCTGTCGCTCATCGAGGAGCGGGGCGATCTCGCCGCGGCGCTGGCCGCCGGGCCCTGGTCGCCGCCCTCCCCCCTGGGCGCCGAGGCCGGCGTGCCTGGCGAGGAACCCGCGCTGCTGGCCCGGCTCGAGGGGGAGCGCGTCATCGACAGCAGCGCCCCCACGCTGCTGGGCGAAGCCCTGCCCTGGCCGCCGCCGGCCGAGACGGGGCGCTGGGAGCGCCGCCGCCTGGGCGGACGGGATTTCGGCGTCGCCGATCTGGGCGGCGGCTGGCTGGCCGCCGTGCGGGAGGAGCCCGTCCTGGAGCGACTGCTCGACCTGGGCCTGCGCCTGTTCCTGCACCTGGCCATCCTCGTGGCGCTGCTGGGCCTGGACGTCCTGTTCAGCCGCGTGCCCCTGGCGCGCCGCTACGTGCCACCCCTGATGGGCCCGCGCGGGCCGGGCTTCCAGCACAAGCTGCTGGGGGCCTTCCTGCTGGTGGCCCTGGTGCCCACGGTGCTCACGGGCCTCATCGCCGGCGACCAGCTCCGCCGGCAGTACGACGAGGCCTCCGCGCGCAACAGCCTCGAACGCCTGCTGGCCGCCCGCGGCGCCCTGGAAAGCCGCGTGCGCCAGGACGCCCAGGAGCTGGCGCGTAGTGAGTACGTCGTCAACTTCGTGACCCGCGACTTCCCGCCCACCCTGCGCGATATCGGCAGCCTCGAGCGCAACCAGGTGATGCTCTTCGGGCCGGACGGAGCCCTGCTCCTGGACGAGACCCTGCGCGACTGGGATCCGTCCCAGGCGGATTCCTTCCTGGCGGCCACGCCGCCCGAGCGGATCGTCTACGAGCGCGAGGGGACGGGCCTGTACGCCGGCATCCTGCTTCCCCTGGAGACCTGGACGGGGCGCGAGCGAGTGGCCTTCACCGTCTACTACCGCCAGACTCTCGGCCCCGCGACCCTGGATGAGCTCGCGGCCGTGGCCGGCGGCGACCTCTGCCTCTACCGCGAGGGGGCCCTGCTCTACTCCAACCGGCCGCTGCTCTTCGGCCTGGGCTACCAGCCGGCCCTGCTGGCGCCCGCCGTGGCGCGCGCCCTGCTCCTGGACGAGGCGCCCTACCGCCAGGGCGTGGGCCGGGCGGGCGGCCTGCGCTACGGCGAGGCGGCGGCCCCCCTGGCCGCGGCCGACGGCAGGCCCGTGGCCGTCCTGGCCAGCCTGGACTTCTCGGGCCTGGCCGCGCGGCGCGCCGCCACGGCTCGGGGCGGTGCCGTGGTGCTGGGCATGATCGCCTTCCTGATGGCCATGGCCCTGGGGCTGGGCGGCTTCCTGGCCGGCCGCGTCTTCCTGCCCATCCGCCGCCTGCAGCTCGGCACGCGGCGGCTGGCCGCGGGCGACCTGGCCTACCGCCTGCCGGACGCCGGCCCCGACGAGATCGGCGAGCTGGTGCGCTCCTTCAACGCCATGGCCGGCGGCCTCCAGGAGACCCGCGCCGTCCTGGACGAGCGGCAGCGCTTCCTGGAGAGCGTCCTGGAGAACGTGGCCTCGGGCGTGCTGACCATCGACGGCCGGGGCCGGGTGCGGGCCGCCAACGGGGCCGCCCGGCGGCTGCTGGGCCTGCCGGCCGGCGAGTTGCTGGGCCGTGATCTGGCCGCGCTGGAAGCGCGGCCGCCCGGCGACGGCCTCGACGCCGCACCCCTGTTCCGCTTCCTGCGGGAGGGCGGCGGCGCGGGCACGCGCGTCACCGGGCTGCGCCTGTCCCATCCCGAGGGCGCGCGCAGCTTCCGCGCCGCGGCCAGCGCGCTGGGCGAGGGCCAGGTGGCTGTCTTCGAGGACGTGTCGGACCTGATCCGCAGCCAGAAGCTGGCCGCCTGGGGCGAGATGGCCCGACAGGTGGCCCACGAGATCAAGAACCCGCTCACGCCCATCAAGCTCTCGGCCCAGCACATGGAGCGGGCCTGGCGCGATCGCAAGGAGAGCTTCGACGCCATCTTCGAGGACTCGGTGCGCACCATCACCGAGCAGGTGGAGATCCTGCGGCGCATCGCCCAGGAGTTCTCCCTCTTCGGCCGCGTGCCGCGCGTGCGCTGCGTGCCCGTGGACCTGGCCGCCGCCGCCCGCGAGGTGGTGGGCTCCTACGCCGGCGCCCTCGAGGCCGACTGGAGCGGCGAGGAGCGCCTCGTGGTCCTGGCCGACGCCGAGGCCCTGCGCAAGGTCCTGCTCAACCTCGTCGAGAACGCCCGCGAGGCCATGGGCGGAGGCGGGTGCCTGGACCTGCGCCTGGCCGCGAGCGAGGGCCAGGGCGTCCTGAGTCTGCGCGACCGCGGCCCCGGCATCCCCGAGGACATGCTCGACCGCCTCTACGAGCCCTACTTCTCAACCAAGACCAGCGGGACGGGGCTGGGTCTGGCCATCTCGGCCCAGCTCGTGGAGGAGATGGGCGGCAGCCTGCGCCACGGCAACCACCCGGAAGAGGGCGCCGTGGCCCGCCTGGCCCTTCCCCTGGCGCCGGGAACCCGGCCGCCGGCGGAAGGTTAGAGCGCCCGTGAGCATCCTCCCGCGCATTCCCGCACTCGCGACGCTCCTGTTGGCGGCGGCGCTGCTCGCCGGCGGGGCCCTGGCCCAGCAGGGTCCCGTGGACGAGGTGCTCCCCGGCCGCGAGCCCGGGCGCCCGCCCCTGGGCGAACCGCGCGCGACGGGGGAGGTGGGCATCGCGCGCCTGCACTACGGGGGCGGCGGCGACTGGTACTCGGATCCCAGCAGCCTGCCCAATCTCCTGCGGGAATTCGCCCTGCGCACGGGCATCCCCGCGGCCGCGCGCGAGACGGTGGTCAAGGCCACCGACCCGGCCCTGGAGCGCACGCCCTTCCTCTACGCGACGGGGCACGGCAACCTGCGCCTCTCGCCCGAGGAGGAGAGCCGCCTGCGCGCCTGGCTGCGCCGCGGCGGCTTCCTCTGGGCCGACGACAACTACGGCCTGGACGCCAGCTTCCGGCAGGCCGTGACGCGCCTCTTTCCCGAGGAGCGCCTGCGCCTGGTGCCGCCGGACCATCCCATCTACCACTGCTTCTACGACCTGGCCGGCGTGCCCAAGATCCACGAGCACGACGGCAAGCCGCCCCAGGGCTGGGGGCTCTTCCTGGATGGGCGCCTGGCCATCTTCTATACTTATGAAGCGGACATCGGGGACGGCCTCGAGGATCCCCAGGTCCACGGCGACCCGCCCGAGAAGCGGGAAGCCGCCCTGAAGATGGCCATCAACGTCCTCTACTACTCCCTGACGCGGGCACGCTGATCCATGGCGCAGCACCTTGCAGACGACCTGGCGTCGCGGCGCCTGCTGGCCCTCCTGCGGCGCGAGCTGCGGCGGGCCCGGCGCGCCCACCGGCGCGCCGCCCTGCCGGCGGCCCTGGCCGTCTCGGCCCTGGCGCTGATCGTCGCCGCCCTGGCCCTGCGCGCGGCCCCGCCGGAGACGCCCGCGGCCGGCCTGGCCGGGGCCCTCGCCGCCTGGCTGGCCGCCCTGCTGCCCTGGCTGGCGGCCCTGGCCTGGCCCTTCCTCCGCCTGCCCGACGCCCGGCGCCTCCTGGCCGAGGCCGAGCGCCGCGCCGGCACGCGGCAGCTCCTGGAGACGGCCGCCGACGTGGCCGAGGGGCGCCTGGCCGGCAAGGGCTACAGCCCCGCCCTCATGGACCGCGTGCTGGAGCGGGCCGCGTCCCTGGCCGCCGTGGGCCTGCCGCCGGCGCCGCGCGGGCCCTGGTCGCGCCGCGTCGCCTGGGCGTCGGCGGGCCTGGCGGTCCTGGCCGCGGCGCTGCTCGTCCTGCCCAGCCCGGCTGGCATCCGCCCGGCGGCCTTCCTGACGGCCCCGCGGGCGGCGGCGCACTACGCCGAGCGCGCCTGGCTCGAGCTGGCCCCCGGCGACGTGGAGATCCTGGCCGGCAGCCCGCTGCGCCTGGAGCTGCGCGAGCGCGGCCTGCCCTGGCGCTTCGCCGGCGCCCTGCGCTTGGAGATCGACGAGACCGGCGACCTGTTCCGGCCCACCGCCCTGAGGCGCGAGGGCGACACCTGGGTCCACGAGATCGACGCCGTCCACCAGGGCCTGCGCTACCGCGCCCTGCGCGGGCGCAGCCGCTCGCCGGTGCACACCGTGCGCGTCTTCCACCCGCCCGTCCTGGACAGCCTGCGCCTGGCCGCCGTGCCGCCCGCCTACACCGGCCTGCCCCGGCGCGAGGTGGACCTGCGCTCGGGCGAGCTGACCGTGCCGGCGGGCAGCCGCCTGGAGCTGGACGGCATCGCCTCGGCCGAGCTGGACGCCGCCTGGCTGCGCTTCGAGACGGGCGATTCCCTGCCCCTGGCCGTGGCGGGCCGCCGCCTGTCGGGCGCGCTGGCGGTGACGGAGCCCGAGGCGCGCCTGGCCGTGGGCCTGCGCGACACGCGCGGGACCGTCACCCTGACGCCGCCCCTGCTGGGCCTGCGCGCCGTGCCCGACCGCCCGCCCCGCGTGGAGTTCCTGGCCCCGCCGCCCGACGCCGAGCTCAGCCGCGACCTGCTGGTGGACGTCGAGCTGGCCGCCGACGACGACTACGGCGTCACCGGCCTCGACCTGCTGGCCTGGAAGCGCGGCGAGGATGACACGCTGCGAATCCCCGCGCCCCTGGCCGCCGCCGCGCCGCGCGCATCGGCGCGCCTTGCCTGGGACCTGGGGGACTTCCCGCTCTTCCCCGGCAACGTCGTCGAGTACCTGGCCGAGGCGCGGGACAACCGGCCCGGCGCGCCGGGCGTGGGGCGCAGCCGCGTGCAGGTCCTGCGCGTGCCGTCCGTCGCCGAGATCTACGCGGAGATCGAGGCCGAGGACGAGGCGCGGGGCGAGGACCTCGCCGACCTGCTCGAGGAGGGCCGCGATCTGCAGGAGGACCTGCGCCGCCTCGAGCGCGAGCTGCGCGCGGATCCCGAGGTGGACTGGGAGCGCCGCCAGGAGCTGGAGGACGCCTTCCGCCGCCAGGAGGGCATCGCCGAGCAGCTCGGCGAGCTGAGCCGCGAGCTTCGCGAGCGCACCGAGCGCCTGGGCGAGAACGAGATGCTGCGCGACCAGATGGCCGAGAAGCTCGCGCGCATCGAGGACCTCATGCGCGAGCTCAGGGACACGGCGGCCGGCGAGATCCTGCGCAAGTTCCAGGAGATGCTCGACCGCATGGATGCCGGCAGCCTGCCCGACGAGCTGCAGGAGCTGCGCCTGGACCAGGAGGCCATGCTCGAGCAGCTCGAGCGCACCGAGGCCATGCTCGAGCGCATCCGCCAGGAGCAGAAGATGGACGGCCTGCTGCGCCGCGTGGACGAGATGCTGGCCGAGCAGGAGGCCCTGCGCGCCGAGACCGAGGCCCGGTCCGACTCGGCGCGCGCGGGCGACGAGGCCGAGGCCGGCGAGGAGGTCCCCGAAGGCGACGAGGAGGGCGAGCGGACCGCGGCGCAGGACGGCGAGGCCGACAGCGAGGAGCTGGCCGAGCGCCAGGAGGACCTGGCCGACCAGGCCGAGGAGCTGACGCAGGAGATCGAGGAGACCGCCGAGGAGCTGAGCGAGGACTTCCCCGAGGTGGCCGAGGAGATGGAGGACGCGGCCCGTCCCGAGTCCGAGACCGACCCCGCGCCGCCCATGCGCGATGCCGGCGAGAAGATGCGCCAGCAGGACCCGAACGCCTCGGACAGCCAGCAGGACGCCATGAGCCGCCTGCTCAAGCTCTACTGGCGCCTGGCCCAGGCCCAGTCCCAGATGTCGAGCATGATGGACATGGAGGCCCAGGCGGCCCTGGGCGAGGTCACGCGGCAGGCCCTGGAGCTGAGCCTGCGCGAGGAGGACCGCCAGTCCGAGATCGGACGGCTCACCCACGGCGGCGGCGACGACACCGCGCTGCGGCCCCTGGCCCGCCGGCAGATGGACCTCTACCAGTCCCTCGAGCGCGTGCGCGAGCGCCTGCTGGCGGCGGCCGCGGTCAGCTTCGCCATCAGCCCGCGGGCCATGGCCGCCAGCCGCGAGGCCCTGGACGCCCTCGGCCTCAGCGTCGCCGAGCTGGAGGCCGGGCGCGGCACGGCCGGCTACCTGGAGGCCGGGCGCGCCGTGGAGAACGTCAACCTCGCGGTCATCGAGCTCCTGCACGGCATGCAGGCCGAGGGGCAGGGGAGCGGCAGCTGCAGCAGCCCCCTGGCCTCCATGCAGCGCCTGCTGCAGCGGCAGGAGCAGCTCAACCGCGACACGCGCGGCATGGGCGACGTCCCCGGCCTGGGCGGGCTGTCCATGGAGGAGCGCGCGCGGATGGAGCGCCTCAAGGCCGAGCAGGAGGCCATCCGCGAGGGGCTCGACGAGCTGAGCGCGGACGAGGAGGCCTTCCTGGGCCGCCTCGACCAGATCGAGGAGGACATGCGCGAGGTGGAGCGCGACCTGGCCTCCGGGCGCATCGACGAGGACACCCGGCGCCGCCAGGAGCGCATCTTCGAGCGTCTGCTGGACGCCCAGCGCTCGGTGCACAAGCGCGATTACAAGCGGCGCCGCGAGAGCCGCACCGCCGACGAGATCGCGCCCCTGTGGCCCGGCGACGGCGAGCTGCCCGATCCCCTGGCGAAGCTGCGCGACGAGATCCGTCGCGGCCTGGGCGGGGCGGCGCCGCCGGAGTACGAGGCGCTGATCCAGGAGTACTACCGCTCGCTGCTGCGGGGCGGCGAGGACGCCGGTGAGGAGGAGTTGCCGTGAGGCGGCCGCCGTGGAGTCGCGGGCGTGGCCTCGCCGGCGCGCCATCGCGACGGCGCCTGGCGCTCTGCGCGCTCCTGGCGCTGGGGCTGGCGGCGCCTGCCGCCGCGCAGGACGCGCCGGCCCGGCGCGAGATCCCCCCCGACTCCGCGCGGACCCGCGTCGAGGCGCGCGTGGTGCCTCTGAGCGGCACGGCCCTGGCGCGCAGCCTGGCCCGCCTCCAGCTTCGTCTGCGCGACGATCCCGAGCAGGCCCGCGAGGACCTCGAGCGCCTGAGCGAGCAGCACCCCGAGCACCACCGCGTGCGCCTGCTCCTGGCCCAGGCCTGCCGGCTCACGGGAGACCTGGACCGCTCCGAGGCTTTGCTGCGCGAGCTGCTCGCGGACTATCCCGAGGCGCGGGGCTACCAGGAGGAGCTGGCGCTGACCCTCTTCCGCGGCGGGCGCGACGACGAGGCCTTGGCCATCCTCGAGTCTTTCCTCGATCCCGCCGCGCCGCGCGCCGCGGAGTACGAGGCGGTGGCCGAACTGCTGCGCGAGGCCCGGCGCTTCGAGCGCCTGGCGGGGCTCTACGAGCGGGCCCTGGGCGAGGTGCCGCCGTCCGACGCGCCCGGCCGCGACCGCCTGCTGCGCCGGCTCCTGGAGCTGCACCTGACCGAGGACCGCCCCGGCGACCTGCTGCGCCTGCTGGCCGCCGAGCTGCCGAAGGTCGAGAAGCCCTCCCAGCGCCGCAGCCTCGTGCGCTACGCCGAGCGCCTGCTGGCGGAGGCCGAGGGGCCCCGCCGCCTGCTGCCGCTGGCCGACAGCCTGGCGGCCACGCCGGCCGGGCCCGAGCTGGCGCCGGCCCTGCGGGGCATCTACCTGGCGGCGGGCGAGCTGGAGGCCTTCGCGGCGCGGTCCGTGGAGGCCTGGCGCGAGGGCGGCATGGGCGAGGACTGGCTCCTGTCGCAGATCCAGCGCTGCCTGGAGGTGGCGCCGCACCGGCACGGCGTCGGACGCCGCGCGGCCCGCCGCATTCTGGACGCCGTGCTGGCCGAGGGCCAGCCGGCGGAGGCGGTGGAGGCCCAGGCCCGCTACCTGCGGGTGGCCATCGGCCTCGAGGAGGACGCCGACGCGCGCCTGGCAGGCGAGGCCGCGGACGCCGGGGCCCTGGCGGACCTGCGCGGCGAGATGGCCCTCATGCGCGAGCGCCTTCCGTCGTCGCCCTGGACCGCCGAGGCCCTGGTGGCCGAGCTGCGCCTGCTGCGCGAGCGCCTGGGCCGCCCGGCCGCGGCCGACAGCCTGCTGCGCGACTGGCTCCTGCGGCCCGACCGCATCCGCCGGCAGGCCGTCACCTGGGCCCTGGACCTGGAGATGGGGGAGAACCTGCTGGCCCTCGGGCAGAATGACGAGGCGCGGGCGCACTTCGCGGTCCTGGAGCGCACCGTCGCCGAACCCACCGTGCGCGGCTGGGCCCGCTACCGTCGCGCCCAGCTCGACGCCCTCGACGGCGAGCTGGCGGCGGCCCAGGACAGCCTGGCCGCCCTGGCCAAGGAGGATCCCGCCGGGATCCTGGCCAACGACGCCCTGGACCTGGCGCTGCTCCTGGCCGAGTCGCAGATGTGGCCGCCCTCGGTGCGCGAGCTGATCCGCCGCGCCCTGGCCGAGAGCGTGGCCTCGCGCCACGCGGCGGCGGCCGGGGTCCTGCTGGCCTTCGCGCGGGAGTTCCCCGACGACGCGCCGGCGCCGGCCCTGCTCTACCACGCCGGGCTGGAGCTGGAGCGGGCCTACGACGGCGCGGCGGCGGAAGCCTGGCTCGCCCTCGCCGACGGGCATCCCGAGGACTTCCGGGCGCCCCAGGCCCTGGAGAAGGCGGCGCGCCTCGCCCTGCGCACCGGGGACGCCGCCAAGGCGCGGCGCCTGGTGGCGCGCATCTACGAGGAGCATCCCGGCTCGCCCCTGCTGCCCGGGCTGCGCGACCTGGAGGAGGCCCTGGCCGATGCGGACGACGAGACGCTGTAGCCTGTTCGCTCTCGGCGGTACGGTCGGAGCGGCGGGCCGCGCGACGCCGCGCCGCGCCGCGGCGTTCACGGCGGCGCTGCTGGCCGCGCTGCTGTTCGCCGCGCCGGCGGGCGCCGACCTGCTCGTCCCCATGGACCTGGACCAGACCGACCACCTGCGCGCCTACGGCCTGGCCTACCACTGCCTCGAGGAGGGGCAGACGGTGCTCTGGCTGCTCAACTACCGCGGCGGGTCCTTCCTGCTGGAGCAGTCCGAGTACGCGCGGCGCGAGGCGGCGCGCCTGGGCGTCAAGGTGGAGCCGGTGAGCGAGGGGCGGCGCGCGTCCATCTTCCAGACCATCGAGGAGAGCAACATGGAGCGGGTGGTGCTGGAGAAGGCGCCGCGCGTGGCCATCTACAGCCCGCCCAATGCGCAGCCCTGGGACGACGCGGTGATGCTGGCGCTGGAGTACGCGGAGATCGAGCACGAGATCGTCTACGACGAGGAGGTGCTGGCCGGGCGCCTGGCGGACTACGACTGGCTGCACCTGCACCACGAGGACTTCACGGGGCAGTACGGCAAGTTCTCGGCGGCCTACGGGCAGCAGCCCTGGTATCTGCGGCAGAAGCGGCTGTTCGAGCAGAAGGCGCGGGCGGCGGGCTTCGCGTCGGTGAGCGAGCACAAGAAGGCCGTGGCGCGGGCCATCCGCGACTACGTGAAGCGCGGCGGCTTCCTGTTCGCCATGTGCAGCGCCACGGACACCATCGACATCGCCCTGGCCGCCGAGGACGTGGACATCGTGGTCACGGAGTTCGACGGTGACCCGCCCGAAAGCGGCTTCCAGGAGCGGCTGGACTGCGAGCGGAGCTTCTGCTTCGAGGGCTTCACACTGATCCCCAACCCGAACGTCTACGAGTTCAGCGACATCGACGCCACGCAGACGGCCTTCCAGCGCGGCCAGGCCAACGACTACTTCACCCTGTTCGACTTCTCGGCCAAGTTCGATCCCGTCCCGACGATGCTGGTGCAGGACCACGTGGCCGTCGTGGCGGGCTTCATGGGGCAGACCACCAGCTTCTACCGCCGCTTCCTCAAGGAGCACGTCATCGTGCTGGGGGAGGTGGAGGGCACCGACGAGGTGCGCTACGTCCACGGCAAGCGGGGCCAGGGCACCTTCACCTTCCTCGGCGGGCACGACCCCGAGGACTGGACCCACCGCGTGGGCGACCCGCCCACGGACCTGAGCCTGCACGTCCACTCGCCGGGCTACCGGCTGATCCTCAACAACGTCCTCTTCCCCGCCGCGGAGAAGAAGGAGCGCAAGACCTGAGGGCACCGCCGCCAATACATGTTCCTGTCGCGGAAGCCGGACGAAGTGTGATAGTATTCTCCGGCAACGCATGGGGGAAGCACCAGCCTTGGCCATCCGACAAGCTGGCATTTTGACTTATCGAGAGAGGGTGATCCTCATCGGAGAGGGTGTATGGTTCATTAGCGATCGCAAGGGCAAACCGAGAAGAAAGGAAGGAGCAACCATGCTGTCGGAACGCAGACTCATCGTCGCGGCAGTGTGCGCACTTGCCTTGGCAGCGACCGGTGTTGCCTCGGCCGAGACCTACGGCAACACGACGCCTTTCGAAACACAGTCGGCCCACTCGCCGAACTATGTCCTCGGCACCGAGGTGGATATCCCGGCGGTGATCGTGCTCCATAGCTTCGGCATGATGTACGGGCACGAGGACATGGGCAGCCCCGCCGTTTCCAACGCCATCTTCGGGCTGTACTCTTCCGGTTCGGGTGGTCTGCCGGAAACACTCGTGGCGGTCACCGAGCCGGTCAATCTCAACACCGTGGCGACCTACGACAACATTCCCTTCACGACGACGCCGGTCATCCCGCCGGGGACTTACTGGATGATGGCGCTTTACGAGTCCATGGCGAACCCGCGCATGACTCTCCTCGACGCCAGTTCTCTGGTTGCCTACTGGTCGATGCCGTACGGGTCCGGAATGCCCGCCAGCGCGCCTGGGGTCTTGACCTATAGCGGTCAGGACTTCAACTACTGGGTCAACGGCGACATCTTCACGGCGACCCTGGAAACCACGTGGGGTGAGATCAAGGCGATGTACTAGAGTCCCGGCAAGGAGCGGATCATCGGGATCTCGGGTGCGGGCGGGACGCGCGCCTCGACCAGGGAATCCTGCTGAAATGACGACAGCTGTGAAGAGCCCCCGCCCTGCGCCAGGACGGGGGCTTGCTCTTGCCGTTCACGGGCGCGCTTTCCGGCCGAGCGCCTCACGTCTTCGTGCGAAGCGAGGCGGAAATCCCGCGAGCGGACGAGGTACGCGAAGCAGTCGGCGTCGGGGGGCGGACCACCAGCCTCGCCCACAGCGCGGAGGACGATGCCTGTGGGATCGAGGCCGCTCAGCAGCCAATTCCATGCGGCACAAGCCCTTGGATGTGCAGCATCCAGGAGATTTAAATCGGTGCTATACTTTGTTGCGTCACCATTCACATTCGAGGATCAGCAGTTAAGTCGAAGACGATGGGAGGATCGGTATGCAGAGAGGATCCTGTGTTCTCGTGGCACTCCTGCTCCTTCTCGCGGTCGTGAGCTGCTCGGACAACGACATCCTCAAGCCCGAACCGGAGATGGCGAAGATCGGCGAGCTGAGCAGTGACGACGGCGTCCTTGACCGTGGCGCGGACCCGCGGATCATCCCTCCGCACGCCAGGCCGCACGGGAAGACCTACGGGGAGTGGTCGGAGCTCTGGTGGCAGTGGATGGCCTCCGCGCCGCCGACGGAGACGGAGAACCCGGTTCTCGACCAGACGGGGGAACTCATCGACTATGCGCAGACGGGCTCGGTCTGGTTCATCGCCGGCAGCGTCGAAGAGGGCGTCGTGCGCGAGGCGACGATCCCCACGGGCAAGATGCTGTTCGTCTGCCTGTCATCCTTCTCGGCGTCCACCTACGAGGGCTACGGGGAGACGGAGGACGAGCTGCGCGCCACGGCCGCCTACTTCGTGGATTTCATCGAGATCACGAGCTTCATCATAGACGGCGTCGCGATCGACGTCGGCGAGCCGTACCGCGTCCAGTCGGAGGACATGTTCTGCCTGACCGTCCCCGACCACAACATCTACGACTGGTATGGCATCCCGACCGAGGCGGGCACCATCTGCCCCGTCGTGGCGGACGGCTATTACGCCATGCTCGCGCCCCTCTCGGCGGGGGACCACATGCTCTACATCGCGTGGACCTTCCCGGACCTCGCCGCCGACGTGAGCATCACCCTGCACGTTGTGGGCGGTCATTGAGGCCACCTGCGGCGCATCGCCGGGACCGTGCGCCTCGTTGAGGACCGGCGGATCAAGGACGAAGTGCTCGAGGTCTTCACTTTCCTCAGGCCGGTGGTGGAACGGAACGGCTACGACGGCCTGGCGCCGTTGTATGTGGAGCAGGCCTCGCCGTCATCGATGACCGAAGCTGCGGGCAGGCGCAGGTCGAGTCTGAGACGCCGGTGATCACCGAGCCCGCGCCCGACGCCGAGGCGCTCGCCTTGGCGGTCCTCGCCCAGGCCGGCTGGCCCGTGGACCCGGAGAGTGGGCTGCCGGAAGGCGGGGGCCGGTGCACCGAGGAAGTCTTCTTCCAGCGCACGCCCATCACGGATGACATCGTGCACTACTTCTTCCGGATCCGCGTGGGCTGGGGCGAGCACGATGTCGTCGGGCTCCACCGCGTGGTGCGCGAGCGGCATCCCTTCCGGCCCATCCGGACGCCTGAGGTGGCATTCCTGCTCCACGGCGACATCAAGGACTTCACCGGCATGTTCCTGCCGGGCGTCAGCTCGCCAGGCATGCCCGACGACTTCGGCCTGGCGGTGATGCTGGCCCAGTCGGACGTCGACGTCTGGGGCCTCGACCAGGGCTGGACCCTCGTCCCCGCCGGGGTGACGGACTTCGGCTTCATGGTGGACTGGGGCATGGACCGCAACGTGCGCGATCTGGACCTCGGCATCCGGGTCGCCCGCCTCGCCCGCCTGTTCTCGGGCAACGGCAACCACAAGGTGAACCTCCTCGGATACAGCAGCGGTGCCGTGACAGGCTGCGCCCTC
>JAFGBK010000131.1 GCA_016933175.1 Candidatus Krumholzibacteriota bacterium | reverse complement strand
CGAGTACTGCCTGGCCGTCGGCAACTGCTGCCTGACCAGCTCCTACGAGATCAGCGAGTGCTTCGGCGAAACCTGGCTGCGGGCGGCCGGCAAGGGCGCCATCGGCTACATCGGCGCCAGCAACTCGACCTACTGGGACGAGGACTACTGGTGGGGCATCGGCGCCGGTCCCGTCTCCTCGAACCCCACCTACGAGACGCACGGGATGGGCGCCTACGACGGTGTCTTCCACGACCACGGCGAGGCCATGGACCAGTGGTACGTGGTCAACGACGCCCTCGTCTTCTGCGGCAACGTCGCGGTGATGGAGGGCGGCGGCTACTCCACCTACTACTGGAACATCTACAACCTGTCGGGCGACCCGAGCCTGTCCACCTTCATGGGCGTGCCGGCGGCCAACCCCGTCAGCCACGCCGGCCAGATCATCGGCGGCTCCACCAGCTTCACGGTGAGCGCCGTTCCGGGCAGCTACGTCGGCATCACCGTGGACGGCGCGCTGAAGGGCGCCGGCACCGTGGGCACCAGCGGCACGGCGGACATCGCCCTGACGGACATCGGCTACTCTGGCACGGCCCACATGGTGGTCATGGCCCAGAACCGCGAGCCCTACGTCGTGGACCTGACGATCGGCTCCACCGAGCAGCCCACCTGCGAGATCGATCCGCTCTCCTTCGACGTGACGCTGGTCGTCGGCGGCTCGACCACGGTCCCGCTCACCATCGGCAACGAGGGCGAGCCGGGCAGCACGCTGTACTACACCCTGGCGATCGACGACCCGGTGCTGCCCGACCGCAGCATCGCCGGCTCGACCTTCACGTCCAACCCGACCAGCTACACGCCGGGCGCGACGGCCACCTACACGCTGACCATCTACAACGCCAGCGGCGACTACGAGTGGCTGGACGAGGCCACCCTGGACTTCCCGGCCGGCGTCACCGTGGTCAGCTCCACCAACTTCACCGGCGGCAGCGGCGGCGACTTGATCACCAACAACGCCACCGGCGACGGCGCCCGCCTGGTCTGGAGCGACAACGACGGCGGCTGGGGCGAGGTCTACGGCGGCGAGAGCGCCACGGCCCAGGTCACGCTGACCTTCGCCGGCGGCGCCATGGGCGACCTGGACATCCCCTGGACCATGAGCGGCGACGACTACGGCTCCAGCCCGCACGACATCAACGGCACCCTGACCATCACCGGGCCCAGCGGCCCCACCCTGCAGCTCGTCGCGCCCAACGGCGGCGAGATCTGGGCCGTGGGCGACAGCCACGACATCATCTTCAACGTGACCCAGGTCGACTTCGTGCGGATCAGCCTGAGCCGCGACGGCGGCCGGAGCTGGGAGACCCTGGCCACGAGCGCCCCGGCCGACGCCGGGAGCTGGGACTGGACCGTCACCGGCCCGGTCAGCGCGAGCTGCATCGTGCGCCTGGAGGACACGGCCGGCCAGGCCGACCCGGTCCAGAGCGCCGAGACCTTCTACATCCACGTGCCCTGCGACTGGCTCAGCCTGCCGTGGGCCGAGGGCGAGTGCGGCGTGGGCGAGTACGACGTCATCGACATCGGCTTCAACGCCGCGGGCCTGGCGGGCGGCGACTACCACGCCCGCATCTTTGTCTCGCACAGCGCGCCCACGCCCGACGTGGTGATCCCCGTCTGGCTGCACGTGGGGGCGACGGACGTCGCCGAGACCCCGGCGGCGCTGCGCCTCGAGAAGAACTACCCCAACCCCTTCAACCCCCGGACCACCATCAGCTTCTCTCTGCCCGCGGCGGCCGAGATCACGCTGGCGGTCCACGACGTGCGCGGCCGCCAGGTGGCGCTGCTCGCCAGTGGCGCCTGGAGCGCCGGCCGGCACGACGTGGTCTGGGACGGCCGTGACGGCGCGGGCCACCCGGTGGCCAGCGGCCTCTACCTCTACCGCCTGGAGGCGGACGGCGTCCGCATCACCAACAAGATGCTGCTGATGAAGTAGACGCGCGCCCTTCGCACGCTTCGCAGGCTCCCGCGGCCACCTGGCCGCGGGAGTTTTCTTTTACGGGAGTGGCCGCGGGCGATTACTTGAAGCGGGGACTAGCCATTTGTCCGGCCCGGTGCTATGCTGGCCGTGCCGCCGCGCGCCGGGCGCGGCGGCCCCGGGAGGTCGCCATGTACAACTGGAAACGCTTTGCGCTGCCGCTGTTCGTCGTGATCCCGCTCGCCCTTGCGGCGGGCTGCCTCCTCGACTCCGACGACGATGACGGCGGGGGCGGGAACGTGATCCTGCCGGTCCATCCCCTGACGCACCCCGACAGCCTGGTGCTGTCCCTGGTCGAGGCCATGGAGGCCAGGGACGCTGGCGTCTACGGGGCCCTGCTCTACGACGGCGCGGCGCCGGCGCCCGACGCGCAGGCCTACGCCGGGTACGTCTTCCATCCCGTGGCGGGGACGGCCGATCCGGA
This sequence comes from Candidatus Krumholzibacteriota bacterium, assembly GCA_016933175.1. GTDB lineage: Bacteria > Krumholzibacteriota > Krumholzibacteriia > JACNKJ01 > JACNKJ01 > JAFGBK01. The sequence goes on along the minus strand of JAFGBK010000131.1, from coordinate 2,010 downwards.
GACCGGCGAGCTGCTGGAGCCCTTCGACTACGACACGGAGCGGGCCATCATGGCCAACCTGTTCGCGGGCCACGACGGCTGGGATGGGTATCAGGCCATCCCCGGCGTGCGCTCCATCGAGGTCGAGTTTGCCGGCATCGGCGACTGGGCGCCGCCGGCCACGGACAGCGTCATGGGGCATCCCTGGCCCGAGGGCACGCTCTGGCGGCGCTTCTCGACGTACATCCTGTTCACGCTGAAGGGCACGATTCCTGGCTCGGACATCTGTGGCTTCCAGGTCCAGGACGCCGCCGACCTCTACGCCATCCCCGTGGCCGCGGGCGACACGACCACGTACCGCCTCTGGAAGTGGCGGGACATCCACGTGTGGAAGTCTCAGACTACCAGCCTGAGCTCCGTCAAGGCCCTCTACCGGCCCTGAGGCCCGCGCGGGCTGGAGGGCACCGTCCGGCCCGCCCAAGACCGTCGCCTGGGGCTGACCATGTGAAATCCCTGAAAAGCAGGCGACTTCTCGCCGTCAGGCGCTGGCGAAGGTGCTTGGTGGCGCCGCCGCCGATCTGCTAGAATTACGCTATCCGTACGCCTCACAATCCCTTGGTCGTGCCACATATACTCGGGGGGAAGCATGAAACGGCTTTCTATCCTCTCCGCGCTTCTGCTCCTCGTCGCGGCGCCGGTCCTCGCGGGCCAGACCGTCGTGCTCAAGGACGCCGAGGCACCGGTCACCTTCGCCCTGCCCCATGCGGGCGAGGGGAACACCATCATCCGCGCAGAGATCAACCAGTTCGACCTGGAGTCCGTCCTCGTCCAGGGCCGCGTGTACACCGCGGTCAGCCTGGCCGGGCGGCCCCTGCACCTGGACCGCGGGTATCCGGCCCTGCCGACGCTGCGCGAGTCCATCCTCGTTCCCGACGACGCGCGCATGGCGCTGCGCGTCCTCGAGGCCGAATACCGGGACTTCCCGAACGTGGACGTGGTGCCCTCCAAGGGCAACTTCACACGCAACGTGGACCCGGCTCTCGTCAGCTACGAGTTCTCCGAGTTCTACGGGCAGGACGCCTGGTATCCCGAGCGCCTGGCCGGCCTGGACGCGCCCTACATCCTGCGCGACACGCGCGGCGTGGTGGTGGAGATCAATCCCATCCAGTACAACCCGGCCACGCACACCCTGCGCGTCTACACGGCGGTCACCGTCGAGGTGACGGCCGCCGGTCCGGGTGAGGTCAACGTCCTCGACTACCGGCCGCCGAAGCGCAGCATCGAGTTCGAGAAGATCTACGCCCGCCACTACCTGAACTACGAATCGTCCGGCTACGGCGAGCGCTACACCAGCGTCCCCGAGGTGGGCGACATGCTGGTGATCACCTACGACGCCTTCCACGCGACCGTGCAGCCCTTCGTGGACTGGAAGAACCAGATGGGCGTGCCCACGACGATCGTGGACGTGTCGACCATCGGCAGCACGGGCACCCAGCTCAAGAGCTACATCCAGAACCTCTACAACACCGCGGGCGTGACCTTCATCATGCTCATCGGCGACGCGGCCCAGGTGCCCTACTACAGCAGCGGCGGCGCCAGCGACCCGTCCTACGCGCTGCTCGCCGGCGGCGACTATTATCCCGACGCCTTCGTGGGCCGCCTCTCGGCGGAGAACGTCACGCAGGTCGCCAACCAGGTGACCAAGTTCGTCGAGTACGAGCGCGACCCCCAGCCGGGCGCCGACTGGTACCACAAGGGCACCGGCGTCGCCTCCGAGCAGGGCGCCGGCATCGGCGACGACGGCGAGGCCGACTGGGTCCACATGGACAACATCCGCACGGACCTGCTGGCCTTCACCTACACCGAGGTGGACCGCATCTACCCGAACACGGGCGCCAGCGCCAGCATGGTGACCAACGCCATCAACAACGGCCGCAGCATCGCCAACTACTGCGGCCACGGCAGCACGACGAGCTGGTCGACGACGGGCTTCTCCAACACCCACGTCAACGCCCTCGTCAACGACAACAT
>JAFGBK010000130.1 GCA_016933175.1 Candidatus Krumholzibacteriota bacterium | reverse complement strand
TGCTGCTGCTGGGCCGGCCCTACAACCTCTACGACGACGGCGTCAACCTGGGCATCCCGGGCAAGCTGCGCGACTTCTACGGCGTGGACGCCATCCCCCTCGACTTCCTGGACCTGCGGCGCGAGAGCATCCACGACCTGCACCCGAACATGTTCTGGCACTTCGGCCGGCAGATCCTGGCGGCGGCGCGCTTCGCCGCCCGCCACCCGGAGCTGCACCTGGTCTACATCACCAACTTCAAGTGCGGGCCCGACTCCTTCGTGCGCAAGTGGGTGCGCGAGGCTTCGGGCCGGCCCTTCCTCACCCTCCAGTTCGACGGGCACGCCAACGACGCCGGCGCCCTGACGCGCTGCGAGGCCTACCTGGACAGCAAGGGGGTCCTGCGATGGTGGAGCCGCCGCGCGGCGGCCGCGGTCTGAAGGGCTGCGTCCTGTACATCCCGCGGATGAGCGAGGAGGGCCCGCGTCTCATGGCCGCAGCCTTCCGCTCCCTCGGCGTGGACGCGCGCGTCAGCCCGCCCTCGACGGCCCGCACCCGCGAGCTGGCCGCCCGCCACCTGAGCGGCGAGGAATGCTACCCGGCCCACGTCACCCTGGGCAACTTCCTGCGCGTCCTGGAGGACCCCGGCTGCGAGCCGGAGCGCACCTGCTTCTTCCTGCCCAACGCCGAAGGCCCCTGCCGCTTCGGCCAGTACGCCCACCTCTTCCGCAAGGTCTTCCGCGATTTGGGCTACCCGGAGGTGCGGGTAATCAGCCCCTCGAGCCGCTACGGCTACGAGGAGCTGCGCGAGCTGGACGCGGCCTTCGAGCGCCGCGCCTGGCGGGCCCTGGTGACCGCGGACATCCTGCGCAAGCTGCGCCTGATGCACCGTCCCTACGAGCTGGAGCCCGGCGCCGTGGACCGCGTCGTCGACGCCGGGCTGGCCGACTGCGAGCGCGTCCTGGCCGACCCGGACCTGTCGCGCGGCCCGTTGATGCGGGGCCTCGTCGCGGCCCTGACGGGGGTGCGCGACCGGCTGCGGGCCCTGCCGCGCGATCCCGGCGAGCGGCCGCTGATCGGCGTGGTGGGGGAGATCTTCTGCCGGCTCAACGAGTTCTCCAACGAGTACGTCGTGCGCCGCATCGAGCGCCTGGGCGGCGAGGCCTGGCTGTCGGACATCACCGAGTGGGTGCACTACACCCGCGTCATGCGGCGGGAGCTGCTGGCCGAGCAGGGCCGCCGCCTCAGCGGCCAGGCCCTCAAGATGCTGCTGGCCGAGCGCGTGCAGACCGCCGACGAGGGCGTGCTGCTGGCGCCCTTCCGCGAGGACTTCGCCGGCCGCGAGGAGCCCCACGACATGCGGCGCTTCCTCGACGCCGCCGACCCCTACCTGCCCTTCCGGGGCTGCCTGGGGGAGATGACCCTGTCGGTGGCCAAGGTGCTCTGGCTCCACGAACTGGGCATCGACGGCATCGTGGACGTGAGCCCCTTCACCTGCATGAACGGCATCATCAGCGAGGCCGTCTACCCGCGCATGAGCCGCGACCTGGGCGGGCTGCCCATCCGCAGCCTCTACTTCGACGGCACGGAGACGGACCTGGACCGGGACCTGGGCATGTTCCTGGAGATGGCGCGCGCCCAGCGCCGCCGCCGGGCGGCCGCCGCGAGCGCCTGAGCGCAGCCGCCGGGCCGCCGCGCCCGCCTTCTTCGCCATCGCAAGTGACTGAAATAGAGTCGCTTGCGATTTTTCCATGGATTTTCTTGGTGCATTACTTGACATATACAGTCGGGCAGTGTAGAGTATCCCAGTGTATTACGATGCTCATTCACCGAGCGCACAGCGGACCCGCCCCGCGGGCCGGAAGACCGAGAAGGTGAAGCGATGACAAGGCATACGAGACAGCGGCGAATCCTCCTGGCGGCCCTGCTCCTCCTGGCCGCCGGTATCGCCACCCCCGCGCCTGCCGGCGAGGACGTAGCCCGTCCGGCCGGCGCCGCCCTGGGCGCTCCCGGCGCCGCGGCCGTGCCGGAAGCGGTCCCAGCGGAATCAGCCGTGCCGGAAGCGGCACGGCCGGCAGACAGCCTGGCGGCGTCTGGCGCCGCCAGCGCTGCCGAGACGAGCCTGGCCGGAGCGAGCCCGGCCGACTCCGTTCCGGACCGCGACGATCCCGGCCCGGTCCCCCTGCGCGTGCTGCGCAAGCGCGTCCGCGCCCTGCGCGTGATCGTCGACGTCCTGCTGGGCCTCGTGGAGAGCGGGCTCTCGCGGGGCGCCTGGCAGGCCCCCCTGCGGTGAGGGGGCGCCGATGCTGATCGTCGTCGACCCCCACAGCGGCGTGCCCGTCTACCGGCAGCTCATGGACCAGGTGAAGTTCCACGTGGCGTCCGGGCTCCTGAAGCCCGGTGACGAGCTGCCCTCCACGCGCGCCCTGTCCACCGAGCTGGGGGTGAACCCGATGACCATCAGCAAGGCCTACAGCTACCTGGAGCGCGAGGGGATCGTGGAGCGGCGCCCCGGCCGCCCCCTCGTGGTGAAGGCCCTGCCCGGCGACGACCTGAAGGACCGGAAGCTGGAGCAGCTCGGCGAGAGCCTGGCGCCCACGGTGACCATGGCGCGCCAGCTCGGCATCGGCGACGACGAGGCGGTGGACCTGTTCCGCCGCCTGCTCGCCGAGAGCGGCGACGGCGGCGCGGCCGGCGGCGGCCTTGACGAGAGTGGCGACGGCCTGCCCGGCGCGTCCGCCGGAGGGAGCGACGGCGGCGCGTCATCGGAGGAGGATGGACCATGACGGCCCGGGCGAACACGGCACCTGTCGCGCGGCTCGGCTGGCTGCTGCTGCGCCGGGATCCGGCCTGGCGGAGCCTCTGGCAGGTCATCCTGATCTCCGCCGTCCTGGGGATCGTCATACGCGCGGGCGCCGGCGCCGAGCCGCCGGACCTGGGCGGCGGTCCCCTCGTCACGCAGCCCGGTCGGATCCTGGCTCAGTTCGTCATGACGTGGCTCTGGTTTTTCTGGGCGACGCTGATCACGAACTTCTGGACGCGAAGCAGCCGCCTGGCACTGGCTCTGCCCCTGTCGCCCCGGCGTGTCTGGCCCCTGCGCGCCGCCTGTCAGCTGGCCATGAGCCTGCTGCCCGTGGCTCTCGTCACCCTCGCGGTCGCGCAGCGCGGCTGGCGCGGCGGCCTGCCTCTCCTCGACGCCGGCACGGTCCGCCTCGGCGTGCGCGTCTGGGGCGTGCTGGCTCTCTTTCAACTCGCGGCCCAGCTTCCGGCGCGCCTGCAACACCGCATCCCGGCGCGCCCGGCTTACGTCGCCTACATCGCCGCCCTGGCCGCCGGGTCCCTGTGGCTGACGCTGGTGAGTCCGCCGCACCCGGGTTTCCTCGCAGGCCTGCTGGGGGCGGTGCTCCTGACGGGCGCCTGCAACTGGTGGTGCCTTCCCACCACCTGGAGCCTGACGGCCGGCGCGCCAGCGATGCCTGTCGGCGACTCGCGGGCGGGCCGAGCGAGGGACGCGGCAGGGTGCCCGCCGGCGCGGAGCGAGGCGCAGCCGGCCAGCGTCATGACGTCGCCGGTTCGCCGCTCCGGCGGTCGATGGCTCCGATGGCGGACGATCCTCGGCGTGCTGCACGCTCATCCGCTCGCCGTGATCCTCCTGCTCATCCTGACGTACTACGGCTTCCTTCTCGTGGAGGACCTGCACACGCCGCGCAACATGCTGCCGTTCATCCTGCTGGCGGCGGCGTTGCTGTGGGGCGTCCTCGGGCAGTCGGTCGGCCGACTCCACCGCCTGGACCCCCTGCCCATCAGCCGCTCCCGCCTGTTCGCGGCGGCCGTCCTGCCTCCCCTGGCCTGCCTCGCCCTCGGATTCGGAGCCGGCGAGCTGCGCTACCGCGTGGCGCCCTACACGCCGACGCTGGTCGGCTACTGGGACCGGCAGGTCCAGGTGCCCCGCGAGTTCTGGTGCGTCGCGCCGGCGGGCGAGGTTCCCTTGGTGCGCGCGCCGTGGGGCGAGGCGCACCGGCCGGCGGCGCGGCCCCTCACTCGTCTGGGCGGGACCATGCTCTACCATCCCTACGAGCACGGCGAGGCAAGCAGCCCCGCCTTCATCGACTGGCAGATCTGGCGCGCCATCGCGGACGTGCATGGCGTGCGGGCGCCGGCCTCGATCTCGGATCCGGACCGTCCGCTGTCGCCGGGCTACTTGGCGGCCATCGCCCGCGGAGGCTTCACGCCCGACGCCAGCGTGGGACTTGGGTCGGCCATCCACGCGCGCACGCACGCCCTCGGCGCCTGCCTTGCCGCTCTGGGTGCGGGATTCCTGCTGGCGATCGGCCTCGGGCACTGGTCCCCGCGAAACAGTTCATGGCGACGGCTTAGCACCATCCTGGCCACGGGGCTGCCTGTGGCGCTGATGATCGCATTGGTGATCGGCGGAGCCAGCGAACTGGTGGACATCGGCGCCATGGGCGCTCTGGTCCTCATCCTCGTTCGGAACGGGGCCGAGGCCCTGGCCCTTCCGGCCGGCGTTCTCTGGGCGCTGGCGCCCGTCTGTCTGGTCCTGGGGCTTTGGATCGCCCAGGAGCGGTTCGCCCGCATCGAGATTCCGCCCCGCCTGTCGCGGCGGCGGTTCCACGAGGAGTACTAGGAGTCCACAAGGAGTCGATCATGCGCACTGTCGAGTTCCACGAGATCACCATGGCCTACCGCAAGGGCGAGCCCGTCCTGGACGGCGTCGGCTTCGCTGCGGACGGCGGCGACGTCATCGGCCTGCTGGGCCGCAACGGCGCCGGCAAGACGACGCTGCTGCGCATCGCCATGGGGATGCTGGCTCCCCAGGCCGGCGCCGTGCGCCTGTTCGGCCTGGACCCGCGCGAGCACCCCCTGGCCGTCAAGCAGCGCGTGGGCTACGTCTCCGAGGACCAGATCCTGCCGGAGTTCCTCAAGGTGGCCGAGGTCATCGCCATGCACCGCCAGCTATTCCCGAGCTGGGACGAGACCCTCGAGCGCCGCCTGTGCGAGCGCTTCGCCGTGCCGCCGGGCGCGCGCATCAGAACCCTGAGCAAGGGCCAGGCGCGGCAGGTGGCGCTGCTCTGCGCCGTGGCCCACCGGCCGGAACTGCTCGTCCTCGACGAGCCGGCCGGCGGCCTGGATCCCGCCGTGCGGCGCGAGTTCCTGGAGACGGCCATCCAGCTCCTCAACGAGGAGGGGACGACCATCCTCTTCAGCTCGCACCACATGACGGACGTCGAGCGCATGGCGGGCCGGGTGGTGCTGCTCCACGACGCGGCCGTCCTTCTGGACAATCCCCTCGACGAACTGCGCGAGGGCTTCTCCCTGGCCCTGGTGCCGGTGGCGGCCGTGGACGGCGAGCGCCTGCGCGCCATGCCAGGCTGCCTGGGTCTGCGCGAGCAGGGCGGGGCCTGGCGCGCCATCGTCCGGGAGGGGCCCGCGGCCTGCCGCGAGCGCCTGGCCGCGGAACTGGGCGTCGCGGAGGCCCGCTGCCAGAGCCTGCCCCTGGAGGAGATGTTCATCGAACTGGTGGGAGGCAGGTCGTGAACGGCGCCCTCTTCCGGCAGGATCCCGCCTTCAGTTCCTGGCGCATGTTCCTGCTGTCCGTGGTCCTGGCGACCAACATCGTGCTGGGCATGACCTTCGTCGTCGGATTCGTCACGCGCGGCGGCCGCGTCCAGCCGGAGATCGCCGGGCCGTCCCTGCTCCTCGTCGCGTGGCTGGGCGCCGTCTTCTACCTGCTCACGCCCCTGGCGCGCACGCGCTGCCGGCGGCTGGCCCTGTCCCTGCCCCTGAGCACGCGCCGGCTCTGGCTGTTTCACGCCGGGGCCACCTTCCTGGGGGCGCTGAGCTTCCCCGCCCTGTCGCTGGTGGTCCTCGCCCTGCTCCGCCCGTACTTCCCGCCCGCGGCGCGCGCGGCGCTGCCCGACGGCGGCACGCTCCTCGTCATGGGCGCCCTGACGGCGGCCGTCCTGGCCCTGGCGGTCGTCCTGCTCCAGGCGCTGCGGCCCGCCGAGCGGCGCGTGCCCCTGGACGGCCGATTCCTGGCCTCGGCCCTGCCGCTGCTGCTGGTGGCCCTGCCGGCCCTGCTCCTGCTCGCCGTCCGCGCGCCCTGGACCGCCCTGCTGCCCGCCGCCCTGGCCCTCGGTCTGGGCTGGTGGATCCACGGCCGGGTACCGACGGTCTGGCTGGCCGCCCCGGCCGAGCCGTCGGACGGGCGCGCGCGGCCGGCGACCGCGGGGCCCGTGCGCGTGGCCGGCGGGCGCCGGCTCCTGGCGCGCGCCGTGTGGGGTCTCCTCTACGGCAAGCGGGCGGCCCTGCTCTACCTGATCTATCCCATGGTCCTGGTCCTGGGCTTCCTCCTGTCGGGCTACCTGGGCCAGAACGTGACCGGGGACGAGTTCCGCATCCCCATGGTCTTCATGACGGCCTACGTGATGACGAGCACCCTCGGCCTGGCCATGAGAGGCATCCACCCGCTGGATCCCCTGCCGGTGAGCCGCCGCGTGATCTTCGCGGCCATCGTGCTGCCCCACATGCTGGTGGCGGGCCTCGGCTACGCCGCCGGCACCGTCGCGGCCGCCCTGAGCGCCGAGCCGCGCCAGCGCATCAACTGGGGCGAGGCGGAGGACCGCTGGGGCCTCCTCGTGCCCGTGAAGTACCTCGAGGTGGCCTGGGACGGCGCGCCGCCGGACATCGTGGCGCCCTGGGGAGAGAGGGTCGCCCCCCGCACCTGGCCCCTGGCCAGCCGCGGCGAGGCCGTCATCTGGAAGCCTTACACCACGACGCCCGCCAGCTCGCCGGAGTTCGTGGCCTGGCAGCTCGGCCGTGCGGTGAAGACCATCTACGGCGCGGACATCGATCCGGAGGAGCTGCGCGTGCGCTACCTGGTCACCGACGAGAACGGCGCGGCGCACGTGGCCGCCGGCGGGCTCACCCTCGAGTGGGACTACCCGGACCTCGCGCCGCAGGGCGGCGGGCGGGACTTCCCCGTCCTCTTCCTGGGGGTGGGGCTCGCCTACCTGGCGGCCATCGCCATCTACGCGGGCGCCTTCCGCTCGCGCGTCTCCGACCGCGCGCGCAAGGTGACCCTGGTGGTGGTGATGGTGCTCCTCCTGCTGGGGTACATGGCGCCCTTCCTGCTGTCGATCACCGGCGTCATGCCCTTCTGGAAGTTCGAGGCCGTGGGGCAGGGCGGGTGGCGCCACCTGACCTGGGACGTGCCCGGCGGCGCGCCGGCCCTGTGGGTCCTCGGCGCGCTGGCCCTGGCGGCGGCCTACCTGGCCGTGGAGCGGATCTTCCGGTGCGTGGAAGCGCCCGCGAACCGCGGCCCCAAGGAACTGGGACTCTTCGGCGCCCTGTCCCGGGACTAGGCAGGTGCCGGGCCCGGCGGTGCCGGGCCGATGGAAATGGCTCCTCCCCGACGGCGTGTCGGGTGTGCGGGACGGACGAAACGGGACGCGTCCAGGGGAGGGCTTCTTCGGGCGGAGCCGGGACCACGGTCCCGGCTCCGCCGCTCCGTTTCGTGTCGCGCGGATCGCGCGCGGCGCCGCGTCCGCCGGCCGCCCGGGGCGGCCGGCCACGGCGTCGTGTCGGTCCCGAACGGCGCGGCGACCCCCGCCAGAGGCGGCCTAGTGGAGGCCGTCCATCAGCTTCAGCAGATCCACCACGCGGTTGGAGTAGCCCCACTCGTTGTCGTACCAGGCGAGGGTCTTGACGAAGTGCTCGCCGGCGACGCGCGTGAAGGGCGCGTCGAAGATGGACGAGTGCGGGTCGCCGACGATGTCCTTGGAGACGATGGGGTCCTCCGAGTAGAGCAGGATGCCCTTCAGGGGCGCCTTGGCCGCCGCCTCCCGCACGGCCTCGTTGACCTTCTCGACGGTGACCGCGTCGCGCAGCACCGTGACCAGGTCCACGATGGAGCCGTCGGGGATGGGCACGCGCATGGCCATGCCGTCCAGCTTGCCGGCGAGGGCCGGCAGCACCTTGCCGACGGCCTTGGCCGCCCCCGTGGTGGTGGGGATGATGTTCTCCGCGGCCGCGCGGCTGCGCCGCCAGTCCGTGTGGGGAACGTCGGCCAGCCGCTGGTCGTTGGTGTAGGCGTGGACCGTCGTCATGACGCCGCTCTCGATGCCGAAGCTCTCGTGGAGCACCTTGGCCAGAGGCGCCAGGCAGTTGGTGGTGCAGCTCGCGTTGGAGACGATGCGGTGCTCGGGCTTGAGGTCGGCCTCGTTGACGCCGAGGACCACCGTGCAGTCGATCTCGTCCTTGGACGGGACGGTGAGCACCACCTTGCCGGCGCCGGCCTCCAGGTGCTTCGCGATCTCCGCGCGCTTGCGGAAGCGGCCCGTCGCCTCGATGACGTACTCGACGCCCATGGCCTCCCAGGGCAGCTCGGCGGGCTCGCGGATCTCCGTCATCTTCACGGTCTGCGTGCTGGTGCGCAGGACGTCTCCCTCGACCGCCAGCGTGTCGCGGAAGAGGCCCATCACCGTGTCGTACTTGAGCAGGTAGGCCAGGGCCTCGTTGTCGGTGATGTCGTTGATGGCCGCCACCTCCATGCCGTCCATCTTGTTGAGGATGCGGAAGACGCTGCGCCCGATGCGGCCGAAGCCGTTGATGGCGATCCTCATCAGCCCACCTCCTTGGCGAGAAACGCGCCCATGGCGGCGACGGTATCCAGGATGCGGCTCGCGTAGCCCCAGCCGTTGTCGTACCAGGTGATGGTCTTCACCAGGCCGCCCGGCAGGGCGAGGGTGGCGAGCGAGTCGAAGACGGCCGAGTGGTCGTTGCCGATGACGTCGCTGGAGACGATGGGCTCCGTGGTGTAGTCCACGTAGCGCGAGACGGGGCCGGCGGCCGCTTCGCGCACGGCCGCGTTGATCTCCTCCTTGTCGACGCCGCGGGCGAGCTGCGTGGAGAGGTCGAGGTTGGAGCCGTTGGCCACGGGGACGTTGACCGCCATGCCGTCGAGCCGGCCCTTCATGGACGGCATGATCGCCTCCACGACCTCGGGCGACCAGGTCCAGTTGGGGATGATGTTCTCGGCCGCGCTGCGGCTGCGCCGCAGATCGGGCGTGACGGAGTCCGACAGCTTCTGGTCGCTGGTGTAGGCGTGCACGGTGGTCATCATGGCGTGCTCGACGCCCACGGCCTCGTCGAGGATCTTCAGCGTCAGGGCCAGGGCGATGGTGGTGGCGCTGGCGCAGGAGACGATGGCGTCCGCCGGCGCGAGCGTGTGGTCATTGACGCCGTGGATGATGGTGCGGTCGATCGCATCCAGGGCCGGTGTGCTGAGGATGACCTTCCGGGCGCCGCTCTTCAGGTGGCCCTCCAGCTCGGCGCGGCGGCGGTAGGCGCCCGTCGAGTCGACGACGATGTCCACGCCGAAGGCGTCCCAGGGCATGTCCGCCGGGGCGACACCCCGCATGAGGCGCGACCGCTGGCGGCCCGCGACCAGGTAGCTGCCCTCCAGCCCGGTCTCGTGGGGGAAGCGGCCGTAGATGGTGTCGTGCTTCAGCAGGTAGGCCATCGACTCGGGAGTGCCGAGGTCGCTGATCGCCACGACGTCGATGTCCTCGCGCAGGCAGGTCTGGCGCAGCAGGTTCCTGCCGATGCGCCCGAAGCCCATGATTCCGACGCGGATCGACATGGGGAAACCTCTTTCTCTCTGTCCGGATCCCCGGTTGGGGGCTCGCTGCCGACCCGGATATCGGTGGCCGGCCGACACAAGGTAACCGTCTTGAAATTTTACTGCAATTCTCAATTACGCATCGTTTCCCGGCGGGCCGGCCTTCCTTGGCGGTTTTCCGGCGGGCGTGATATAATGACCTGTTAACAGCGCGTCAGCGCGATCCCCATGATTCCAACTCCCGAAGGAGAGTTCAGCCCCATGCGAATACGAGCACTGCCGATACTCGGGGCCTGTCTGTCGCTCCTGGCGGCGGCAACGGCACTGGCCAGCACCATCGACATTCCGGTCGGCGAGCGGACGACCCTCACCCTGCTCGAGCAGCGCGACGACGCCCTGCGCTTCCGCGCGACGGTGGGCGAGGTCCTCGCCACTACGGTGAGCACCCCGGGCGGCGACTTCGTCCGCCTCGAGCTGCCGGGCTTCCACAGCTCCAAGCGCATCGGCGAGCCCGAGCTGCCGATGATGAACCGGCTCTTCGAGATCCCCTTCGGGGCGGAGGTCCGGGTCCGCGTGCTCAATCTGCGGACCCGGGAGATCGACCTGGCGGCCGCGGGCGTCACGCTGCCCGTGCTGCCGGCCCAGCCCAGCGTCTCCAAGAGCGCGGACCCGGCGACCCTGCCCTTCCACTTCGAGGCCGCGCGCTACCAGGAGGATAGCTACTTCGGCGCCGAGTACGTGCGCACCGAGGACATGGGCCGCCTGCGCGCGGTCCGCCTGGGCCGCGCCGAGGTGGCGCCCGTGCGCTACAATCCCGTCGCCGGCCGGCTCATCGTCGCCGAGGAGATCGAGTTCGAGCTGACCTTCCCCGGCGCCGACCACGCGCGCGGCGACTGGCTGAAGGCCGCCACCCGCAGCGCCTTCTTCGAGCCCGTCTACGGCAAGGTGGCCGGCTACCGCGGCCTGCACGACAGCTATCCCGACCTGG
>JAFGBK010000129.1 GCA_016933175.1 Candidatus Krumholzibacteriota bacterium | reverse complement strand
CTACTTGAGCAGCAGCATCCGCCGCGTCTCGCGCAGCGGGCCGGCCTCGAGGCGGTAGAAGTACACGCCCGAGGCCAGCGAGCGGCCGGCGTCGTCCCGGCCGTTCCAGTCGGCATGATGGTAGCCGGCCGGCAGCGTGGCGTCGACGAGCGTCGCCACCCGGCGGCCGGAGGCGTCGAAGATCGTCAGCCGCACCGACTGCGTCTCGGGCAGGTCGAAGCGGATGCTGGTCTTCGGGTTGAAGGGGTTGGGGTAGTTGCCCGCCAGGCGGTAGGCCGCCGGCAGGGCGGCGATCTCCGTGGCCTCGAGGGTGAAGTCGACCTCCCCGTTGGCCGCGTCGCGCACGGCGAGCGTCGGCTCGCCCGGCTCGACGGGGGCCGAGAGGCTCACGCGGACCAGCTCGCCGTCGCCGCGGATGGCGGCGCCGCGGCCCATCAGGGCCAGGTTGACGTCCAGTCCCTCGCCGGGCAGCGCGCGCAGGAAGCAGGGCGCCCCCTGCTGCTGGAACATGGTGCCCGCCGCGGCGGTCGCCGTCACGCCGGCCGGCAGGGAGGCCGTCAGTCGCAGGCCCTTCAGGTCGAGGCAGGGCTCGAGCAGGCCCAGGGCCCAGGTGGTCTCGTCCAGGCGGTACCAGGTGAGCTGGGCGACGGCCGCGCCCGCGGCGGGCAGGGGCCGCGGCGCCACGATGCCGTAGTTCATGGCGAAGACCATCAGGTCCTCGAAGTCCACGACGTTGTCCGTGGTCGGGATGCCCAGGCGCCCCATGGTGTCGGTGGGGCCGACGTCCGCCTCGGCGTCGTAATCCGGGCCGCCCTCCGCCTGGCCGAAGGCCGTGGCGAGCTGCGTGACGTCCGTCGTGTTGACGAGGCCGTTGTAGGCCGCGTCGTAGGGCACGTCCCCGCAGACGTCGCCGAGCCAGTAGTTGGTGGCGCGGTCGTTGTCCGCCGCCGGCAGCCCGAAGTTGTAGGCCGCATCCTCGGCGAAGACCTCGTACCAGTAGACGCCCCGCGGCGCGTGTTCGTCCGTGAAGGTCTCGTCGCCGGGTTCGGCGATGCCGGCCGCCTGCCACTCGGGGCTGGCCACGGCCTCGGCGCGGCTGGCGGGCCGCGTGGGCAGGGTGCTGCCGGGATCGTCGTCGTACTCGGGATAGACGGAGACGAGGCTGCCGTCATGCCAGTAGGCGCGCCACACCTCGAGGGCGGTCAGATCGCCGTCGCCCGGATCGTTCCAGGTGAGGATGACCTTCTCGTGGCCGGGCGTGGCCGCGAGGTCCGTCACGGCGCCGGGCGGCGTGGAGTCGTAGTAGATGCTGTCGCTGGCGTCCAGGACGTTCTCGGCCGCGTCCCGGTACTGGCCCTCGACGGTGCGCAGCCCGTCGGCGCCGCCGGCCAGGGTCCAGGGGTAGGAGGCGATGTAGGCCTCCCAGAGGACGGGCCAGGCGTCGCCCGCGTTGCGGAAGCGCATCTCCAGGGGCGGGTTGGCGTCCGTGACGCTGCTGTTCAGCGTCACGTTGAGATCGTTGGTGTAGGTGGCGCCGCCGTCGATGACGAAGTCGCCGGTGGGGGGCGACACGTCGACGATGGTCGTGGCGTCGCAGGCGCCGGGCGCGTCCTCCACGTTGCCCACGTTGTCGGTGCCGATGGTGTAGAACTCGTAGGCGCCCTCGGCGGGGGCCGTGAAGGAGATGGGGCTCGTCGTGAAGTCGCCGTAGTCGGTCCAGATTCCGGCGTCCACACGGTACCAGAGCGCCACGCTCGCCACGCCGCTGGTGGCGTCGGCGGCCGTGTAGGCCACGTCGAAGGTCAGCGCGCTCTGGTAGGGATCCAGCGGGTCGGCGCTGGTCTCCGGCGGCGAGTCGTCCTGCGTGGAGGTCTCCACGTTGGACCAGGCCGACTCGTTCGCCAGGGCGTCGCGGGCCTTGACGCGGTACCAGTACGGCAGGCCGTCGGTGAGGCCGGCGAAGGTGTGGCCCGTCATGGCGATCCAGCCGCTCTCCTGGATGTCCACCGTGAAGGCGGCGTCCCCCGCGCGCTGGGCCAGGTACTCGGCGGCGCCGCTGGCCGACTCGTCGGTCCAGCTCAGGTCGTTGCTCGTGCCCTGGGTATAGGTGGGCTCGGCCGCCAGGGTCGGCGCGTCGGGCGGCGTGCAGTCCACCGTGATCGTCGCGTCGGCCAGCGTGGCGAAGATGTCCAGGTTCTCCAGGGTGCGCAGCTTGTAGTGGATGATCGTCACCGTGCCGTCGCCGGTGGCCATGCCGTGGAAGTCGATGCTGAACAGGTCGGCCTCGGTGGTCAGGCCGCTGGTGGCGCCGAGGATGGCGTCAGCGATGGTGAAGGTCCCGTCGCCGTTGTCCACCACCTGGAAGAGGTGGTCGCCCAACCCGGCCAGGACGCCGCTGTCGTGGATGTCGGCTGTGCCGAAGCCCAGGTGGTGGGTGGCCGATACCGTCAGCTCGTAGCCGCGCAGGGGTGGGGTGTCCGCGTCGGGCGCGTAGTGGAAGGCCAGGTTCTGGAGCTGGCTGCAGTTGATGGGCCCGCTCGCCGCCGGCAGGGGAGCGAGGTCGGCCATGCCGCGCCAGGGATCGAAGAGCACGCGGTCCGTGACGGCGTCGCCCAGCCCGTCCGGATTGCTCGCCGGATGGTAGGGGCCCGTGTGGTCCCCCCACCAGTTGTCGCGGGCGTCCACGTCCTCCAGGACCGCCGCGTCCACCTGGACGCCGTAGTTGGCGTTGCCGCTGATGGTGTTGCCGCCCAGGACGACGCGCTCGGTGTCGATGACGTGCCGGGCCACGCTGACGCCGGCGTCGCCGCAGCCGCTGATGGTGTTGCCCGTGATGGCGATGTCCTGACCCTTGATGTTGATGCCGTAGCGGGTGCAGCCCGTGAAGTCGTTGCCGTCGATGTCGACGAAGGTGGTGCTGCCCCAGATGGAGACGCCGTCGCGGTTGCCCGTCAGGGTGTTGCCGCTGACCGCGACGGTGGTCAGGTCGCTGCCGCCGACGCCGCGGCCGGTGAAGCCGGTCGCGGTGTTGCCGCTGATGGTGGCGCCGGTGACGCCGGTCAGGTAGACGGCCGCCTCGTCGCCGGCGGGGGCGGTGTCCAGGACGAAGGTGTTGCCCGTGACGGTCACGTCGCTGGCCGGGTTCGGCTGGACGGTCACGCCGGTCTTGTTGACCGTCATCCGGTTGGCCAGGACGTCGAGGTCCGTGCCGCCCTTGTAGAGGACGCCGTTGAGGCCGCTCACGATGTTGTTGGCGATGCGCACGTGGTCGGGCCAGCAGCGCAGGACCGAGGTGTCGGCCGTCGGATCGGTGGGATCGCCCGCGAGGGTGAAGCCGTCGATGGACACGTCGCCGCTGGCCACCTCGACGAGTACGTTGGGATTGGGATCGGCGAGGCCGTCCTCGGTGACGATGGACTCCTGCGTGGGATCGGTGCGGGCGCCGGGCGGCGTCGGATCGACGCCGTGCTGGGCGCCGCGCAGGTCCAGGTCCCCGGTGATGGCCAGGCGCTCGCGGTAGGTGCCCGCCGCCACGCGGACGACGTCGCCGCTGGCGGCCGCGTCGATCGCGTTCTGGACGTAGCAGTAGTGGTCGCGCGTCGTGTCCCAGTCCAGGGGCAGGACGGCGATGTTGCCCGTGCCGCGGGCCATGCCATCGGCCTCGGTGCCGTAGACCAGGCAGCCGCCGCCACCGCCGCCGCCAAGGGCGCGGGGCCACATGTCCACCCAGGGCGTGGCGCCGTAGCCGCCGAAGGTGACGCGGACCGTGGCCGCCGACTGCAGGCCGGCCAGGGTCGACGCCCGCCGCGCGTCGAGCCACTGCTTGGTGGCGACGTCGTCCCAGGGCGCCCAGACGAACAGGTACTCGCCCGCGACCTCGGTCAGCACCGGATCGCAGTCGTGGATGCCGGGAGCTTCGGTGATCTCGAGGGTGGCCGTGGCCGTGGTGGGCCAGCCGGCGGCGTAGACATAGAAGTAGTAGATGTCCGGCGTGACGCCCCAGCCGTTGGGGAAGTAGAGGATCAGGTCGCCGCCGGCGTCCACGTAGAAGCGCGTGATGGGGCTGATGGTGGGCGTGCCCTGGATGGCCTCGGCCGCCGACCAGACGCTCCCGTCGAAGGCGGCGACGTTGGCGGCGACGTTGTCGTTCCAGCTCAGCCAGAGCAGGCCGCCGTGGGCGGCGACGTCGATGTGGAAACCGTCGAAGCCGGTGTCCGTGCGCGAGGACCAGCCGCTGCCGGACTCCCAGGTCCAGTAGACGATGTCCGTGCCGCCGCTGCTGTCGGTGGCGAAGAGCCAGATCTTGCCGTCGTACTCGGCGCAGGCCGTCTGGCCCTGGTAGATCTTCTCAGTGCCCACCGGCATGTCGGGCACGGCCTGGGGCGTCGCCGCCGCCAGGCCGGTCGCGTCGGCGGCCGTCTGGTAGTAGATGACGTAGTGGCTGTTGTCCGGGTTGCTGTTGCCGTAGTGCCCGGTGCAGTCCTCGGACCGGCCGTAGAAGAGCCAGACGGTGCCGCCGGCGTCCTCCAGGACGCTGGGGCCGCGCTCGTAGAAGGCGTCACTCGTGACCAGCGTCGGCTGGCTCACGTCGATGTCGGCCGCCCGGACGACTCCCGGCGCGGCCGCCAGCAGCAGCCCGGCGAGCAGCAGCACGCCGCCCCGCCATGCGGATCCTCGCTTCATCGCTGTCCCCCCTGGTTGTAAGGGCGCGCGGGGCCTGCCCGGGCGCGCCGTCGCGAAACCCCTAGATTATACCGCGTTCGCGGACTCATGGGTACCTGCGGTGGTCAAGGCGAGTGGCTTGCAGGCCCGTCTCCGTCGCCTTCTCGCGGCTTTTCGCTCTCGCCGGTGTTCCCGTGAGGACGCTCTTCGGCTCCTTATCGGATTCGAGGAATGGAATGCTTGGTCAGGATCCTTCCAAAGAGACATGCAATAGTGTAATGCAAAGATGTACCTTTTTGCAACACAGTCATGATCAGTTTAGAACATCGGTCGAGAGGCGAGCCCGGCTGCCATGTTAGAAGTAACAGACTATTTCTCTTGAAGGCTTCGACAAGGCGACCTCATCAAGGCGGGGTTGGGACGCCGTGTGGGCCTTGGTTTCCTGAATGCCGCGATCGCAGCGTCAGTCGACCGGACTCGCGCCCGTGGTTCTTGTTGCCTGATCCGATCCAGGACGCAGCGATCTTACGTTCCCGGACAAGCTGGCACCCCCGTGTTAACTCGGAGAGGTTTCAAGCGCTACGACGATCACTATCCGCATGGTGGCAGGATTCTACATTCATGAACATGACACCTGACACATGGATGCGTCACATACAGGTTGCTTCATCATTGAACAGCGGCCGTTCATCTGACATGTTTCGTTCAGTCAATATTTTTCTTTTGACATGTTCTGCAGCTGCCCTTATAATGCGGGCCGCTATCATAGAATCCGGATGCTCAGGCAATAGAAGGATCCACGTTTCGAGACTCTTGGCGATGCTGACCGGGGGGGCTAGCATTGCGCTATAGCGCTGGGATGTCCCAGGCGAAGCGGCACGATGCGTATTCCGTAGGGTGCGTACCTAGCAGAGGATCCACTGGGCCGGAGGCTGCGAACACGGTTTGCGGCGCCGGTCCACCGCTGACATCCGGATCTCCCAAGGCACGTTCCGTCCACCTCATCCCACGACAAAGCGCGAGCGATGCTCGATACCCACGCGTGTGAATCGGCCCTTTCCGGTCAGGAAAGGAGGATCCGATGCACCGAATCATCCCCATGCATCAGGTCTCCACAATCCGGCGATTCCTGGCAGCGGCGCTTCTGCTGACAGTCCTGCCATCTGACGCCGTGCCGCAGAGGGAAGCGCCCGACCGCGGCTATGCGCAGGCGCGCGTCCTGGCGGCCGCAGACCGTCTGTCGCTCATCGAGGACCAGACGGTGTCCGAGGAAGGTGGGATTCCAGCCCTGCCCCGGCTGTCGGGGGAACTGCGATTCACTGTCGAATGCGCCTATCCCGAGTGGGACCTGCACCTCGAATTGGCGCCGCTGATCGGCGAGGAGGGGCCCCTCGGCGAGGACCGCGTGCTCATCGCCGGAGTCGGCGCGACCGTGCCGGCACCCTACCGGTCCGGCATGGTGGTGGCGCACGGGCAAGGTCCGGCGCCGACTGCCGAGCTGAACATCCTGCTGCAAGTAGCGCCGGACTGGAGCGATGCGCCCGGAGTCTACCATGGCAGCCTGCGCCTCGTGCCGGTGGCAGCCTCGGTCCACGCTGCGGAGGCGGCGCCGCCGGCGCTGATGCGGGCACTGGTGATCCCCGTCGAGTTCGAGATCCCGGAGCTGATCCTGGTGTCGACACCGATCCGCGAGTATCGCCTCCATGCGAACTCGGGACCGGGCCGTTACGGCATCGAGCCGGCGATCGAGTTCACCCTGGCATCCAACGCGCCCCGCTGGGAGGTGCGCCTCGAGGGCCAGCCCTTCCGCTGCGGCGAACACGAGATCCCGCTGGGCAGGCTTCTCTGGACGTGCGAGGAACCAGTGTCCCGAACGGACGAGTGGCAGGCGCTGGGCAGCGACCGGGTTCTGCTCCGCGGCGTGGCGCAGCGCGGAGTCTTCCACCGCCAGGTAAGGCTGGCGCTGGATCTGGGTCTTGCCGACCGAGCGGGGAGCTACGAAGGGCACGTCCGCCTGGTGGGCATCAATGGCTGACCGGCCGCGCAGCGGTATCGGCGGTGGCGGCTGCCGCCGCGCCGCAGCGCGGGTCAGGACGACGAAGCAGCCGGCCCCAGCATCCCGTGGGCCCGGTGAGAGGAGGTGGTGTTGCGGCGAGCAGTTGATCGGGTAGACCCCCGGCCCCCCGAGGAAAATAGGCCGGGCGGGGAATCGGGGTGACCCGCCAACCCCGGCCCGGGAAGCGAGTGAAGGCGGCTTCCCGTTCCCTGTCTCTTGCGTGGCGGACCTATGTTGTCGGTTCGGCAACCGATAGAAGGAGAATACCATGAAGAAGTGGCTTCTCACAATCCTCGTGCTCGCCGTCGCCGCGCCACCGGCCATGGCCTACGAGGTCGTCTGGGACGGTCCGGCGGACGGCGAGCTGGACATCAACCTCCAGGTGGACTGCTACATCCAGATCGACTGGCAGGATACGGCCATCGACTTCGACGGCACCTCCGACTGGTGGTCCACCCAGCTCATGGGTCTGGCCTACCAGTCGTGCCCGGATGACGGTGGCAAGTTCGCTCCGGATCCCTGGGCGGGCGATGCCTACTACGCGGGCGGCAACGGCCGCTACTACGAGTCGGGCGACGGTGCGGTGATCTTCGTCAGGTCGAACAACGATCTGTCGATGGCCGTGCACACGAACGGGGACCTTTACGGCACGGTCAACTCGGCCAGCAATACGATCCCGACCTGGTTCACCGTTTGCCTCTGCCCGTTCTGGATCAACGGCGTCCAGCTGAGCGGTCACACGATCCCGAACACCACCAACCCCGGCTGCTACCTGAGCGACATCAATCCCGCCGACTTCCACTACGAGTACTGCGAGGCCGGCATGGGCTGGCCGGCTCAGCAGGCGTTCGCCTGCGCGCCGGCATCCAACACCTACACGCTGGGCTCCATGGCGCCCTACATCGAGGGCTCCATCAAGTTCCTGGCGCGCATCTGGCGCAACGGGCTGCAGGACCCGGGCGATCAGTACTACACCATGCTCGACGTCCACTTCACGACGCCGTGAGCTGAACCCTGACGCGGCGCCGGCTGCGCCACGTGCCGCCGGCGTCGCGCCGACCATCACCCGAAAGGGGATTCCGTGAAGGCGTTGCGCGTTTGCCCCATCCTGATCCTCCTGGCGACAGCGATCGCGCCGGCCCGTGCGCAGCAGGCGGCGCCGCAACAGGGCGGCATCGCCGTGGGGCCCACGCTCATCGAGATGGATCTTCACCCCGGCACGACCTGGCAGGGCCGGATCAGCGTCGTCGCGGGCAGCTTCCGCCAGCCTGCCCGCTTCCGGCTCGAGGTCATGGATCTCGCCCAGGCGCCGGATGGCGCGAAACAGCCGGTCGATGTCGGCCTGGGCGCACGATCGGCGGCCGGCTGGATCGAGGTCCAGCCCGAGCTGACCCTGGCCGGCGGCGAGAAGCGCGATGTGCCGATCAGCCTCAATTGCCCCCTCGACGCGGCGGGAGTCTACTCGGCATTCATCGTCGTGCGGCTGGTGCCCCCGCAGCCCGAGAGTCAGGTCGCAGCCATCCTCGTCCCGACCGTCGCCGTGGAGGTACTGGCGCGCGTGATGTCCCACGGGCCGATGGAGCTGAGCGTCGAGTCGCTGGAGTACGCCTTCCCCGAGACGCGGGACACGCCGGTCCTCGTCGCGACGATCCGCAACACCGGCATCTGGAAGAGCTCCGTCGAGGGCAACATCCTCCTGTACCCGGAGGGCGGCGCCTTTCCGGAACGCGTCAGGCTACCCTACCGCCCGGACGGTCGGCTTTACGAGATCTATCCCGGCCAGCGCGTCCGGTTCGAATGCCCGATCGGCTTCCGGCTCCCTCCCGGCGAGTACGACGCCAGGGTCCGCATCGATCTCGGGGACCGGCGCGAGGCGAGGGCCCGGTTCGCGCTGCAGATCGGCGCCGCCGATACGTGGTCCGGCACCGCCGCGCCGAGCGCGCAGGAGGAGCTGGGTACGGAGCTGTGGCTCGACGACGTTCTCTTCGAGATGACGCTGATGCCGGGCGCGGCGCGGTCGTTCCCGATCCGCGTGCGGAACACGAGCGACCGGCCTCTGGTCCTCGGGACGGAGGTGAAGGATGCGCGCATCGAGAGCGACGGGAGCTGGACCTATAGCGGCGCCGCGTCCGACACCGTGGCGCTTCGAGTGACGGTGGCGCCGGACAGCATGGTCCTGCCAGCGCGCCGCACCGGCACCTTCCGCGCCACCGTGCGGCTGCAGCGTGACGCCGGCAACGACACGATGCTCACCAAGGCCGTGCGTGTCATCGGCCGCGCACGCGATGCCGCTGCCAGCGACGGCCAGCAAACCATCTACGACACGGGCGCGCTGATCGTCGTGACGCCCCCCGAGCGGGCCAGCGCAGCGGTGCGCATCGAAGAGTTGAAGCTGGTCCGCTCGCTGCCGACGCGCAATCCGGGCAGCGCGCTCCTGACCTTGTGCAACGGCGGCGGCGCCACCGGCTACATCAAGGGCAGCATGGTCCTGCGCCGGCAGTCCGGCCAGGTATTCGCGACGCTGCACATCGGCCGGGAGGACTGGGAGCCCGTCATGCCCCATGCGCGCCGGGTCTACCGGATGCCGCTGCCCCTCGTCGACGAGGGCGAGTTCGTCGTCGAGGCCGAGATCAACCAGAGAGGGACGCAACAGGGCAGCGTGCGGGCGATGGCAACCTTCACGAGCGAGGAGAGCATACCCGATGGCTTGCGCTGAGGAGGCGCGATGAAGAAGCAGGCGTTCGGCATCCTCGTGATCATCGGGCTGGCGGGATGCGCCGCTTCCCGGCCGGGCGACGATCGTGCCCTGCTGTTTCACGACGGCTCCCCGTATGCCGAGCGGAGCCTCGATCAGGCGATCGCGTCCTACCGGCTCGGCGAGTACAAGCAGGCGGATAGCCTCATCACCGCCGCGCTGCCCGGCGCGTCGGCCTACCGCGTGATGCCGGAAATGCTCTATCTGCTCGGGCATTCACGCCTCGCCAGGGGCGAGCGCGGGCGGGCGGCCGACTGCTTCAGCCTCCTGCAGAGCTACTACCCCCATCGCTGGACGCTGCTGCCGGACCACGCCCGCCTCGAGTCGGTCCTCGCGGCGGCGCGGGACACCGCGCGGGCAGGCGGTCCCGGCGAGGCCGGTCCGGACGAGAGTCCCGCCGTCGCGGTGACCCGGACCGGTGCGGCAGGCGGCGCTCCCCATCCCGACGCGAGAGTCACGAACCTCTTCTACGAGACCGACATCCGCCAGGTGCTGGCGGACATCTCGGCCCAGGTCGGGATTCCCATCGTCGCGGGGGAGGGGGTGAGTGGCCTGGTCACGGCCGAGTTCGACCAGCTGCCCCTGGCGGACTGCCTGGACCGCCTCTGTCTCTCGCTGGGCTTGAGCCACCGCTGGCTGGACGGCTATTACCTCGTCGGCGTCGCCGACCCGTCCAGTCCGACCAGTCTGCCCCTGTTCGAGACCGTCGTACTCAGGCCTCGCCATCTGCTCGCCCGCGATCTCATGCAGATGCTGCCCCCGTACTACCAGCGCTACCTGCGCGTCCCGGCCACGGGAGACAACCTGCTTGCCGCCTCGGGGCCGGCCGAGATCCTGGCGCACCTGCGATCCGACCTGGCGGCCATCGACCGTCCGCCCCGGCAGGTGCTGATCGAGGCCATGGTCGTCGAGGTGGACGAGGACCACGCACGCGACTGGGGCATCGATTGGGAGATCCTCGGCGATGGCAGCTTCCGCCTCGCGAAGCTGGCGCCGGCCTTGCTCGACTCGGCTCTCATCGGGGAGTTCTTCGACTCCGACATCACCGGTCTGGGCGACGTCACCGATATCCGAGCCGGACTGCGCATGCTGGAGGCGCGCGGCGAGGCGCGGATCCGGGCCAATCCCCAGGTGACCACCCTGGACGGGAAGGAGGCGCGGATCCGCGTCGGCAGCGAGGCCTACTACTCGCTGCTGAGCGGCTCCGTGTCCTACTCCTACTACACGTTGCAGAAGATCGCCACCGGCATCTCCCTGAAGATCACGCCTCATATCGGCGCTTCGGCGGAGATCATCACCGACATCGCGGTCGAGGTGAGCGACGTCAGCGCGGCGGGAGCGAACGACCTGCCGGTGACGAGCGTGCGGGAGGTGGAGACCTGCGCGCGCGTGGACAACGGCGCGTCCGTGCTGATCGGCGGCCTGCTGTCCGAAACGGAACGAACGAACACTAACCGGATACCGATCCTCGGCAGCCTGCCGCTGCTCGGCGGATTGTTCGGCCATACGAGCCTGGAAAGCGGGCAGAGCGAGGTCTTCGTCCTCGTCACGCCCCACATCCTGATCCACGCCAAGGAGCTGACCTCGCTGCTAGAGTAGCGGGGCCGGCGGGGCTGGATGCCAAAGCCTGAAGGGAGGGAGCCATGACAGCTCGCGCGAGAACGGGTGGCGATACCGGACGGAATCGCGGGGCCCGTATTCGCGAATCCCGGGCGACCATCGCGGCCGTGGTCCTGCTGGCGATCCTGCTGGCGATCCTGCTGGCGCCGCCGACCGCTGCGGCAGCAGGTCAAGCCGAGGACGAGGATCTCACGGCGCGACTGAAAATAAAGCGAGTGATCCACATCGAGCCGGACATCTGCATCGCGCTGCTGACCGCCGTGGGCGAGGACGGCTACCAGTTCAAGAGCGACAGCGTCGACGTGCATGTGGTCACGAACAGCGACGATTGGCAGCTGGGCCTGCGGGTCAGTCTGGCTGACGAGGTGCGCTCGGCGATTCCCGCGGGGCAGGCGATCTGCCGCCTGATGGATCCCGCGGGGCGCATCCTGACCGAGGTGCCCGTCACGGACCGGGAGATCGTCCTGAGCGGCGTCGGGGGCGAGGGATCCCATCATTTCGTCCTGCAGGTGGTGGGGCGCTGGGAGCGGCCCATGATCGAGGAGCTGCCCGGCCTCGTCATCAACCTCCAGGGGCACTAGCCGCCGCGGCTCCCCTGGGTATCGTCAGGTGCGCGGTGGAGAGGCAGGCTCTCCACCAGGGGTGGGAGCGAGGACACGACAACCAGCGCCGCCCAGGCTGGCGCGACGGACCATCCATCATCGAGGGAGGAGTAAGAGATGTCTCACACCAAGCCGCTTGCCTGTCTGCTCCTGCTCGGCCTCCTGGCAGCCGGCCCGGGTCTCGCGCCCCCGTCGGCGGAGGCCGCCACCTACTTCACCATCCCGCATGGCACGCTGCTCAACCATTCCGAGTACGGTGTCGTGAGTTGGGGTTCCGGATCCTTCACGCGGACGGACGCGGGGGGCACCGCGGTGGACTTCGCCTTCACCGGCCTCTCGTCCGGTAAGATGTTGATCAAGGATGACTTTGACGTGGAAAACGTCTACGGGCAGACCGGAGGCTCGCACAACGCGGACTTCACCAACTTCACCGGCTACGCCCTCATGGCCGAGAACCTCGACGATCAGACCATCACCATGCACCTGTTCATCAACACGGGATTCACCAGCGGCGGCTCGCAGCAGCAGAATGACACATTCTGGGCGGGGCCGTGGGTGGACATCCCCGCCGGGCGCTGCGTCCTGCTGACCCTGGACTTCGACGGCGCCGAGGCCTGGAACATCAGCGACAACCCGGCGCCGCACACGGGCGGGGACCTGAGCTGGCCCAACGGCGGCATCTACGCCATCAACACCTACGACCGCGGCGAGGTGACGGCCATCGGCTTCGAGGTGGCCGACTTCTCCGACACCAATCCCAACGGCACGCTGCGTCTGACGCCCCGCGCCGACGCCCTGCTGGCGCCCCTGCCGCCCGTCTCGGGTCCGATCGGCGCCGGCGGCCACGTGGACATCGACTTCCACTACGAGCCGGACCTCGCGGGCCCGGAGCTGCGCGGCTACTCCGTGCGCGTCCAGGCGACGTCCGCACTGTCCTTCACCGACAGCGACGTCACCTTCCTCAATCCGACCGGGGCCGCCGACACCTACACGGACGTGATCGACAACGGCACCAACGACTACACCATCGACTTCGCGATCCTCGGCGGCACGACGGGGATCGACTCGGTGGAAACGATCTTCCGCGTCCGGTTCCACGCCGCCGGTGACGGTGACGGCGTGGTGAGCATCGCCGCCGCGGAGCTGCGCGACCTCGACAACGACCCCGTCAGCGTCGACCACAGCTGCGTGGCGCAGGTCGGCGTGGACGTGACGGCGCCGACGGGGGCGCTGGCCATCGACGGCGGCGCGGCGTACACGACGGACACCGAGGTGACGCTGAACAGCAGCGTGACGGGCGCCAGCGAGATGCGCT
>JAFGBK010000128.1 GCA_016933175.1 Candidatus Krumholzibacteriota bacterium | reverse complement strand
GTGGCGACGACGCTGACCGTGAAGGGGATGCCCGCGTCCTGGAGCACGGGCGCGCCGGTCTTGCCGTCGTCCTCGATGGAATCGAAGATGCCGGGCGCCAGGGTCTCGCCCGGCGCCACCACCGCCAGGCGCCCGTAGGCCGCCGGCGAGACCTGGATGATGCTGCTGGTGCCGGCGACGCCCTGGCTGCTGGTGATGGTCAGGCTGCGCTGCCCGCGGGTGCGGAAGATGACGTCGATGGTCGTCGCGTTGGACACCGTGAAGTTGTTGTCGGAGTAAGCCGGCAGCTCGAAGTAGCCGTCCAGCGAGGAGGCGCCCACGAAATAGCTGCCGCCCACCATGTTGTAGAAGGCGTCCACCGGGCGCACGACGGCGGGCGTCACCACCTGGCCGGCCACGGTCGGATTGGCGGCGCCCAGGTTGCCGCCCGTCCCGGGCAGGCCCGGCGCGTAGGTCTGGCCGGGTAGGGTCACCAGGAAGGAGGCCAGGGGGCCGGGATTCACCTGGAAGTTGCCGCTGGCCGTGGCCGCGCTGCCGCCGCTGTCGCAGACGAGCTGGCAGGAGTAGAAGCGCCGCGTCACCTGGACGTCGGTGGCCAGCTGCCCGTTCACGAAGGTCGTGCTGCCGGCGATGATGTAGTCCTCGCTCTCGTCGACGCCGTAGCGGACCCGCAGGGAGACGGAACCGTCGAAGGGGTAGAGGTTGTCGTAGAAGTCGCGCGCCGTGATCTGCACGTCGAAGGGCTGCGTGGTCACCTGGACGTCGAGGGTGTCCCAGATGACGTAGTTGAAGGCGAAGTGGTCGAGGCCCTCGGGCGCCACGTCCACGAAGCTGTTGCTGACGTCGCTGACGGGCCCCGAGGCCGTCACCGAGAGGCTCTGCACGCCGGCAGTGACCAGGGTGGCGCTCTCGTCCGGCAGCACGCTGGAGCCTAGGCTGGCGGGCGGCGGCAGCACCACCAGGGGATGGGTGTCGCTGGTGGCGAAGGCCAGGTCCACGGGCAGGGCCGGGTCCGTGTCCAGGACGGGGTTCCACCAGGGATCGACGGCATAGACCGTGACGTCGAAGGGCGCGCCGGCGGGCTGCGCGTTCGGGGTGCCGGACTTGCCGGGCGGCACGCCGGGGGTCAGGGTCTCGCCGGGGAGCAGCAGCACCACGCCGTCCAGGTCCGCGGGCCACAGGGGCGTCACGACGGCGCTGCCCGTCGGGTACTCCGTCTGGCCGGGGTAGATGCGGCTGCCCGTGACGGTGAGGGTGTTCTCGCGGGTCAGGATGCCGGTGCCCAGGAAGCGCACGTTCACGGTGACGGCGCCGTGGTCGAAGACGCCGCCGCTGACGAACTGCGTCGGCCCGGCGTCCAGGTGGCCGACGGCGGCCGCCAGGGTGACGTCGTCGGCGAAGTTGCCGATGGGAACGCCGGCGCCGCTGACGGCGGTGATCGTCACGGCGATGTCCTGGCCCACGTACTTGGCGCCCGACGGGACGCTGACGTTGAAGTGATCCACGAAGGGGTAGCAGTTGATCCACTCGTAGCCCCGGGGCGCGGTCACGTCGTCCACGCAGCGGGCCTCGAGCTGGATGCCCGTGCCCGGCGCGTTGAAGACGACGTTGTCCATCTGCAGCTCGCCGCTGGTGATGTAGGTCGCGGGGGGCAGGGTCGCGCCATGCGTGGTGTAGAGCTCGAAGAGCAGCGCGTTGACGCTGGTGTCGACGGTGCCGCCGTCGTTCATGGTGCGCACGCGCACGCTGAAGCCCTGACCGACCGTGACGGCGGGATTCCCGTCGACCATGACCGGGTCGATGACCGTCAGCTCCGTGTAGTCCCAGGCGCGGCCGGCGCCGGCGCCCAGGCCGATCAGGAGCATGGACAGGGCGAGGGCCCGGAGGGCCCGGATGGCGGGACGGACCGGCATTTGTTGCCTCCCTCCAATGGATCGGACGGCGCCGAAGGCTTCCCGATTCTTTCTCGTCGCGGTAAGTGGGGGATTTCATTCGATCTGCGAGGTGGTAGATCGAGGAAACCCCGGCGCGTGCTTCCCGGCGCTCGGCAACAGCAACCGGTATGCCACTACGCGCGGGGGCTCAGGAGGGACCTTGCGTGCCGCTAGGGGGGCGGGATTTCCCGGTGCGGCGTGCGACTGGCGGGTGGCGGGGAGGCGGCACTCTCCCTTTGCACGCTCCGGAGGGCCGTCCAGGCGGCCGGCGCCGGGCGTGGCCGGCGCGGATCAGGTCCCGCTGCCGGGCGGCGGCGTCAGGCGCAGGCGGCGCCAGGGCAGGCGCCGCAGCCCGGCCTCGGCGGCCAGGGCGAGCAGGGTGCCCGTGGCGAAGCCGGCGAGCACGTCCAGGGGCCAGTGCACGCCCACGTGGACGCGGCTGTAGGCCACCAGCACTGGCAGGACCAGCACCGCCGGGCGACGCCGCCAGCGCCGCACGCCGCGCATGAGGAAGACGCCGGCGGCGCCCATGTTGGCCGCGTGGGTGCTGGGGAAGCTGAACCCGGGCCCGCAGTCGACGAGCAGGCGCAGGCCGGCCAGTTCCTCGTGGCAGGGGCGGGAGCGGGCGAAGAGCTCCTTGAGCACGTGGCTGGTGAGGCTGTCGCTGATCGCGACGAGGGGCACGAGCCAGAGGGCGCGGCGGCGCCAGCGGGGCCCGCAGCCCGCGAGGAGCAGGAGCCAGAGCGCGACCATGGGCAGGCGCAGCCCCTCGTCCCGCGTGATGAAGACGAAGAACGCATCCACCCAGGCGGGGGCGCCGGCGCCGTTGAGGAGGGCGAAGAGCTGGCGGTCGAGGGCGAGAAGCGCGTCCAGGGCCGGGACCTCCCGTTGCTGTCACCGGGCTGCGTATACCATCCCGGCGACGGTCCGACAAGTCGCCAGGCATGGTTTTCCGCGCCCCGGCCGTTGACAAGGCCGTCCGCGCTTTCTTCTCTACATGCCGTTCCGGAGCGCACCATCCCGGTTACAGAAAAGCGAAACGGAGCGGCACCGGCATGGACCCCAAGAAGATCGCGCAGCTCCGCCAGCGTCGCGGCGAGCTGTACAAGGGCGGCGGCGACGAGCGGATCGCGAAGCAGCACGCAGCCGGCAAGCTGACGGCCCGCGAGCGCCTCGCGCTGCTGTTCGAGCCCGACACCTTCCACGAGTCCCACCTCTTCATCAAGCACGGCTGCAGCCACTTCGGCATGGCGGGCAAGCCCATGCCCGCCGAGGGCGTGGTGACGGGCTTCGGCATCGCCGGCGACCGGCCGGTCTACGCCGTCAGCCAGGACTTCACGGTGGCGGGGGGCTCGGCGGGCGCCGTCCACTGCCGCAAGATCGTCGAGGTCATGCAGGCGGCCCTCAAGACGGGCGATCCCTTCGTCTTCATCAACGACAGCGGCGGCGCCCGCATCCAGGAGGGCATCGACGC
>JAFGBK010000127.1 GCA_016933175.1 Candidatus Krumholzibacteriota bacterium | reverse complement strand
GGACTCGGCATGGCCGAAGGTGTGCTCGGCGTAAAGGGCCAGCTCGGTGTCGACGACCGGGAGGGCGATGTCCGCAGCCGTATCCGCGCGCAGCGAGCGCAGGGCCGCCAGCTCGCGCTGGGCGCGGCGGAAGAGGCGTGTGGCCGCCGGTTCGCTGGCCGGCCCGTCGGACCACCAGTCGGGCCAGTCGCCGCGATGGACGGGCAGGTCCGGCGCCGCGGCGCGCAGGCGGGCGAAGAAGGCGTCCAGGGTGACCATCTCCACGCGGACCTCGTCGCCGTGCACGCGGTTCCAGCGCGCCACCTGGTCCGGCACGGCGCTGCCGGGCGGCGCGTTGTCGCTGCGCAGCCCCGAGGCCATCACCGGCGCGAAGTCCAGGGGGTGCCCCAGCGCCGCCAGCCGCTCGCAGTAGCGCGGGATGCGCCGCTCGGCCACGCCCCAGGCGTCGCCGTGGATCATCGCCGCGTCGCACTCGTCCTTGGTCAGGTAGGACGAGACGGCGCCGGGGACCAGCCCCAGCTCGTTGCCGAAGTGGTAGTGATCCCCGCTCCAGACCAGGAGGCGGCCGCCGCCGGGCGCCTCCCACCAGAAGCCGCGCTGGGGGCGGTCGAGGGGGTAGCGGCCGTGGTGCGTGTGGACGCAGGCGAAGAGGTTCTCGACGCCGTGATCGAGCAGAACCTGCGCGAGGCCCCAGCCGTGGCCGTTGACGTCCGCCGTCATGGCGCTACGGACCGGGACGCCGATGGACTCGCCGTAATCAGCGACGCGAGCCGTCAGGCGGCCCAGCAGGCCGGCGTCCGCCAGCTCGTTGAAGTTGAGGTAGCTGGCCGACAGGCCGATCTCCCCGTCGCGGACGGCCTGCGCGAAGGACTCGCGCTCGCCGCCGTCCGCCCCCTCGAGGAAGCGCTCCACGGACCAGAAGGTCTCGCAGGTCCAGCGGAACCGCTCGCCGGGCGGGCGATCCCGCGTGGCCGCGGCCAGGGCGAGGGCCTGCCGGATGAACCCGGCGTGCCATCGCGCCACGCGCGCCTGGAGCTCCGTATAGCCCACGTCCGTATGGGAGTGCTGGATAAGGCAGAGGGTCCCCACGCGGGGACCGTTCAACGGCTTTGCCACGAGCGTCTCCTCTCGCGCGACCGGCGCGGCGGCCTCATGCGCGGACGGCGCCGCCGGCGGGCGCCCGCGGCGATTCTGGCACGCCGCGGCGCGCGCGTCACCCCATCGCCCGAAGGAACAGGAACTCCGGTACCGGAACGCCTCCGAAAACCGGGCTGAACTTCATTCTTCGCGCCATCGGGGCGCGCGCGAGTGGTATCCTTGATAGTTCGCCTGGAATGATACCGGTCGATCACGGCCGCCTCTGACGGCCTCGCCAGGCCATGCAGGGCGAGCCGGCCACCCGCTGCCCCGGGGAGGTCGCCATGCCGAGACATCGCGTACCCGCGCTCCTGATCCTCGCCATCGCGTTCCTGGTCGCCGACGCCGATCCTTCGCTGTCGCGCAACCCGTACAAGAACGCCTTCTTCAGCGTCTACCCCGCCGCCGACGGCACGGCGCTGACCGACGTGCCGAGCAACGCCAACCACTGCGGCGTCTGCCACTTCGACTTCGACGGCAGCGGCACGCGCAATCCCTACGGCCTCGACGTCCAGGTGGGCCTCAACTCCGGCCAGTACGCGAGCACCGCGGATGTCATCCTCGCCATCCAGGACCTGGACTCCGACAACGACGGCTTCAGCAACCTCGTCGAGATCACTGACACGGTGAACTTCCCCAACACGCCGACCTTCCCGGGTCTTACGGCCGGGAACGTCGCCAACACCGTGAACGTGAACCAGGCCGATCTCGTCGACTTCCTGACTCCCACCGGCGGCTCGGACACGGATCCCCCGGCCGTGACCGTGCTCACGCCCGACGGCGGCGAGATCGCGGCGGCCACGGGCACCGTCCTCGTCACCTGGACGGCCGACGATCCCAGCGGCGTCACCCGCGTCGACCTCTACCTCTCCGGCGACGACGGCGGCGACTGGGAGCCCATGGCGCGCAACCTGCCCAACGACGGCAGCTACCTGATGTTCGTGCCCAACTACCCGGGCGACCTGGCGCGCATCAAGGTCTCGGCGCGCGATGGCGCCGGCAACTGGGGCGAGGATGCCAGCAACGGCCCCTTCTCCATCACTCCCCTGACCACCGGCACGGCGCCCACCACCCTGCGCGACTTCAAGATGCCGGGCACGCAGCCCCTGACGAGCGGCGTCCTTGAGGACCCCGGCGCCAACTGCGTCACCTGCCACGGCGACTACAACCACGCCGTCGAGCCCTGGCACAACTGGCGCGGATCCATGATGGCCAATGCCATGCGCGATCCGCTGATGCTGGCCCTGCTGGCCATCGCCGAGCAGGACGCGCCGGCCTCGGGCGACCTCTGCCTGCGCTGCC
The DNA here is from genome assembly GCA_016933175.1 of Candidatus Krumholzibacteriota bacterium. Classification (GTDB taxonomy): domain Bacteria; phylum Krumholzibacteriota; class Krumholzibacteriia; order JACNKJ01; family JACNKJ01; genus JAFGBK01. The sequence goes on along the minus strand of JAFGBK010000127.1, from coordinate 335 downwards.
ACAGCCCCGGCGGCTGGCAGGAGGGGCACTCCTTCGACACCTCGGGCGGCATGATGACGGCCAAGGACCGCCAGAGCGTCCAGTGCGACTACTGCCACCGGCTGGTGGATCACAGCTACGTGCCCGGCGTCAGCCCGGCGGCGGACGAGGCCATCCTGGCGGCCATCGACCCGCTGCCGCCGGCCTACGCCAACGGCATGTTCGTCACCGACCCCGATCCCATACGCCGCGGACCCTACGCCGATGCCCAGGCCGACCACCAGTTCCTCCACTCGCCCTTCCACCTGGAAGCCGGCCTGTGCGGCATCTGCCACGACGTGAGCAACCCGGCCTTC
>JAFGBK010000126.1 GCA_016933175.1 Candidatus Krumholzibacteriota bacterium | reverse complement strand
GGCGGGGGAAGATGCGAACCGCCGAGCGGGGCGGGCGCCTTTTTCCGGTTCCAAGCGGCTTCGCTCGGGGAGTATCCTGGACGGGAAGACCGCAGATCGAAGCGAGAGCGGAAGTCCAGGAATGGGTCGTCGACGCCGCACCAAGCAGGATGCTCCCCGCGATCCCCTCGATCGCTTCGTCTCGGCGTCCGCGGGGCGGAACGTCTACATCGCCGCTCACGCCGCGATCGTCGCCTGCCTGGTCGTCGCCTGCCTGGTCAACTTCCGGGGCGTCTCGGACAACCTGTTCGTGAACGACGACTTCGTCTGGCTGAACGACGCCCGCAACACGATGACGCCGGGCAACCTCGCGACGCACCGCGTGATCGGCTTCTTCCGCCCGCTGGTGAACCTCTCGTTCTGGGCCCAGGAGAGGCTGTTCCCGGGCGACGTCGCCCTGTACAACCGCTTCAACCTCCTGCTGCACGTCCTCAACACCCTGCTCGTGTTCCAGCTCGTCCGCCTGCTTCTCCGCAAACCGACGGTCGCCCTGGCGGCCGCCTGCCTCTTCGCGGTGACCGACAGCCACATCGGCGCGGTGCTCTGGATCAGCGCCCGGACGACCCTGCTCGCCTCCTTCTTCCTGCTGGCCTCGCTGGTCGCGCTCCTGTCCTGGCCCGGACGGAGGCGGCTCGCCCTGGGGCTGTCCGTCGCCCTGTACGTCCTCGCCCTCGCGGCCAAGGAGACCGCCGTCGTCGGGTTCCCCCTCGTCGTGCTGATCGCCGTCCTCGCCCGCGGCCGGCCGGAGCGCCCGCTCGTGCGCAGGGAGGCGGTCGTCTCCTTCGGCGTCGTCACGGCCCTGTACTTCGCGCTGAGGCTGCTCGCCCTGGGCGGGCTCGGGAACTCGGAGTGGGGCATCGGATTCCACGCCATCCGCAACCTGGGCGGCGGCGTCCTGAGCCTGCTGTACCCCAGGCCCCTGGTCAAGCTCCTGAGTCCCGACGCCACGCGGATCCCGCAGCTCGCGAACCCCTTCCTGCCGGAGATCCTGGCACTGCCGCTGCTCGGGCTCCTGCTGTGGGTCGGGATCCGCCTGAAGAAGGCCCGGCCGATGATCCTCGCCCTGGGCTGGCTGCTCGTGGCGCTGCTGCCCACCGCCTTCTTCCGCTATCGCTTCCTGCACTACCAGACCATCCAGCAGTCCCGCTACTACTACCTGGCCGCCGTCGGTCTCGTCCTCGTGTGGGCGATCCTGCTCTCCAGGTTGTGGGAATCGCGGAAGCCGGGCCGGATGATCGCGGGCGCGGCCATCGTCCTCCTGGTCTGCGTCAGCTGCGTCAGGTACAACCGCGTGACGGAAGCGAAGTGGGCGATGAACGGCCAGGCTTTCAGGCCCTATGTCGCGACCATGCTGGAGGGCGCCAGGGCGCATCCGGACCTGCCGACCCTCGTCGTCGAGAACGCCCAGGTGCCGGTTCGCTTCCTGGAGGCCGCCGTGCGCTACGAGATGCCGCAGCTCGACGTCCACGAGGTCTCGGGCGGCCGGGATCGCGCCGCCGCGTTCAGCCCGTGCGTCTACGTCTGGTACACCGTCCAGCGCGGCCGGGTGCGGGTCCACTACGAAGCGATCCGCTAGGGCGGCGCGGGTTATTCCGCGGGAGCCCCCGGCGCTGGCCCGCCGCAGCGCCGCCCCGGCCATGCGCCGCGCCTCACGGCATGCTCCCTCCGCTCGTGAAACGATGTCCGCCGCTCTTTCGTATTCCCTATCAACGGTCTCGCAATTCCCCGCATCCCATGTCCGACTTGAAAGCGCTCGGACAATCGGGGTCTGGCTCACCTACCTCGCGCGCGGGAGGCATCCACCATGCATGGTACGGGCCGGCGGTCGGCCGCATGGGCGCTGGCCGTCATGATGGTGCTCGGGGCGGCTCTTCATGCCTACTGGGCTCTGGGCGGGATGTGGCTTCTCGCGGCCGTGATGAACGCGCCCCCCGGCGACATTCCCCCGGACACGGTATCGGGGCCCGTGCGCGTCGTCACGTGGATGCTCGCGGCCGGGATGCTGCTGGCGGCCCTCCTGGGTCTCTGCCGGGCCTACTGGACGGATCGTCGCCTGCTGCGGAGGCTGTGCTCGGCCGGCCTCTGGGTCTTCTCGCTGTGCATGCTGGCCGGCGCGGTCTTCAACTTCCTCGGAGCCCGGGATCTGGGGCGGTTCGTTCTCGCGCCCGTCTTTCTCGTGCCCGCCGGACTGGCCGCGTACCTCGCCCTGCCGCATCGCCTCGGACGCGGGCGGCCGGCCGCCCGCGAGGCCGCGAGGCGGGAGACCGGGCCCTCCGCGGCGAGGCGGCTCCGGATCGCCGCCGTGGTCATCGCGTGCCTCGTCACCGCTGCCGGCCTGTTCCACTACGTCTATCTTCCCTGGAACCTGGGATGGGGCGCGACGGAGGAGGAGATCCACCGGAAGATGGCGGGCGATGAGCTGTGCCGGGACGCGAACTTCAGTCCGACGCGGGCGATCACGATCGAAGCGGGCCCCGAGGAGGTCTGGCCCTGGATCGTCCAGATGGGATACAAGAGGGCCGGCTTCTACAGCTATGATTCGCTCGACAACGGCGGTGCACCCAGCGCGGAACGAATCCACCCCGAGCTCCAGGATGTCCGGATCGGAGACCGGATCCCCCTGGACAGGTCCGGTAGCGTCTTCGTGAGAGCCCTGGAGCCCCACCGGCTTCTCGTGCTCGCAACGGAGCCGGCCTTCCTCACGTGGGTCTGGGAACTGCACGAGGCGGGGCCCGGCCGGACGCGCCTCGTCACCCGGGTGCGGGCGCAGATGGGCGATGCTCAGATGAAATTCGTGTGGGACACGTTCGAGTTCTTCATGATGCGGAAGTGCCTTCTGGGGATCAAGCGCCGCGCGGAATCCGCCGGGCCGTCGCGGCCCTCAGGCGCAACGACGGCCCCGAGCAGCAGAGAGTAGATGTACGAAGGGCGCAGGGCGGACGATGCGCGTGCCTGTATTCGGGAGGGCCGCGCCGGACGAATGCCCCTGGACGGGTGCCGTTCATCGAGCGACGGAGGTAGCAAATGAGCAGAAGCGGCATTCCCAGGCTGGCCGCCCTGGCAGTCGTCCTCGTCACATCCGTGACGGCTGCGGGCGCCGAGCTGGTCGACCCCTACGAGATCCTGGAGGCGCATTACGACGCCGTCGGCGGCCTCGAGAGACTCAAGGCACAGGAGTCCCTGCACTTCGTCGCCGACATCAGCACGGCCGGCCTCAGCGGCACCCTCGAGCACTGGGAAATTCGACCCGATCGTAGCCGGGAGGTCCTCGACCTCGGAGTGCTCTTGTATTCCGCCGGAGACAACGGGGCAACCGCGTGGGCGCTGGATACCAACGGCAAGCTCCGGATCGAGCGAGATCCCTACGCGCTCGCCCGCCGGGAAGGCGAGAGGAGGCTGGCCCTCTTCGAGCACCTCGATCCGGCGTCGAGCACCTTCACCATCAGGCTCGTGGGGACACGCGACATCGAGGGCGATCTCTGCTACGTCCTGCGCATCGACAACTCGATCGACAACGCGATGCGGCTCTGGTTCATCAGCACCTCGAGCTTCCTCATGAGGAGATCGGAGCTCAATCACCCGGACGCGCAGCAGCACATCGTCTACTCGGACTACCGGGAGGTCGACGGGGTGATCCGTCCGTTCAGGCAGGACGTCGTGATCCGGCCCGCGGGAGAAGAGCAGACGATACTGACGACCTCCTTCGAGGTCGGCGTCGAGATCGACCCGCGCCTGTTCGACCCGCCGGAGGGCGGCGCCAGGGACTATATCTTCCTCGACGGAGGCGATCGAGCGGTCGTGCCGTTCCAGTTCATCGAGAATCACATCTTCGCGACCATCAGCATCGACGGCAAGGAATCGATGTGGGTGGTGGACTCGGGCGCGAGCGTGTCGGTCATCGATAGCGGGTACGCAGCGGACCTGGGGCTTCCACTCAGTGGCGAGATGCTGGCCGAGAGCGCCACCGAAGCTGTGCAGCTTGCGTTCACCACGCTGCCGCCTTTCAGGGTTGGCGGCATCGAGGTCGAGGAGCAGCAGGTTGCGGCTCTTGACTTCGTGGGCCTGTTCCGACGCATCTCCGACCTCGAGGTCCTGGGCATACTCGGCTACGATTTTCTCTCGCGCTTCGTGACCAGGGTGGACTACGCGAACGAGACCCTCACGTTGTTCGATCCCGAGAGCTTCGAGTATACCGGACACGGAACCGTGCTCGACGCACCTCTCGTGGACAACACCTTCAGAGCCGAAGCCACGGTGGACGGCGTCCATACGGGCCTTTGGATGCTGGATCTCGGCGCCGGAGGGCTGTACTTCCATACACGGTACGCGCAGGTGAGCGGACTGGGACGCTCCGACGGAGTCCTCGGAGTGATGTCCGGGGCGGGCGGTCGGGCGCTGCGACGCTACTCGCGATACGGGACCATCGAGTTCGGGGGGCATACGGTCGAGGAGCCGGTGATCGCGTCGGCCAACTGCAAGATGGACGCTGGGGGGGAGCTTCGCGAGGGTGAGCTGGCCGGGAATCTCGGCAATTCGTTGTTCAGGCACTTCGTGCTCTACCTCGACTACGACAGGCAGCAGGTCATCGTCGAGAAGGGCGAGAACTTCGGAAAGGACTTCCCTGTTGACATGAGCGGGCTCCAGCTCTGGCGCCCGGAGGAGGCGTGCGAAGTCCTGTACGTCTCGCCCGGCACCCCAGCGGAGGAGGCTGGATTCCGCGAGGGCGACATCGTGGTCAGCATCGACGGCACCGGCGTCGACCGCTTCGGCGGGCTTGTCGCGCTCCATGCCCTGCTGATCGAGGAGCCGGGGACGGAGCATGCCTTCGTGGTCGATAGGGACGGCGAGACGGTGGCGCTCAGGCTGGTCTTGAGGGACCTGTTCGAGAGCAGCGACTAGCGATCATCCCATTGACAGGGACGTCCAGAAGCTCGCCTGAAACAGAACAGGCCGTCCCCGCAAGTGGTTGGAAACGGCCTGCTTGCTGCGGTGGCGGGGGGAGGATTCGAACCTCCGACCTTTGGGTTATGAGCCCAACGAGCTACCGGACTGCTCCACCCCGCGTCAACGTGCTGCGCAATATACCCGCGCGTGAAGGCAGTGTCAAGGGCGCCACGGGAATCACAGTGCCGCAATGCGCGAAGTGACAATGCGTTGTTGCGCGCCGCCTGCCGCGACCGGCGTCAGGGCGCGGTATCCTCCGCACCGGCCATCGCCCCCAGAGGCTGCGGGATCGTGAAGGCGAACTCCGCCCACTCGCCCTCGCGCGAGTCCGCGCGGATCCGCCCGCCGTGGAGCTGCACGATGCGCCAGGCCGTGTAGAGCCCCACGCCCGTGCCCCTGCGCTTCATCAGCTCGGCCGACGGCACGCGCGAGAACCGCTTGAAGAGCCGCGAGCGCGCCTCGGGCGGGAAGCCCGGCCCGGCGTTCCACACCGACACCCGCAGGGCGCCCCCGGCCACGCGCGCCGCCACGCGCACCTGCCCGTCCGCCTCGCGGCCGTACTTGACGGCGTTGCCCAGCAGGTTGACCAGGACGATCTTCAGCAGCTCCGGGTCGCACTCGACGCCCGGCATGGGATCCTGCACGTCACGCTCCAGGCGCGCGCCCGTCGCCGCGAGCTGCGCGGCGATCAGCTCCACGGACGGCTCCAGCACCTGCCCGACGAAGTCCACGTCCTCCCTCGCGTCGAGCGCCAGGCCGCCGCCCTCCACCCGCGCCAGGTCCAGGTACTCCTTGACCAGCCCCATCAGGTAGTGGGCCTTGCCGGCCATCTTCCGCACGCGCTCGGCCTGCTCGTCGCTGAGCGCGCCCAGCAGGCCCTCGGTCAGCAGCTCGGCGTCCATCACCAGCGACGCCAGCGGGCTCTTCAGCTCGTGGCTGACGAAGCCCAGCATCTCCGTGTAGGCGCGGTTGGCCGCCTCGAGCTGCTCGATGCGCCAGGCCTTCTCCACCGCCTGCCCCAGCCGCTCGGCCACGGCCAGGTGCAGGCGCGCCTGGTGGGCGTCGTAGACGCCCGCCTCGCGCGAGCTGCGGAACATCACGCCCACGCGCCGGCCCTCCACCGTCAGCGGGCAGGTCATGTTGGACGCCACGCCCTCCAGGCGCAGCAGCTTCGTCGAGACGCTGTCGGGGTGCTCCTCGCCGTATCGCGCGAGGTCGTGGATGATCCGCACGCTGCCCTCGCGCAGCACCCGCTCCAGGGAGCTGCCGCGCAGGTCCTCGGCGTAGCCGTCGCGCAGGCGCACGGGCTCGTAGAGGGTCCTCGTCCAGCCAGCCACCAGGCGCCGGCCGCCTTCCTCCAGGAAGGCCAGGCCGATGCGGTCGCAGGGGTGGATGGCCCGCGTGGCCGCGAAGAACCAGTCCATGACGGCGTCCAGGCTCTGGCCCGCCGCCACCCGCCGGTTGACCTCGTCCAGCACGCCCGCCTCGGCCGCGCTGAACGTGTCGGGCGTCCGGGCCAGCTTGGTGGGATCCAGGTACTCGACGTTGGGGCGCTCGGCCATGGAGGCCTCCTTTCGGGCCGCCATTCTAGGGGCGGCCCGCCGCCGCGGCAAGCCCCGCCGCCCGCGCGACAGACCGCGACCCCTTTGCTATATTGGCGGGAAGTGGACACCGCGCCGAACCGGCGCCGCGCGTGCCGGAACCGCCACCACGCAAGGGGACCCCGTGGCCACGAAATCGAAGCCAGGCGAGGACCGCCGCCGCCGTCGCTACGAGCTGCGCGGCCGCGTGCAGGGCGTGGGCTTCCGCCCCTGGGTCTACCGCCTCGCCACCGGGGAGGGCCTGGCCGGCCGCGTGGGCAACGACCCCCGCGGCGCCTTCGTCGAGGCCGAGGGCCCGCCCGCCGCCCTCGACCGCTTCGAGCGCCGCCTCATGAGCGAGTGGCCGCCCCTGGTCGAGATCACCGGGAAGCGCGCCATCGAGCTGGCGCCCGCGGGCGACGCGGCCTTCGTCATCGCGCCCAGCGACCGGGCCGGCGAGCGGCGCGCCGAGATCACCCCCGACACGGCCGTCTGCGCCGACTGCCGCCGCGAGCTGCTCGATCCCGCCGACCGCCGCCACCGCTACCCCTTCATCAACTGCACCAACTGCGGGCCGCGCTACTCCATCATCCGCGGCGTGCCCTACGACCGCGAGCGGACCACCATGGCGGCCTTCGCCATGTGCCCCGACTGCCGCCGCGAGTACGCCGACCCCGCCGACCGGCGCTTCCACGCGCAGCCCGACGCCTGCCCCGTCTGCGGGCCCCGCGCCTGGCTGGCCGACGCCGCCGGCAACATCCTGACGCCAGCCGATGAAGCCACTGGCGGCGGCGAGGCCGTCGCCGAGGCAGCGCGCCGCCTGGCCGCCGGCGCCATCCTCGCCGTCAAGGGCCTGGGCGGCTTCCACCTGGCCTGCCGCGCCGACGACGACGCCGTCGTCGCCCGCCTGCGCGAGCGCAAGAGCCGCGAGGCCAAGCCCCTGGCCCTCATGGTGCGGGGCCTCGCGGAAGCCCGCCGCCTCGTCGATCTCGACGCGGCGGCCGAGGCGGTGCTCGCTAGCCCCGCGCACCCCATCGTCCTGGCGGCCGCGCGGCCAGGCGCGCCCGTCAGCCGCCACGTGGCCCCCGGCAGCGACACCCTCGGCGTCATGCTGCCCTACACGCCCCTGCACGTCCTGCTCTTCGAGACGGAGCTGCCAGGCGGCGGCCGCCTCGGCCCCCTGGTGATGACCTCGGGCAACCCCAGCGCCGAGCCCCTCTGCGCCGACAATGACGAGGCGGTGCGCCGTCTGGGCGCCATCGCCGACGCCTTCCTCCTGCACGACCGGGACATCGAGCGGCGCGTGGACGACTCCGTGGTGGCCAGCCTCGCCCTGCCCGAGCCGGGCGGCGCGCCCGTGCCCGCGCTCTTCCCCCTGCGCCGCGCGCGCGGCACCGTGCCCGCGCCCATCGTCCTCGCCCGCGAAACGCCCGTGCCCATCCTGGCGGTGGGGGCCGAGCTCAAGTCCACGGTCTGCCTGGCCGCGGGCCGCGAGGCCGTCCTCAGCGAGCACCTGGGCGACCTGGACAACCCGGAGACCTACCGCAACTTCCTCTCGGCCGTCGCGCGGCTGCAGGAGCTGCTCGACATCGCGCCGGCGGCCCTGGCCTGCGACCTCCATCCCGACTACCAGGCCACGCGCTGGGCGCGCTCCCTGGACCTGCCCCGCGTCGAGGTGCAGCACCACCACGCCCACGTGGCCGCCTGCCTGGCCGAGCACCACCTCGACGGCGAGGTCATGGGCCTGGCCATCGACGGCACGGGCTGGGGGCCCGACGGCACCGTCTGGGGCTGCGAGCTGCTGGCCGCCGATGCCGCCGGCTACCGGCGCGCCGGACACCTGCGGCCCTTCCCCCTCGTCGGCGGCGACGCCGCCGCCCGCGAGACCTGGCGACCGGCCCTGGCCCTCCTCGGCGAGACCTACGGCGACGACCCGCCCGCCGCTGCGCGCGACGCCCTCGCGCGCAGCGATCCACGCGCCGTGGACCTGGCTCGCCGCCGCCTGGCCGCCCAGGGCGAGCGTGCCCTGCGCACCAGCAGCCTGGGTCGCCTCTTCGACGGCGCCGCCTTCCTGCTAGGCGTCCGCGACGCCAACCGCCACGAGGCCGAGGCGCCCATGGCCCTCGAGGCCGAGGCCGTGCGCGCCGCCGGCGGCGACGCCGCCGCGCTGGGCCTGAAGCCCGCGCCCGAGCCCGCGCCCCTGCCCTGGGCCGTGGCGGGGGGCGCCGGCGGGCTGGTCCTCGACTTCCGCCCCCTGGTCGCGGGCCTCGTGGACGGCCTCGCCGCCGGCCGCCCGTCCGGCGAGCTGGCCTACGCCTTCCACCTCGCCCTGTCCGAAATGCTGGCCGCGGGGACGGCCGCAGCCGCTCGCGACGCCGGCCTGGACCGTGTCGTCCTGACGGGCGGCAGCTTCGCCAACCGCATCCTGCTGGCCCGCGTCCGCGCCCGGTTGCGCGCCGCCGGCCTGCGCGTGTATATTCACCATCTTGTTCCGCCGGGCGACGGCGGCGTATCCCTCGGGCAGGCCGTCTCGGCCGCCGCCCGCCTGGAACGCGACGGCCGCTGAGCGCCCGCCCACACCCTCGCGAGGACCGATCATGTGCCTGGCCGTTCCCGGCAAGATTCTCAGCGTCCGCGACGTCGACGGCGACGCGGCCGGCCCCATCGCCACCGTCGACTTCCAGGGCAGCCGCGTGGAGGCCTCCCTGGCCATGACTCCCGAGGCCAGGGCCGGCGACTGGGTGCTCGTCCACGCCGGCTTCGCCCTGACGATCCTCGACGAGGACGAGGCCCGCGAGACCTTCACCTCCCTGCGCCTGGCCCTCGGCGACGAGCCCGACGGCCCGGCCGGCCTGCCTCCCGCGCCGCGGGGGGGCGCGGAGCCTTCCGAACCGTCCACGCACTGATCCGGCCCGGGGGAGAGCATGCCGCCCCGTGACGCCCGCAGCCTCGCCGACGAGATCGCCAGCACGCTGGCGGGACGCCGCGTCACCCTCATGGAGGTCTGCGGCACCCACACGGTGAACCTCTTCCGCACGGGCGCGCGCAGCCTGCTGCCGCCGGAGCTGCGCCTGATCAGCGGGCCCGGCTGCCCGGTCTGCGTCACCGGCCAGGGCTACGTGGACCTGGCCTGCGAGCTGGCCGCCTGGCCCGACGTCACCGTGGCCACCTACGGCGACATGATCCGCGTGCCCGGCCGCACGGGCAGCCTCGAGAAGCAGCGCGGGCGCGGCGGCGACGTCACCGTGGTCTACTCGGCCCGTGACGCCCTGCGCCTCGCCCGCGAGCGGCCCGAGCACCAGGTGGTCTTCCTGGCCGTGGGCTTCGAGACGACGACGCCGGCCACGGCGGCGACGATCCTCGAGGCCGAGGCCGGCGGCGTGGACAACTTCTTCGTCCTGCCCGGCCACAAGCTGGTGATCCCGGCCATGGAGGCCCTCCTGGCCGGCGGCGAGGTGCCCATCGACGGCTTCCTCTGCCCGGGGCACGTGAGCGTCATCATCGGCTCGGCGGCCTACCGGCCCGTGGCCGAGAAGCACGGCCGGCCCTGCGTCGTGGCGGGCTTCGAGCTGGCGGGCATGCTCGAGGCCGTGCTGATGCTGGTGCGCCAGGTCGTCGCCGGCGAGGCCCGCGTGGAGAACGCGTACGACCTCGCCGTGGCCGAGGCGGGCAACGCGGTGGCCCGGCAACTGGTGGACCGGGTCTTCCGCCCGGCGCCGGCCGTGTGGCGGGCGATGGGGACACTGCCGGCGAGCGGCCTCGAGCTGAAGCCCGCCTACCGGCGCTACGACGCCCGCGTCCACTTCGGCGTGGCCGAGGGGCCCGACGCCAGCCCGCCGGGCTGCCGCTGCGGCGAGGTCATCCAGGGCAAGCTGGACCCGCCCGAGTGCGGCCTGTTCGGCGTGGCCTGCACGCCCCTGCAGCCCGTGGGGCCCTGCATGGTCTCCAGCGAGGGGAGCTGCGCGGCGTGGTACAAGTACGGGCGACCCGGCGGCGGCCGCGGGGAGAGCCGATGATCGAGGACCTGAAGAAGACCGCGAGGGACGCGCTGGAGAAGACCCGCGCGACCGACTCTGATGCGGCCGGCGCCGACGAGGCGCGCGTCCTCATGGCACACGGCGGCGGCGGCGAGCTGACCCGCGAGCTGCTGGCCGAGCACGTCCTGCCCCGTCTGGACAATGCCCTGCTGCGGCCGCTCATGGACAGCGCCGTCCTGCCGCCCCTGGACGGGCGCCTCTGCTTCACGACGGACTCCTTCGTCGTGGCGCCGCTGGTCTTCCCCGGCGGCGACATCGGCCGCCTGGCCGTCTGCGGCACCGTCAACGACCTGGCCGTCATGGGCGCGCGGCCCGTGGCCCTGAGCCTGGGGCTCGTCATCGAGGAGGGGCTGCCGCTGGCCCTGCTCGACCGCGTGCTGGACTCGGTGGCGGCGGCCGCCGCCGAGGCCGGCGTGCCCGTGGCCACGGGCGACACCAAGGTCATCGAGCGCCGCGGCGAGGACGGCCTCATCATCAACACGGCGGGCGTGGGCGTCTTGCCCGAGGGCTTCACGGTGGACGCCGGGCGCATCGCGGCGGGCGACGCCGTGCTGGTCTCGGGCCACCTGGCCGAGCACGGCCTGGCCGTCCTGTCCGTGCGCGAGGGCCTGGCCTTCGAGACGGAGATCAGGAGCGACGCGGCCCCCCTGAACGGCCTGGTCGAGGCCCTGCTCGCCACGGGCGGCGACGTGAAGTTCCTGCGCGATCCCACGCGCGGCGGCCTGGCGGGGGTGCTGGCCGACCTGGCCGAGGACAGCGGGCTGTCCCTCGAGATCGAGGAGGCCGCGCTGCCCCTGTCGCGGGCGGTCCTGGGCGCGGCCGAGCTGCTGGGCCTCGATCCGCTGACCATCGCCAACGAGGGCAAGGTGGTGGCCGCCGTCGCCGCCGCCGACGCCGAGCGCGTCCTGGCCGCCTGCCGCGCCCATCCCCTGGGCCGCCACGCGGCGCTGGTGGGCCGCTTCACGAAGGCCGCGCCGCCCCTGGTGGAGCTGCTCACGCGCGGCGGCGGGCGCCGCCTGGTGAGCCGGCCCTACGGCGAGCAGCTGCCGCGGATCTGCTAGGGGGGCGCCATGCACGAGATGTCCATCGCCGAGGACCTGATGCGCCAGCTCGAGGAGCTGGCCATCGAGAACGCCATCGCGCGCGTGGAGTCGGTGACCGTCCGCGCCGGCGTCCTGGCCGGCATCGTCCCCGAGGCGCTGGACATGGCCTTCGCCTGCCTGGCCGAGGGCACCGTGGCCGAGGGCGCCGAGCTGCACCTGGAGATCGAGCCGGCCCTGGCCGAGTGCCGCCGCTGCGGCCACCGCTTCGAGCCCGAGATCGACGCCTACCTCTGCGAGCGCTGCGGCGTGGCCGACGTGACGATCCTCCAGGGGCGGGACATCATCCTCAGTTCAGTGAGCTGCGAACAGAGAGGGAATGGCGATGACGAAGATCAGCGTGGTCCGTAGCGTCCTGAAGGCCAACGACGCCGTGGCCGAGGTCAACCGCAAGCGCCTGGAGGCGGCCGGCATCCTGGTGCTGAACATCACCAGCGCGCCCGGCAGCGGCAAGACGGCCCTGCTGGAGAGGACCATCCCGGCCCTGGCGCCCGGGCTGCGCTCGGCCGTGGTGGTGGGGGACCTGCAGACCACCCGCGACGCCGAGCGGCTGGGCGGCCTGGCCGTGGAGGTCGCGCAGATCAACACCGAGGGCGGCTGCCACCTCCAGGCCACCCAGGTGGCCGACGCCCTGGACACGCTGGCCCTGAAGGACCTGGACCTGCTCTTCATCGAGAACGTGGGCAACATGGTCTGCCCGGCCAGCTACGACCTGGGCGAGCACCTGCGCGTCGTCCTGCTGTCGGTGCCCGAGGGGCCCGACAAGGTGGCCAAGTACCCGACCATCTTCCAGCCCGCCGACGTCATCCTCATCAACAAGATGGACCTGGCCGGCCTCCTGGAGTTCAGCGACGAGATCGTCCGGGCCGACCTGGCCCGCATCAACACCCGGGCGCCCCTGTTCAAGGTCAGCGCCCGCACGGGCGAGGGACTCGAGGCCTGGTACGACTGGCTCCGGGTGCAGCACCGGGCCCGCTTCGGATCCTAGGCGGCCATCGGAATCGCCGCCTCTTCCCGGAGGCGCGACGCGGGCCGCTTCTCGCCATGGCGACATCCACGACGGAATCTGGGCTCGGTCCATGGAGCACGGTGATTTTTTGGTATACAAGTTGCCCTTCTTGTATAATGTAGCCTATGAAATTTCCTCATTACACGCAGCGAGGATATCATGGTCGGTGAGTCCCGTCGCTCTTACCTCCGGCGCGCATACGGGGAGTTCCAGGGCGCCGAGTCGACGCTTTCCCGGATCTGGGGGCGGCGGGGATTCTGGCAGGTCCGCCTGCGCTGGGCGGTACCGCCGGCCATCATAGCGGCCATCATCATCGGCCGGCTCCTCGGCTTCACGTTCGAGCAGCGCTCCATCCTTCTCGTGGCCGGCTTCATCCTGCTCTACAACTCCATCTTCGCCGTCCGGTTCGCGCTGACGCCAGAGGAAAGCCAGCGGGCCCTCGACCGGGACAACCTCTACTCACTCCTGCAGGTTGGCCTCGATTACCTGGCGATGTTCCTGCTCATCTTCTTCACCGGTGGCGCCGCCAGCCCGCTGATCTTCTTCTTCATCTTCCATGTCATCTTCGCCGGCATCCTGTTCCGGCCGGCCACGGCCTACTCCTTCGCGACGATCGCCGCCGGCGGCATGTGGCTCCTGGCCGTCCTGCAGGCCCGGGGTTGCCTGCCTTACCACGCCTACGACTATGGCGGCCGGACCGTCACCTTCGAGCGCGATCACGCCCAGGCGGGGGTGCTGCTGCTCTTCTTCTCGGCGACGGTGCTGATCACGGCCCTGGCGATCAACCGCATCATGAGTCGGCTTCGCGAGCGTGTCGTCAACCTGGTGGAAGCCACGGAGCACGTCGCCAGGCTGAACGACCAGCTCGCGAGCCTCTACGCCATGATGCGCGCCGTGGGCTCGACGCCGCGGCTCCAGGAGGTCCTCGACATCGTGACCGCCGAGCTCGCGGCGGTCATGAAGGTGCGCGTCATCGGCGTGAAGATGCTCAGCGAGGATGGCCTGTCCCTCCGCTTCGTGGCCGTGCACGGCGTGCTCGCATCGCTCCTGAAGGACAAGGTCGTCCAGATTTCGCAGAGCCCCATCAACCAGCGGATCGTCGACGGCGAGACCCTCGTCTTCGCGACCGTGACGGGGCAGCAGCAATTCCAGCTCCACGACGATCTTGCCGCGGCCGGGATCCGTTCGGTCCTGCTGACGCCCCTGGTGCTGGAGGGACGCGTCATCGGCATCCTGGGCGCCTACTGCAGCGAGGAGAACCGCTTCGACGAGGACCACAGCGATTTCTTCCGCCTGGCGGCGGAGCTCGTCGCCATCGCCATCGAGAACGCCCGCGCCTACGAGGAGATCGAGCGCCTCATGCGCGAGCGCTCCCGCTTCATGCTGCAGGTGGCGCACAACATGCGCGCGCCCCTGGCCGCATCCCTCGGCATCCTGGATCTGCTCACGGGCGGTTACGTGGGAGAGCTGGACGAGCGGCAGCGCGAGGTGCTGGGCCGCGTCGACTTCCGCCTGCGGGACCTGAACCAGGCCATCGGCGAGCTGCTGAACCTGGCGCGGACGCGCGACGCCAGCCGGCCCATCACTCCGACGCAGGTGGATGTGAGCGATCTGGCCATCCAGCTCGAGCGGACCTTCGCCGAGGAGGCGGAGCGCAAGTCCCTGGCTTTCAGCGTGACGGCGGCGGAGGACATCCCGCCCGTGTACAGCGAGGGCGATCTCCTGAAGCAGATCATGGAGAACCTCGTCTCCAACGCCATCAAGTACACCCAGCCGGGCGGCCGCGTGACGGTGGGCTTCTCGTTGGGCAAGGGCAGGCGCCTGCACGTGGAAGTGTCGGACACGGGCATCGGCGTTCCGAGCCGGGAGCGGGATCGGCTCTTCACCGAGTTCTACCGTGCTTCCAATGCCAGGCAGATGGAGGCCATCGGATCGGGCCTGGGTCTGGCACTGGTCAAGGAGGCGGTGGAGCGGCACCGCGGACAGGTGGCCCTGAATAGCGAGGAGGGCCGGGGCACGACCGTGACCATCGACCTGCCGCTGGGAAGCCGGCCGCGCACCATGGGCAAGGCCGCGGGCTGATCCGGCGCACGCCATCGCGGGGCAAAGAAAGAACCGGGGCCCGGCTGCCGCCGGCGCCCCGGTCCGTGTGTGGCAGGCCTGCGGAATGGATCAGCCCAGCTTGGCCTTGATCATCGCGATCAGCTTATCCTTGGCGATGGGCTTCTGGAAGACGCCGGCCAGGCCCAGGGCCGAGTAATCCGTGGCTATGGCGAGGTTGTCCCCCGTCGAGCTGAGCATGTAGATGGGGGCCTTGTTGCCGAGCGCCTTCAGCTCCTTGACGAAGCTCGTCCCCGCGTCCACTTCCTCCATCATCAGGTCGAGGATGACGAGATCCGGCGGCGTCGCCTTGTAGACGCGCAGCCCCTCCTCGGCGCTGGCGGCCTCGGTCACCACGTAACCCGCGCCCTCCAGCACGATCTTGAGGAAGGATAGGATGTCCGGATCGTCGTCCACACACAGAATCACGTGCTTTCCGTCTTGCATGGATCACCTTCGCGTTTCGTGTCCTTCGGGCGCAGCGTCCGGCTGCCCGGCCGCGGGGAGGACCTCTGCGAAGCCTCCCTGGCGGATCGCCGACTCCACCCAATCCAGGGCCGCGGCGAGGTTGGTCCGCGCTCGGTCGGACAGCCCCTCGCCGAAGCCGTTGAACTCGTAGCCCCGGATGCCCATCAGCCAGGTTTCGGGCTCGGCCCGGAACAGGTCCCTCGCCAGCGCCAGCACCGCCTCGGGGCGAACGCTGTGGGTGCTGAAGCTGAAGCCGTCGTCCGCCGCCCGGAGCCGCTTCACCCAGAAGGGCTCCGGACCGGACGTGTCGGCGTCGACGAAGAGGACCCGGTCGTACCGGGCCACGTCCGCCGCGTCCTCCACGGTCAGCTGGTAGTCGGCCTCCACCGAGACGCCGGGCAGCGCTGCCGCCTCGACGGCCTGCGCCAGCGCCGGTCCCAGGCCGTCGTCCAGGCGGCCCGGATTGCCGTAGCCGATCAGGAGGGTGCGCGCCGTCCTCTCGTTCATGCCGTCGACTTCTGGTCCACCACGCTGCCCTCGCAGTCGAGGAGGGTCACCGACAGGGGCATGCTGCCCAGCGCGTGCGTGGCGCAGGACAGACAGGGATCGTAGGCGCGGATGGCCACCTCGATGTGGTTGAGGAGACCCTCCGTGATCTCCGGCACGCCGGAGATGTAGTCCGCCGCGACCTTCTGCACCGCCCGGTTCATGGGCTCGTTGTTGTTGGTGGTCGAGACGATGAGGTTCGCCATCTCGACCTGGTCGTTCTCGTTGACCCGGTAGTGGTGGAAGAGCGTGCCGCGCGGCGCCTCGAGGATGGCCGCCGCCTCCTCACGCCGCTCGCCCTTGCCGACCAGGTCCTCACCCTGGAGGTCGCTGTCGTGCAGCAGCTCCTGGATCTTCTCGGCGGCGTGCAGCATCTCGATCATGCGCGTCCAGTGGTAGGCCATCGTGATGTTGTTGGGCTTGCCGTTCGTGATGGCCATGAACTCCTTGCGCTCCGCCTCGGCTTCCGGCGTGTCGATGAAGTCGCAGGTGTTGATGCGCGCCAGGGGGCCGACACGGTACCAGCCCTTCTCCGGACCGAGCTTCTTGAGGAAGGGGAACTTCATGTACGACCAGTCGCGGACCTCCTCGGCGATGACCTTGTTGTAGTCCTGCGGGTCCACCTGGTCGATGATGACGTTGCCCTCGTGATCGTAGGCGCGGAGATTGCCGTCGTAGAGGTCCAGGCAGCCGTCCTCGCGCACGATGGAGAGATGGTTGGAGAGGAAGGACCCGAAGTCCTTGACCTTCTCCAGGTTCTCCAGCGTGTAGTCCTTGGCGATCTTCAGCGCACCGCGGCTCCACGCCATGATCTGGTCGATGTCCTTGAGGAAGACGTCGCGCTCCGCGAGGGAGAGGTTCTTGTTGATGCCGCCGGGGATGGCGCCCGTGCCGTGGATCTTCTTGCCGGCCGTCGCCTTGATGACCTCCTGCCCGTACTTACGCAGCATGACGCCCTGGACGGCCAGTTCGGGAAACTCCGCGGCGACGCCGATGACGTTGCGCTTGGCGACGTCGGCGTCGAAGCCGAAGAGCAGGTCCGGCGAGCAGAGGTGGAAGAAGTGCAGCGCGTGCGACTGCAGGGTCTGCCCGTAGTGCATCAGGCGCCGCATCTTCTCCGCGGTGGGCGGCAGCGTGTCCACGCCGACGATGAGATCCATGGCCTTGGCCGCGCAGAGGTGGTGGCTCACCGGGCAGATGCCGCACAGGCGCTGCACCAGCACCGGCACCTCCCAGTAGGGCCGCCCCTGCACGAACCGCTCGAAGCCGCGGAACTCGACGATGTGCATGCGGGCCTGCGTGACCTTGTTGTTCTCGTCCAGCAGGATCGAGACCTTGCCATGGCCCTCGACACGGGTCACCGGCTCGATGATCACTCGCTTCTGGTTCATGGTAGCCATGTCAGCCTCCATCCCGATCAGTCGTACTTGATGAGCTCGTAGGGCAGCTCGAGGGGCTTGTTGCTCAGCAGGGCGACCAGCGCCTCCCAGATGGTGTCCGCCGGGGGCGGGCAGCCCGGGAGGTGGTAGTCGATCTT
>JAFGBK010000030.1 GCA_016933175.1 Candidatus Krumholzibacteriota bacterium | reverse complement strand
GTTCAGGAGCCCGCACTCCACGCGCCAGTAGTCCGCGGCGGCGCCCACGGTGGGCTTGTCCGCCAGGGCGGGCGCGACGATCAGCGCGAGCAGGATCAAGGTCGCGAGCAGTCGCTTCATGGTTTCCTCCTGTGCGTTGGCAAGTGCTGTCGATGCAGAGCAGCCAGGAGCGGAAGGCAAGGATGTGACGCGAGGATCTCTCCGCAGCCGGCTGTAGTCACCCGATCGGCCCGAGCCGGGGCCGGTAGGCATCCGGTCATCCACCCGGCAAGACACAATTTTAAGAGATTTCAGGGTCGGATGACAAGAAGCACCGGCGGATATCGGCATTCCGCCGCCCGGGTAAGATGAAGGACACGATCGTTCGGTCAGTAGAGGCTCTTGACGCGGGACCAGGTGCCGTCTTCCGGCGTGCCCCCGCACAGGCGGAAGGCCAGGTCGCCCTCGATGTAGTGGGGATTCTGCCCCCAGATGTCCCCCTGCTGGAGCCAGTGGATGACGACGGCGCCGCACCCGCAGTCGTCGCCGATCCGGACCGCGACCGAGAAGGCGCCGCCCTCGCCGTCGGCGATCTCGCCGTAGCCCTCGTCGTCGTCGGCCCAGTGGGCGACGCTGGTGCCGGCGCCGAGAAAGGCGAAGCTCCAGGCGCCGGAGGCCTCCCCGTCGTCGTAGGACCCGTCCAGCACGGTGAAGCCGCCGGGGAAGGTGATGACGACGTCGGTCGTCCACTCGCTGTCGGGGCTGCCGTTGAAGACGTAGAACGCGAAGGTCACCTGGTCGCCCGGATCGGCGACGTCCGGCGCGATGAGGTCCACGGAGCTGCCGGCCATGCTCCGGCCCGCCAGGGCCGGCGCGCCAGCCGGGGCGGCGACGGCGGCCAGGACGGCAAGGGCGAGGATCCGGGGCGGGCGGCGCATGACGGTTCCCAGTATAGCGGCGCGGACCGCGCCGCGCGCACGGGAAAACCGCCGGCGCCGGACGGCAATGGAAAAGCCCGCGGCGCGCGCCGCGGGCTCTTCCGAATCCATCGCACAGGAAAGCCGCTAGTAGAGGCTCTTCACGCTCGACCAGGTGGCGTCCTCCGTGGGCGTGCCGCAGACCGTGAAGGGCAGGTCGCCCTCGACGAAGTGCGGGGCCGAGCCCCAGATGTCGCCCTGCTGGAACCAGTGGATGGTGACGGGGCCGCACTCGCAGTCGGCGCCCAGCAGGACCTCGACGTAGAACAGGCCGCCGTCGCCGTCGTAGATCTCGCCGTAGCCGGCGTCGCCATCGAGGAAGGAGGCGACGTTCGTGCCGATGCCGCTGAAGTTGAACGTCCAGCCCAGGCCGCCGTCGTTATAGTAACCACCCGTGACCTCGAAGCACGCGGGGAACGTGAAGATCACGTCCGCCGTCCACTCGGTGTCCGGGCTGCCGTTGAAGACGTAGAACTCGAAGGTCACCAGCTCGCCGGGATTGGCCGTGGTGGGGGCGATCAGGTTGCAGTAGCCGCCCGCCATGCTCCGGTCGGCCAGGGCCGGCGCGGTAAACAGCGCCACGAGCGCCAGAGCCAGAAGCAGTCTCTTCATGATGTCCTCCTAGGAGTGTTGCTGGGGATGTTCGCCACGGGGCGCCGCGCGCAGAACACATCGATCCCCGGGGGGTGTCCCACAACGGAACCCCGCTTCCCGGTATCCAACGGCAGGATCAATGATACCCCATCGCGGATCATAGGGTCAATGCGATCCATCTCGTTTTCAGTAAACGGGTTGGAGGCCGAGGGCGGCGGCCGTGGCAAACGAGCCCGCGGCTCTCGCCGCGGGCTCGCGAAAAGGCGCTGGATGGATCGGAGGGCCTAGTACAGGCTCTTGACCGCGCTCCAGGTGGCGTCGTCAGCGGGGGTCTCGCAGAGCGTGAAGCTCTCGTCGCCCTCGACGAAGTGGGGCTCGGCGCCATAGACGTCGCCGATCTGCTCCCAGTGGATCAGGACCGGACCGCACTCGCAGTCGGTGCCGATCGCGACGTCCACGTAGAAGGTGCCGCAGTCGCCCGCGCCGTAGATCTCACCGTAGCCGCCATCGCCGTCATCGAAGAAGGCGGTGTGCTCGTTGTTGGTGAACACGAAGCTCAGCGTGTGGCCGTCGGTCGAGGTGGGATCGTAGCTGCCGCCGAGCACCGTCATGCAGGTGGGGAAGGTGAAGTAGACGGCGGCGGTCCACTCGGCGTCCGTGCTGTTGTTGCAGATCAGGAACTCGAAGGTCACGGTGTCGCCCGGGTTGGCCGTCGCAGGCGCGATGATCGTGCAGGTGCCGCCGGCCATGCTCCGGTCGGCCAGGGCGGGCGAGGCCGCCAGGGCCATCAGCGCGATGGCGATGAGCAGTTTCTTCATGATGTCCTCCAGTCGACTGTTGTAGTGCAGCGACATGATGCGTGAACCTCAAGCAGCGGCACTTCCACGTCACATGGGGCGAACATGTACCCGCTCGAGGCCCAAGTATCCTCGCTCGATGGCCCAGTATATCGGATTGGGGCCATAGGAGTCAATGTAAGTCCTTAATTAGTAACAGAAAGGTCATTTGCGAACGCTGCCAGACAGGGCGCCGCGGCCTGCTGTCGCCGGACTGCGCGTGCGCCCATCGTCATGCGGTCATTCCGGTACTGGCGCCGGGGCCGCCAAGGCATTATCCTGGCGGCCCGACACTCTTCCCCATGGAGGCCCCGGATGACCACCGACTGGTCCCTGCTCCCGCAGATCCTCTTCAGCTGGAAGTACCTCGCCTTCCTCGCGCTGGTCCTGGCCGGCTGGCTGCTGCTCACGCGCAACCGGCCCATGCGGCCCGCGCGCCTGATCCTCCAGGCCGTCGCCTTCGTGGTGCTGGGCGGGGCGCTCGGACTGGCCCTGCCCTGGGCGGCGCGCCAGTTCGGGCTGCACCCCAGCCCCATGTGCGCCGTGACCAAGGGCCTGGCGATCCCGATCCTCTTCAAGAAGATCGGCCTGCCCATGCTGGCCCTCTTCGGCGCTGCCGTGGTGCTGGGCCTGGTGGGCGCCAAGGGCTTCTGCGGCTGGGCCTGCCCCATGGGCGCCATCCAGGAGCTGGTCGGCCGCATCCCCGGCCTGCGGCGCTTCCGCCTGTCCTTCGCCCTGACCAACACGGTGCGGATCGCCGCCTTTGCCCTCTTCTTCGTGGTGCTCTTCACGGCGAAGAAGATCAGCTACGACTGGTTCCACCTGAACGCCTTCGAGTTCTTCCACTGGCAGAATCTCGGGCACCCGGCCGTCTGGGGACCCTTCGCCGCCGTCCTCGCGGCGAGCCTGTTCGTCTACCGGCCCTTCTGCGCGTTCCTCTGCCCGCTGGGCCTGTTCACCTGGCTGGTCGAGATGATCAGCTTCGGGAAGATCCGAGTGAGCCGCGCCTGCACGGAGTGCGGCAAGTGCCTGAAGGAGACCGACTGCCAGGCCCTGCCCGCCATCGTGGCCGGCCGCCCGGTGGTGCCCGACTGCCACGGCTGCGGCGATTGCCTGCGCGTGGACTGCCCCGAGTCGGCCATCTCCTGGCGCTGGGGCCGCGGCTAGGCGCCACGGGATCCCGCGTGGCGCGCCCCCTCCCCGCGGCGCGCCACTACCGACCACGCGAAACCCGGTCCGCCGCTGGCGGGCCGGGTTCTCGCTTTCGGGTCGGGCCGGCGCCTAGTGGCAGCCGGGATCGTCGTCGCGGCAGGGCGCGGAGCCCTGCAGTTCGCCGCGCAGGTAGGCCTCGAGGGCCTCCTTGACGGTGCCCGCGGCACCGGTGGCCACGTCGATGCCGAAACCCTGCAGCAGGGCGATGGCGCGGCCGCCCATGCCGCCGGCCAGCATGACCGTGGCACCCTGCTCCTTGACGAAGGTGGGCACCTGGCCGGGCTGGTGGCTGCCGGCGAAGGGATTGGCCATCACGCGACACTCCACGACCCGGTCGCCCTCCAGCTCGATGAAGGTGAAGTGGCTGGCCGGTCCGAAGTGGGACGAGACCTCGCCGTCCAGGCCCTGCTCGTCCAGCGTGGGCACGGCGATCACGCGCTTGCCTTCCATGCTGCCTCCCTGGTTGGGTTGCGCCGGCGCGGCGGTGCGCCGCGCCGGCCGTCTACTTGTCGCGCTCGGCGAGCTTCGCCTCGAGGTCGCGGATGCGCTGCGTCAGGTCCTCGATGGTAGCACGCGCGTCCTCGCTTGCCGAGGCCGGCGCGCTCCCGAGATCGGAGCGGGCGTAGCCGCGCCCGACGTCCCAGGCCATGCCGCGCCCGTAGCCGCGGCCGCCGTGGCGCCAGGCCATGCCGCGCCCGCCGCCGAATCCCCGGCCCGTGCCGCGCGCATAGCCGCGGCCCAGGCGCGCAGCGTCCTCGGCGCTCACGCGGCCCGTGCAGATGCCGAAGCCGCCGCCGGTCATGGGGCCTTCGCCCCGCGGTCCCGTCTTGTCGAATCCAGGCATGTCAATCCTCCTGATGGAAGGGTCCGCGCCTCCCGCGGCCGCGGCCGCCATGGCCCCCGCGTCCGCGCCCGCGGCCGCCGTGGCCGAAGGCGGGCGGGGTCTGGAGCCGCCCCGCGTGAAAGGCGCTGATGAGTTCTCGCGCGTCTCCCCACAGGCCCCAGATCACCCGGATGCCCAGGGACTCGGCCAGGGGGAGCCAGTGGCGGTTGAAGCCGCCGCAGA
Source organism: Candidatus Krumholzibacteriota bacterium (assembly GCA_016933175.1). Lineage (GTDB taxonomy): Bacteria > Krumholzibacteriota > Krumholzibacteriia > JACNKJ01 > JACNKJ01 > JAFGBK01. The sequence goes on along the minus strand of JAFGBK010000030.1, from coordinate 10,933 downwards.
GGAGGACCGTCACGCCCAGCTGGGCCAGGTGCTGCAGGCGCGCGGGCCAGGGCAGCAGGCCCAGGCTCTGCGCGGCCTCCTCCCAGCTCCCGTCCTCCCGCAGGTCGGCCACGAGGATCCGCTCCGCGCATCCGAATCGCGGAGCCACCTCGGAACCGAAGAGGGGAATGGCCAGGCGCATGATCGTTACCTCCGCCTTCCCCAAGGCGAGAACCATGCCAGGATGCAACTCGTTGCTATACATTCGTTTGAACATTTCGAGCCGGAATCCGCCATGTGGTATTTGGAACTAATTGTTCCATTCGAGATGTTCTGTTCCAGTTCGATCGGAGGACCTTTCACGCCTCGTCCTTTCCGCCGCCCTTGAGCAGCCCGTACTCGCGCATCCGCCGCCAGAGCGTGTTGCGACCGATGCCCAGGGCGCGGGCCGTGGCCGTGCGGTTCCAGTTGTGGGCCTCGAGCACCGCGACGAGCTTGCGCGCCTCGGGGCTCTGGCGGCGGGCGTCTCCGGGCAGCGTCTCGGCCGCCAGGATGGCCCGCTCCGACGGACGCAGGCCCCGGCCGCCACCGGCCGCCGCCGCGCCGCCCAGCAGCTCGGGCGGCAGGTGGCGCCGCTCGATGGTCCCTCCCCGGCACAGGACGAAGGCCCGCTCGAGCAGGTTCTCCAGCTCGCGCACGTTGCCGGGGAAGTCGTGCTCCATCAGCACGCGCAGGGCCGGCTCGCTGATCGTCTCGATGGCCTTGCCCGTGCGCGCCCGCAGGCGCTCCATGAGCCGCTCCACCAGGGGCGGGATGTCCTCGCGGCGCTCGGCCAGGGGCGGGATGCGGAGCGGAATCACGCGCAGCCGGTAGTAGAGGTCCCGGCGGAACGAGCCCTCGTCGACCATGGCCTCGAGGTCGCGGTTCGTGGCGGCCACCACGCGCGCGTCGGCCTTCCGCGTCTCGGCCGCGCCCAGGGGGCGGTACTCGCCCTCCTGAAGCACGCGCAGCAGCTTCACCTGGAAGGCCGGCGAGGTGTCGCCGATCTCGTCGAGGAAGAGCGTGCCGCCCGAGGCGCGGGCCAGCAAACCCTCGCGATCCTCGCGGGCGTCGGTGAAGGCGCCGCGCCGGTGGCCGAAGAGCTCGGACTCGAGCAGGGTGTCGGGCAGGGCGCCGCAGTTGAGGGTGACGAAGGGGCCGCCCGCGCGCGGCGAGTGCTCGTGGAGGGCGCGAGCCACCAGCTCCTTGCCCGTGCCGCTGGGGCCCTCCACCAGGACCGTGGCGTCGGAGTCGGCCACGACGGGGATCAGGCGGAACAGCTCGCGCATGGCCGGGCTGGCGCCCACCAGGTCGCCCAGGGAGCGCGTGCCCGACAGCTCGCGGCGCAGGGTCTCCACCTCGCGCAGGTCGCTGAAGACCTCCACGGCGCCGATCGTGGCGCCGTCCTCGCCGCGCAGGACCGCCGTGGCGACCACCACCGGCACCGGCTCCATGTCCGCGTCCAGGATCTCCACGCGCTGGTCGCGCAGGGGCTCGCCCGTGGCCAGGGTGCGCTTGACGGCGCAGCCCTCCTGGCACCGGTCCGAGCGGAAGATCTCGTAGCAGCGCCGGCCCACGGCGTCCTCGGGCTCGACGCCCAGGATGTCGGCGCCGGCGCGGTTGAGGGAGGTCACGCGCAGCTCGGGATCCACGGTGAGGACCCCCTCGGCCAGGGCGTCGAGGATCAGGGGATAGAGGCGGGGATCGGTGTTCTCCACGGCGGGCCTCCGGGTCGTTCGACAGGATACACGATCCGTTCCAATTATACCAGGACTTGGAGGAACATTTTGTTCCACAGCCTTTCAGCGCCGAGGGCGAGCTCGCCGGATATTGACCGGCGCGGCTCCCTGGTCCACATTGTGGGCGCGCGGATCGGACCTCCGATCGAAGCGGGGCGGGTGGGAGTGATCAACGCGAAAGCATTGGTCCCGTCCCGCGCGCCCGGCGCCGGGGCGCCACCCGGAGGCTTCCCGCCATGTCCGTCATCCTCACCGGCAAGGACCTGCACATCGAGGACGTCGTGGCCGTCGCCCGCCATGACGAGAAGGTCGCGCTGCATCCCGACGCCCTGGCCCGCATCGCGACGTGCCGCGCCTTCATCGAGGAGCGCATCGCGGCGCGCGAGATCATGTACGGCGTCAACACGGGGATCGGCGAGTTCTCCGAGATCGTCCTGGACGACGAGCAGGTCAAGCAGTTCCAGCGCTACCTCATCTACAACCACGCCGCCGGCATCGGCGAGCCCGCGCCCCGCGAGCACGTGCGCGCCGCCATGCTCCTGCGCGCCAACGTCCACGCCCACGGCCGCTCCGGCTGCCGGCCCGAGATCACGCAGACCCTGATCGAGATGCTCAACCGCGGCGTCACGCCCTCGGTCTGCGTGAAGGGCTCCGTGGGGGCCTGCGGCGACCTGGCGCCCATGAGCCAGATCGCCCTGTGCATGATGGGCGAGGGCGAGTGCTTCTATGGCGGCGAGAAGATGCCCACGGAGAAGGCCTTCGAGAAGGCGGGCATCCCCGTGCCCGGCCTGCGTGCCCGCGACGGCCTAGCCACCATCAACGGATCGAACCTGCTCACGGGCATCGGCATCCTCACGCTGCACGACGCCGAGCGCTGGCTCAAGCAGGCCGACATCGCCGCGGCCATGACCCTCGAAGCCCTCAAGGCCAACATGAAGCCCTACGACACGCGGCTCCACGAGCTGCGCGGCTTCCGCGGCGCGGTCACCAGCGCCGCCAACATCCGCCGGGTCATCGAGGGCTCGGACCTGCTCACGGGCAAGGAGAAGGTGAAGGTGCAGGACGCCTACTCCATGCGCTCGACGCCCCAGGTGCACGGCGCGGCGCGCGACCAGCTCCGCTGGACGCGCGAGCAGCTGGAGATCGAGGCCAACGGCGTCGGCGACAATCCCATCTTCCTGCCCGATGACCGGGTGGTCCTCACCGGCGCCAACTTCCAGGGCTCGCCGGTCAGCATGCCCATCGACCACATGGGCGGCGCCGTCACCATGATCTGCGTCATCTCCGAGCGGCGCCTGAACCGCCTGACCAACCCGGCCCTCAGCGTGGGCCTGCCCGCCTTCCTCACCAAGGGCGCGGGCATGTTCAGCGGCCTCATGCTGAGCCAGTACACGGCCGACATGCAGGTGGTGGAGCAGAAGATCCTCTCGACGCCGGCCTACCACCAGTCCATCCCGGCGGCGGCCGACCAGGAGGACTTCGTCTCCATGGGCATGAACTCGGCCCTCAAGACGCGGCAGATCGTGGATACGGCCAACGGCGTGCTGGGCATCGAGCTGATGGCGGCGGCCCAGGCCCTGGACTTCCGCGGCTACACGCCGGGCCGGGGCACGCAGGCGGCCAAGGCGGCCGTGCGCCGGCGGGTGGAGTTCCTGGACGAGGACCGGCCCCTCTACCCCGACCACAACCGGATGCTCGAGGCCGTCACGCGCTGCGAGATCCTCGCGGCCGTCGAGGCGGAGATCGGCGAGCTGGGGACCTACTAGCGCCCGGCCTCGAGGACGGCGAGCAGGGAGCGCTCGGAGTCGAGGCCGGCCGCGCCGAGCAGGCCCACCTCCGCGGCGCGCACCGCCACCAGCCCGCGGTAGGGCAGCTCGCGCAGGCGCGCTTCCCTGCCCGCGCGGCCTTTGCCCCGGCGCCAGCCATCGCCCAGGGCGTCGAGCAGGTCCGCCGGGGTGTCGCCGTTATCGGGGAGCATCAGGAAGACGGTCCAGGCGGCGCCGTCCTCGCCGGCGTAGTCGGCGTGGACGCAGCGGGTCAGCTCGTCCAGGCCCAGGAAGGACGTGCGCGTGTAGCCCTCGCTGCCTTCCACGCGCCCCGCGGCGGGCAGGGCCGCGAAGGCGGCGGGCAGGCTGTCCGCGCCCGGCAGGGCGCCGGCCAGCGACGCCAGCAGCGCCCTGCCGTCCGCCTCGGACAGGTCGCCGGCCAGCTTGTCCACCTTGACGTAGAAGCGGCCCTTGAGCAGCAGCCACTGCCACGGCGGACTGGCCTGGCTGGCAGCGCCCACGCCGAGGTCCGCGCGGTCCGGCGACCGCTCGGCGGCGTAGATGCCGAAGGCGTCGAGGGGATCGCCCATGTCGTAGATGCCCACGGTGATCTGCGTCTCGCCGGCGGCCAGCTCGCACTCGCGCAGCTCCTGGAAGCCGAAGGCCAGGAACTGGTCGGCGGCGCCGTCGATGTGGCGCCACAGGTCGTCCGGTCCGAGGCGCAGGGCCTCGCCCGCGGCCTCCCAGCCGTCCGGGAGCGGGAAGGCCTCCCCGGCGGCGGCCCGCGCCTGCGCCGGCGCGTCCGCGAAATCGCCGCCGGCGGCGAGGGCGCCGCCGGACCAGGCGAGACACAGCAGCGCGAGGGCCGCCGTCAGCGCGGCGAGGCGGCGCGGGGCGGGCGTCATCGTGTTCCTCCTCAGGCCAGGCTCAGCATCTCGTGGGCGCGCACCATGGCGGGCTGGATGGCCACGCCGTGGGGGCAGGCCCCCGCGCAGGGCGCGTCGCAGGCGAGGCAGCGCGAGGCGTCGCGGTCCAGCGCGGCGTACTTGCGCAGGGCGCGCTTCTCCTGGCGCTGCGTGACGAAGTAGTAGCCGTAGCGCATGATGCGGCTCACCGGCGTCCGGTGCGGGCAGGCGCCCATGCAGTCCGTGCAGCCGATGCGGCAGTGGGCGGCGCCGAAGGCGGCGGCGTAGTCGCGCAGGAACTCGGCGCCCGCGTCGCCGAGCTCGGTCCCCGAGAAGGAGACGCCGCGATCGACGGCCTCGAAGCTGGGCAGGGTGAGGCAGACGCAGTGCATGCCCGCCTGCGCCAGCGCCCACTGGACGGCGGCCTCGCGCAGCTGCTCGTCCGTCTCGATGCCGTGCTTCTCGATGAAGGGCCGCATCCGCGCCTGGACGGCGCGCTGCTGGGCGATCCAGCCGACGATGCGCTGAACGGCCTCCTCGCGGCTCACTCCCTGGCGGCCCACGCGCTCGATGTAGTCGGTGTAGCCCTCGTAAGGATCTGCGGGGTTCCAGTCGGGCACGTCCATGTAGCCCGGCAGGGTCTTCATGGCCGTTGCGCCGATGTTCTTCTCCCGGCAGGCCGCGAGCACCCGGCCGCCCTCCTCGGCCTCGAGGAAGCTGAAGCGCAGCAGGAACAGGTCGAAGCGCCCGTCCTCGGCTGCCTTCAGGAGCACGTCCGCCATGCTGTCCTCCGCGTCCTCGTTGGGGCCGTGGGACGACAGGCCGGCGAAGCGCACGCGGCCCTCGGCCTTGAGCTGGGCCATGGCGGCGTGGTAGCCGGCGTGGCCCACCAGGTCCGCGCGGCGGATGTCGTGCATGAAGAGCGCGTCGGCGTAGTCCGTGCGCATTCGCGCCAGGCTCCGGGCGAATCGCTCGCGGATGCTGGCCGCGTCCTCGTCGGGCTGGAGAAGGATCTTCGTCGTGATGAAAAGCTGCGAGCGGTCCAGGTGCCGCATGGCCTGGCCGATCTTCGACTCCGAATCGCCGTTGCCGTAGTTGGGCGCCGTGTCGATGTAGTTGATCCCGCGCTCGACGGCGTAGCGGACGACGTTGGACTCGGCGAAGTAGCTGCCCCCCAGGCCGATGTCCGACGCGGAAAAGCCGGTGCGGCCCAGCATGCGGTGGCGGAGGATCGTTGGCTTGGCCGGCCGCTCGACGCGCCTGGCGGCCTCGGCGGGCCGACCGGTCAGGGGCAGGATCATGCCGCTCGCGGCGAGGGCGCCGCCGGCCTTGAGGAACGCGCGGCGTGACAGGGCGGAGTTCCGCCCACCGGGGTAATCCCTGCTCATGGTGGTCTCCTGATTCCGGGGGTCGAGCGGCGGTCGAGGAATGATAGCCGCAAAGCGGGCGCGAATGAAACGGGAAAGGGACGCCGGAGCGCCCCCGTTCCGAGCGATGTTCAGCGGCCGCGCGTCCGACGGATCGCGGCAGGTGCCGATTCTGGGCGCGGCCGGCGGCACGCGCGGCCGCTGGACGCTACGGACTACTTGAAGGCCATCGTGTAGAAGCTGCGCAGGGCGTCCATGCCCTCCTTGACGGCCTGGGCGGAGCGGTCGAGGTGGATCCGCTCCTCGCTGGTCAGCTCCAGCTCGATGATCCGCTCCACGCCGTTCTTGCCGATGACGATGGGCACGCCCAGGTAGATGGCCTCGTACCCGTACTCGCCGCGCAGGTAGGCGGCGGCCGGGATGATGCGCTTCTCGTTGGTCAGGACGGCTTCCACCATCTCGGCGACGCTGGCCGCCGGCGCGTAGAAGGCCGAGCCGGTCTTGAGATAGCCGACGATCTCGGCGCCGCCCTTGCGCGTGCGCTCCACCAGCTCGTGGATCTCGTCCTTGTTCAGCAGCTCGGTGATGGGGATGCCCGCGACCGTCGTGAAGCGCGGCAGGGGCACCATGCTGTCGCCGTGGCCGCCGAGGACCATGGCGTGCACGTCCGTCACCGCCACGCCCAGCTTCTCGGCAACGAAGTAGCGGAAGCGCGTGCTGTCCAGGATGCCGGCCATGCCCAGGACGCGCTTGAGGGCGAAGCCGCTGGCGTCCAGGGCCACCATGCACATGATGTCCAGCGGGTTGCTCACGACGATGAGCGTGCTGTTGGGCGCGTAATGGGCGATGTGGTGGGCCGCGCCCTTGACGATATCCGTGTTGATCTTCAGCAGGTCCATGCGGTCCATGCCGGGCTTGCGCGGCACGCCCGCGGTGAGCACCACCACGTCGCTGGCGGCGATGTCGGCGTAGTTGTTGGTGCCGTGGATGTGCACGCCGTAGCGGCGCAGGGGCGCCGCCTGGGAGAAGTCGAGGCCCTTGGCCTGGGGCACGCCCTCCAGCACGTCCACCATGACGATGTCGGCGATGTTCTTCTCGGCGATGTAGTAGGTGGTGGTGGCGCCCACGTGCCCCGCACCGATGACGCTGACTTTCTTCATGCGTTTCCTCCCTCTGGCGCCCTAGAAGAGCTGGCGGATCGGCCCGGCGGACGCCTCGAAGTCCTGCAGGTCCTCGCCGCGCAGGGTGATCGACAGGATCTGCTCGATGCCACCGGCGCCCACCTTGCACGGGACGCTCAGGGCGATGTCGGTCATGCCGTACTCGCCGTCGAGCAGCACGCTCAGGGGCATCACCTTCTTGGTGTCCACGCAGATGGCCTCCACCACCTGGGCGATGGCCGAGCTGGGCGCGTAGTAGGCGTTGGCCTGCTTGGACAGCTCGACGATGACGGTGCCCGCCTCGCGCGTCTCGTTGACGATGACCTGCACGGCCTCCGGGCTGAGGAGCTGGTCGATCTGGATGCCGTTGACGCGGCTGTAGTAGGGCAGCGGCACCATCTGGCTGGTGTGGCTGCCGACCACCAGGGCCGTCACGTCCCGCGGGCTCACGCCCAAGCGGGCGGCGATGAAGTGCGCCATGCGCGTGCTGTCGAGGATGCCGCCGATGCCCATGACCTTGTGGCGGTCGAAGCCGGTGGCCTCCACGGTCACCATGACCATGGCGTCCACGGGCTCCGTGGCCACGATCACGCAGGCGTCCTTGGCGTACTTGACCACCTTGCGGCAGATCTCCCGGACCGTGCTGGCGTTGTCCTCGAAGTGCTCGAGGCGGTCCTGGCCGGGCTCGCGGATGCGTCCCGCCGCCAGCACCACGACGTCGCTGCCCTCGATGGCCGCGATCTCGTCGCTGCCCTCGATCCGCGTGCGGTAGCTGCGGATGGGCGCGGCCTCCATGAGGTCCAGGGCCTTGCCGGGGGCGACGCCTTCCTTCACGTCCACGAGGGTGACGTGGGCCGCACCCATCTCGGCGATGAAAAAGGCCGAATTCACCCCCACGTTGCCGCTGCCGACGATACTGACCTTCTTCAAGTGCGTTCCTCCCGCTGCGCCGGGGCCGGCCGGCCGCGCCCCGCCAGTGCGGCGTCACTATCTCAGAACGGCAGGGGCGACTCAAGGGGCTAATATTACGGCGGCGCCCCCCGGGCGGGCTGGCCGCCGGCGGGCCGATGGTCTATATTCGGTCGACGTCCCGCGATCGGAGCCGCCATGGACTCGCACGCCGTCCCCCAGAGCCGCGAAGAGCAGCTCCAGAACATGACCAACACGGTCTGGCAGCTGGAGAGCCTGCACCGGGAGCAGGCCCTGCCCCTAGCCGAGCGGATCGACCTGCTGCGGACCCACTACGAGATCCAGCGCATGAAGGAGGAGGACCTGCAGATCCCCGAGCGGGACCGCACCTTCCTCTATCTGCAGGAGCAGCCCACGGCGGCGGTGCTGCTGGTGCCCGGCGGCCACAGCACGCCGGCCCAGTACTTCCACCTGGGGCGCCATCTCTACCGGTCCGGCATGACGGTCTACGGGGTCCTGCTGTCCAACGAGGCCACCGTCGGCGAGCAGCGCGGCGGCGTCCCCTGGCAGCACACCATCACGGAGCTGGAGATGCACTACGAGCGGCTGGCGCTGCTGGACGTGCCCATCCACCTCGTGGGCTCCAGCTTCGGGGGCATCCTCGTCACCCTGCTGGCCCTGCGCCGCCAGGCCCGGAGCGTCACCCTGCTCTCTCCGCCCTTCAAGCCGCACCTGAGCCTCCAGGCGCGCCTCGCCCTGGGCCTGCGCCTCCTGCTGCCCTGGCTCTTCGAGCGGATGGTGGCGCGCAGCCCCCACCGCTGGCTGGCCGACCGCTTCAACGCCATGCGCGAGGCGCGCGGTCGCCTGGGCGACCTGAAGGCGCCCCTGCTGGCCATCCACGCCCGGGACAACGAGGAGCTCCCCGCCGAGGGTCTCAAGGCGATCCGCAAGGCGCGCGGCGAGCGCGGGGACCGGATCCTCCTGCTGGACGAGGGCGGGCACATGCTCCTGCAGGGGCCCGCCGCCCGGCGGGTCCAGAAGGAGATCCTGGACTTCATCCAGGCCGGTCAGCCGAGCAAGGTCGCGCGGGACTAGTCGCCGAGGCGGGAACCGACGCCCAGCTCCTGGCAGAGGTGGAACCACTCGCCGGGGCTGAAGCCGCGGATCAGGTGGAAGTACTCGCCGCGCATGGTCTCCAGGATCCGCAGGTACTCCTCGTAGCCCACCTCGATCTTCTTCAGCAGCTCGTCCAGGCCGCGGCGGCCCTCCTCGAGCCGCCCGGCGTAGGTGGCCGCGCGGCGGTAGTACCACTTGCCGCGCCCGACGGCCTCGCGCCGCCCGGGCGCCCAGGGAAAGGCGGCCTGGCAAGGCGAGCGGAACCAGGCGTTGCCGAAGATGCCGAGGGTGATCAGCAGGTGATCCGCGTTGTACCGGTAGGCGAGATACTTGTCCCGCGCCTCGCCGCAGTCGGCCACCGAGTCGAAGAGGTCCGTCTCGTAGGGGAAGATCATGCCGGGCGGGGCGCCACCGGTGGGATCCTCGGCGTAGCGGCAGAGCAGCTGGCCCAGGTACATGTTGACGTCCTCGTCGGGGCGGTGGCTGCCCGTCTCCAGGCCCGCGGCCTGCCGGCTGCGCAGCAGGGCGTCGATGACGAAGAAGAACCGCTGCCGCCTGGCCCCGGGCCGGCCCTTGCCGTCGATGGGAATGTAGGAGACCTCGGTGACCACGGCGGGCACCTCCTAGGGCGGGCCCGCCGGGAAACTGCAAAGCGTATGCCACCGGTCCGAGGAGGCCGGCGCCGCCGCCGGCGGCTGCAGGAAAGCGCGCGGGGTGGCCGGGCGGCCGCGGATTGCCGCACGATCTTTGCGCTGCCACGCGCCGCGACGGACCGTCGCGCGCCCCGACGCGCCGCGACGGGGAAGGATCGGAAGCAACGCGCGCGCGCAGGCCTTGCCTGGTGCAACGCCCGACCCTGTTCACAACCTATTGGGAATCAACGGGATGGGAATTGTCCCCGGTGGCATGGATGTTGCTGATCGCGGGGCATCGGGGAAAGCTTCGTCGGGGAATCCCTCGAAGTGGTCAGCGTTCTGTCACGGGCAAGTGCTCCCGTTAAAGCTTTAGCGGGAAGACGTGCTTTTCCTGCATCGCGTGGAACCTGCAGACGAAGGATGAAAACCGATGTCCGACTGGAAGGAAACAGAGTACTCGAACATCTATGTGGGAACGGAGGAGCAGGTTTCTCCGGTGCTGACCTCAGTGGAGGCAGCCGAGTATTTGAAGATGCACGTGAAGACCGTCTGTCGCCTGGCCAAGGAGGGCAAGATACCGGCGAAGAAGGTCGGAAGCGAGTGGCGATTCCTGAAGAGCGTTCTGGATCGCTGGCTCGCCATGGAGGTCAGCTCGTAGGAACTGGATCGAGAGGCATTCGCGCGGGCGCGGGGCGCGCAGGGAGGCGCACCCCCGCCTGACGCTGGACACTGGCATGAGCTCGTGTATTCGCCGCCCCACCCACAGGGCGGCATTTTCTCTTTGTCACCCGCGCGGCCCCCGCCTAGAATCCCGCCGGATGCTGCCCGCCAGGCGCCGGGCGCGCCCGGAGGCTTCTTGCGCACCCTCGTCGTTCTTTTTGCATTCCCGGCCCTCCTCGCCGTTGCATTCTGCGGCGCGGCGCGTGCCCAGGCGTCCCTGGGCGTCCCGCCGGACGACGGCGTCTACGAGCACCTCGAGCATTTCCGCGCGCTGGGCCTGTGGCGCGGCGACCTGGAGACGCGCCCGGTCCGCCGCCGCGACGTGGCCGAGGCCCTGGCCTCCATCCGCGCGCGGCGGGGGGAGCTCGGCGGCGCGGATCGGCGCCGCCTGGCGGAGCTGGAGCGCTTCGCCGCCGCCTGGGGCGATCCCGCCGAACGCGCGGCCGCCCCGGCGCCGGCAGGCGCCGGCGACACCATGGCGCCCGCCGCTCTCTGGCGTCCGGGCGGCGGGCTGCGCTTCGCCGGCGGACCGGCCGGCGTGGATTCGCTGGCCGACCTGGATCGCCGCCGCCGCCGCGAGGGCCTCTTCGTCGTCACC
>JAFGBK010000029.1 GCA_016933175.1 Candidatus Krumholzibacteriota bacterium | reverse complement strand
TCCGCCTCGTTGGCGCAGGCCAGGAGGTCGAGATCGCCGTCGCCGTCCAGGTCGGCCGCGACGGCGCATTCCGCCCCGTCGACCGCCGTGGACACCGTGTGCGTGACGAAGGCCGGCGCCGCGCCGCCGCCGTTCTCGTGCCAGGCCACCGTGTCGGCGCCCCGGGCGGCCGAGACGACGTCCGTGTCGCCGTCGCCGTCGATGTCGGCGGTCGCGACGTGGAAGGCGTAGTCCATGACCGACGAGATGACCTGCGGGGGCCCGAAGCCGCCCAGCCCGTCGGTGTTCTCGTACCAGGCGATCGTGTCGTCGTCGCTCGTCGCCGACAGGGCGTCGCAGTCGCCGTCTCCGTCCAGATCGGCGGCGGCGACGCCCAGGACGTTGGGCGCCTGGGGATCCAGGACGCTGGGCGCCGAGAATCCCCCCTGTCCGTCGGCGTTCTCGAACCAGATGACGGCGTCCGCGCCGGGCGCGGCGACGAGGAGATCGGGATCGCCGTCGGCATCGAAGTCCGCGGCGCGGACGAAGCGCGCTCCGGTGGCCGCCGCCGTCACGACCTGCCCGGCGCCGAAGCCGCCCACGCCGTCCTCGTTCTCGTACCAGGCGACCGTGTCGTCGACCCAGGCCGCGGCCACCACGTCCAGGTCGCCGTCGCCGTCGATATCGGCGCAGCAGACGCAGACGGCGCCACCCGCCGTCGCGGTGATCACCTGTCGGGGACCGAAGGTCCCCGTGCCGTCGGTGTTCTCACACCAGGCGACCGTGCCGTCCACGTAGGTCGTGAAGGCCAAATCCGTGTCGCCGTCGCCGTCGAGGTCGGCGGGGAAGACCGAGGACGGGGAGGTGGTGTCCGTGATCACCTGCTGGGGCCCGAATGACCCGTGGCCGTCGACGTTCTCGTACCACGCGACCTTCCGGTCCAGGAACGAGGCCGAGACGATGTCGAGATCCCCGTCGCCGTCGAAGTCCGCCGCGGCCGCCTGCATCGCGCCGTCGGCGTTGCCGTTGGCGACGAGTAGCGGATCGCCGAAGACCACCTCGGCGCCGGCCGGCGCGATGCTCCGCAGAAGGTAGAGGACCGTGAAGGCCATGATCGGTTTTCGCATGCAATCAACCTCCATCATCGTGTCGCGCCGGTCCGGGAAGCCGCCGCGGCGCCCCCACCGGCTGGCGCGAGCGCCGCGCGCACGAGCGACCGCCGGCCGGCGCTCACCAGGCCACGCCGTGCGGACCGAGGAGGCGCCCGGTCTCCGGAAGGAGCTCCGGGCCCAGGCGGACGATGTACAGGTCGTCGCTCCCGTGGCCGTACGATGCCGTGGTGCCGGTCGCCGCGCAGCCGCCGTCGGCGGTGCGCTGCGCCCAGAAGCAGTAGTCGTCCGCCGGGCCGCCGACGGTCATGCGCCACAGCGTCGCTCCGCACGCGTCCGTCCTGACGAAGCAGGCGTCGAAGTCGCCGCCGCCGAACGAGTCGCTCAGTCCGGCGGCCAGGTAGCCGCCGTCCGACATCTGCTGGACCGAGCAGGCGACGTCGTCGTCGGCGCCGCCGTAGGTGTTGCTCCAGACCTCGTTGCCGTCGGCGTCGGTCCTGACGAGCAGCATGTCCTGGAGCCCGGAACCGTAGGCGCCCGTGTAACCGGCGAGGACGTACCCGCCGTCGTTCGTCAGCTGGAGCGAGTAGGCGTTCTCGGGATCGGGGCCGCCGAAGGTGCGCGTCCACAGCGGGGCGCCGGCCGGATCGGTCCTGACCAGCCACATGTCGGCGCTGCCGGCGGTGCCATTGCCGAAGGATTCCGTGTTGCCCGCCAGGACGAAGCCGCCGTCGGCGGTCTGGTGGACGCAGTAGGCCTTCTCGTTGCGCGGGCCGCCGTAGCTGCGGCTCCAGATCTCGTTCCCCTCGTCGTCGGTCCTGACCAGCCAGGCGTCCATGAGGCCCTGGGTGAAGTCGCCCCTCCCGCCCGCGATGACGTATCCGCCGTCGGCCGTCTGCTCGGCGTACTGAGGGCGCTCCGGGGCGTCGCTGCCATAGGTCCGGCTCCACGACGTGGCGCCGCCGCCGTCGAGCTTGACGAGCCAGAAATCGCCGGCCCCGTTGCCGAAAGATTCCGTGGACGCGGCCACGATGAAGCCACCGTCCGCCGTCGGTCTGATCGCGTAAGCGTCGTCGTGGCCCGGACCGCCGAGCCGGCGGTCCCAGGCCGGATCGCCGTCGCCGTCCACCTTGACCAGCCAGATGTCCCGGTCGGCTCCGTCGAGCACCCCTCCCGCCACGACGAAGCCGCCGTCGGCGGCTTCCAGGATGGAGTTGCCCCACTCGTGCGCGGCCGTGCCGCAGGCCCTGGTCCACAGCGTGTCGGGCGGATTCGGATCGGCCGCCGCGGTGTCGCTCTCCTCCGTGCACGAGAGGCCGAGGCCGCCGAGCGCGGCGGCGGCCGCCAGCAGACCGATCGCCCGCCAGCTCCTGGTTTTCCGTCCGTCCATGCCAGCTCCTGCCCGTACCCGGACGAACGGGTGCCGTCCGGGGAAACGTCGGCGACCGCGTTCGGCGCAGGGCGGCCGAACGCCGTCGTCGAAGGATAGGGAAAAAGTGCTAGTGCTCCCATGATGGCGATCTTATGCTTGTCATAGGTTTATCTTGACTGGCGCGGGCATCGCCACAGCCGCGCAGGATGCGGAGGATGGTGGAGTTGCAGGATTCCGAGCATCGCTCGCAGGGACGCTTCCGCCTGGGGGACTGGGTCGTGGAGCCGGCGCTGAACCGCGTTTCCAGCGGCGGCACCACGCACACGCTGGAGCCGAAGGCGATGCAGGTCCTGGTCTATCTCGCCGACCGCCAGGGCCAGGTCATCTCGCGACAGGAACTGTCCGAAAGGATCTGGGGCGACGTCGTCCTCGTCGAAGGCGTGCTGACACGGATCATCCACATCCTCCGCGAGGTGTTCGAGGACGATCATCGGGATCCGCGCTACATCGAGACCATCCGCAAGAGCGGTTACCGGCTCATCCAGCCGGTGGTTCGCGAGGGCGACGCGATCGCGTCGGACGCCGGCCCGGCGGCCGGCGATGCCGCGGCGCCGCCGCGGCGGCGGGTCCGTCGCCGGGTCCTGCTCGCGGGCGCGGCCGCGCTGCTCCTGGCCGCCTCCGGATTCGTGTTCCTGGACGGCGTCCGCGAGCGGCCGTCGCCCCCGGCGGCCGTCCCGAGTTGCTTCCCGCTCACGGCCTACCCCGGCCGGGAGCGGCATCCATGCTTCTCGCCGGACGGCGACCGGATCGCCTTCTGCTGGGATTGCGGCGACGGCGGCGGATTCGACATCTACGTCCGCCAGGTCGACACGGACAATCCGCTGCGCCTGACCCGGCATCCCGAGGACGAAATCTTCCCGGTGTGGAGCTCCGACGGCGGCACTGTGGCCTTCCTGCGGCGCGGCGGGGGGGGCGGCCTCTACACCGTGCCGGCGATGGGCGGCGCCGCCGCGCGGCTCTACGGATTCTGGGCGGAGCCAACGGGCCTCGACTGGTCTCCCGACGGGAGGTACCTGGTGGTCGCGCTGCGGCCGGAAGCGGACGCGCCGCACGCGCTGATTGGCTTCGAGCCCGCGACGGGCGCCGTGTCCGCGCTCACGACGCCGCCCCCGGACTGCTGGGGCGATCTCTATCCGGCGTTCTCGCCGGATGGCGGGGCGGTCGCCTTCGTGCGGTCGGACGCGGCGGGCTTCCAGGACCTGCACGTCCTGTCATGGGACCGCCGCGAGGTCCGCCGGATCACCCACGGCCAGCGGCGCGTAGTCAGCGTCGACTGGCTGCCCGGAGGCGAAAAGCTCGTGTTCTGCGCGAAGCCCGGCGGCGCGTACCAGTTGTGGACCGTCGGCCTCGACGGCGGCGATCCGGTGTGGCTGCCCACGCGCCACGAGACGGCCATGCGGCCCGCCGTCTCGCCCCGCGGCGACCGCCTCGTCTACGAGGCGCTGCTGGTCGGGACGGACATCATGCAGCTCCATCTCGATCCGGATCTCAGCCCGGCCGGATGCCCCGTCCCCTGCGTCAGCTCGACCGCCATCGACCACAGCGCCTGCTTCTCGCACGACGGCGCCCGCATCGCGTTCGTGTCCACGCGCTCGGGGACTCCGGAGATCTGGGTGCGGGACGCCGAGGGCGGCACCGCGACGAGGATCACGCACCTCGAGGGCGCCACTCTCGGCGCGCCCTGCTGGTCGCCGGATTCCCGGCGCCTCGCCTTCTCGGTCGCCGACGGGGAGCGGTACGAGGTGGCGGTCTGCGACCTGGAGAGCGGCCAGCTGCGGCGCGTCCATCCCGCCGGCGCCCACGAGATCGTGGACTTCTGGTCCATGGACGGGCGCTGGCTCTACTGCCACACGCCCGTAGTCGCCGGGAGGGAGTACTTCCGCGTCGCACCCGACGGCCTGCGGGCGGAGTCGCTCGCGCTGCCGCAGACGGGGCTGCTCAAGCAGTCTCCCGACGGCGACCTTTACTACGTGACCTGGGGCGACGGCAGCCTCTGGCGGCGATCCCCCGAGACCGGCGGCGACACCCTGCTCGTGCGTTCCTTCCTCCACGACGAGTGGCAGGACATGGCGGTGACGGACGGCGGCGTGCTCTACACGGACGGGACCGAGGACGACCGCTTTCTCGCCTACTTGGATCTGGCGTCCGGAGACTGGCGGAAGATCCATCGGTTCACGGAGATGATCGGCGGGGGCATCGCCGTCTCGCCGGCCGGCGACCGGGCGCTGTTCGAGTGGCAGAGCATCGGCTGCGACCTGATGCTGATGGCGGATCTTCCCTGACGGTCGCCGGCCGATCCCATCGCCCCAGGCGCCTGTCGCCGGGCCTTCGGGGGTCACTTGACGAGCACGACCGCCTCGACGGTCCGTGCGCCGTTCACCGCCAGCGCGGCGTGATAGACGCCGCTGCAGATGCCGTCGGCGCGCCAGGTCGCCAGGTGCCTGCCAGTGGACACCTCCCCGTCGAACACGGTCGCCACCGGCGCGCCACGCGCGTCGAACACCTGCAGGAGTGCGTAGCCGGCGACCGCGACCTCGAACTCGAACCGCACCGTCGAGTTGAACGGATTGGGATAGGCCGCCAGCCGGAAGGACGCCGGCGCCTGCGGGGTCCCGGTGGGCTCGACGTCCACGATCCAGATATCCGCGTTGCCGCTCCGGTCCGAGAAGAACGCGATGCGCGAGGCGAACGGCGACCAGCTCGGGAGCGCGTCGCTGGCCGGGTCGTCGGTGATCTGGCGGGGCGTGCCGCCGCCGGCGGGCACGATCCAGATGTCCCCGTTGCCGCTGCGGCGGGATTCGAAGGCGAGGAGATCGCCCCCCGGCGACCAGGCGGCGTACAGGTCCTCCGCCGGGTGGCTGGTGACGCGGGTCGGCTCGCCGCCGGCGACCGGCACCGTCCAGAGATCGTAGGATCCCGACCGCAGCGAGCTGAAGGCGATGATCGTTCCGTCGGGGGATCCGTCGGGCGCCAAGTCGGTCGCCGGATGGTTGGTGACGGGCTCCGCGTCCCCGCCCAGGCGGGAGACGGTCCAGATGTCCCACGCCCCGCTGCGGTTCGAGTCGAAGACGATCCGCGCGCCGCCGCAGCACCAGCCCAGCGATTCGTCCCGCGCCGGATGGGTCGTCACGCGGTGGGGGGTGTCCCCGGTGGCGGGGATGGTCCAGATGTCCTGGTTGCCGCTCGTCTCCGCCTCGAAGGCGATCGTCTCGCCGTCGGGCGACCAGCTGGGGTGTATGGCGCCCTCGGGCATGGCGGTGAGCTGCTCGGCCTCGCCGGTGGCGAGCGTCAGCAGCCACAGCTGCATCGTTCCGCTGCGATCGGAGGTGAAGACCAGGGTCTCGCCGTCGGGCGACCAGTCGGGATCCCACTCATCGGTCGTCCAGTCCGTGACCTGTTCGAGGGCTCCCCGGATCGGGCCGGCGGGGACGGCGGCCAGGACCAGGACGGCAAGCATGGCGAGGGTGCATGATCGCATCGGCGCAGCTCCTTTCGTGAGCGCCGGCCTGGGGTCGGCCGGCCGGGACGAAAGGAATCTACGCAGCAGGCGCCATCACTCGCATGATGGCGGCGCTATGCTTCACATAGGTTTTCATAAGGCCGCCGCGTCGCCCGGCGGCGGCTCGCGGGTGGTCATGCCGCCGCGTCGCCCGGCGGCGGTATTGAATAACGATTTTTCGCTTTCGTAATGCTAAGCCTTCAGCGAGCTCATCATCTGGCCGCTGGGCATCATCTCGTCGGGCGGCGGGGCGCCGTGCTGCTGGCGGTACGCCTTGCGCTTGCACTGCCCCTGCTTCGGGCCCTTGCAGTACTGCTGGATGAAGCCCTGGCAGGCCAACTCGTTGCTGGACTTGTACTTCTTGAAGAAGCCGCAGGTGCCGAGCAGATCACACTCCTGAGACATTGGCATCTCCTTTGCTAAGCCATCTTCAGCGCCTGATGCAAAGAAAAGGCCAGTCAGATACCGAAATGCCGCCGTCCGGCCATCCAGGCGGCGGCCGGGGCGCCCAGCAATAAAAAAAGCGGGACACCTTCCGGTGTCCCGCCATCATTGCACCACAGAATGGTTCGGGCGAAAGCGCTACACGATGCCCTGGTCGAGCATGGCGTCGGCGACCTTGATGAAGCCGGCGATGTTGGCGCCCTTCACGTAGTCGATGTAGTCGCCTTCCTTGCCGTGCTTCACGCAGGCCTCGTGGATGTCGATCATGATCTGGTGCAGGCGCCGATCGACCTCCTCGCGGGGCCAGTTGAGCCGCATGCTGTTCTGGCTCATCTCCAGGCCGGAGGTGGCCACGCCGCCGGCGTTGGCCGCCTTGCCGGGCCCGTAGAGGATCTTGGCCTTCTGGAAGACCTCGATGGCGCCCGGCTCCGTCGGCATGTTGGCGCCCTCGCTGACGCAGATGCAGCCGTTCTTGACGAGCTCCTTGGCCTCGGCCTCGCTGATCTCGTTCTGGGTGGCGCAGGGCAGGGCCACGTCGCACTTGACGCCCCAGGGCCGCTTGCCCTCGAGGTACTCGCCGCCGAACTTGGCCTTGTACTCCTTGATGCGGCCGCGCTTGACGTTCTTGAGCTCCAGGATCCAGGCCAGCTTCTCGGCCGTGATGCCCGCGGGATCGTGGATCGTCCCGTTGCTGTCGCTCAGGGTGACCACCTTGCCGCCCAGCTCGGTGACCTTCTCGGTGGCGTACTGCGCCACGTTGCCCGAGCCGGACACGGTGACGGTCTTGCCCTTGAAGGTCTCGCCGCGAGTGGCCAGCATCTCCTTGGCGAAGTAGACGCAGCCGTAGCCGGTGGCCTCGGGACGGATCAGGCTGCCGCCCCAGTTGAGGCCCTTGCCGGTCAGCACGCCGGTGAACTCGTTGCGCAGGCGCTTGTACTGGCCGAACAGGTAGCCGATCTCGCGGCCGCCGACGCCGATGTCGCCCGCGGGGACGTCGGTGTTGGGGCCGATGTGGCGCTGCAGCTCGGTCATGAAGCTCTGGCAGAAGCGCATGACCTCGTCATCGCTCTTGCCCTTGGGATCGAAGTCCGAGCCGCCCTTGCCGCCGCCCATGGGCAGCGTCGTCAGGCTGTTCTTGAAGACCTGCTCGAAGGCCAGGAACTTGAGGATGCCGAGGGTCACCGTGGGGTGGAAGCGCAGGCCGCCCTTGTAGGGACCGATGGCGCTGTTCATCTCGATGCGGTAGCCGCGGTTGATCTGGACCTCGCCCTTGTCGTCGGTCCAGGGGACGCGGAAGAGAATGACCCGCTCGGGCTCGACCATCCGCTCGAGGATCTTCGCTTCCTTGTACTGGGGGTTCTCCTCGACGAAATCCCAGACCGATTCCACCACTTCACGCACTGCCTGGTGGAACTCCTTCTGCTCGGGGTTCTTGGCGATGACCCCGTCCATGAAACGATCGATGGACATAGAGGCTCTTCTCCTTGTATTCCTTATTCCTGAGGCGTGTCGTGACTGCCCGGCAGAGGTCCGGGACCGGGACATACTACATACGCGCAATCCCCGGATCAAGGCGGCTGCGACCGGTTTGGGCCAAAAACGCCTCCGCCAACGCAAAGGAACCCGAGACCGCCCGTCCGCGGACGGCGCACCGACCCCACCCGTGGCAAGGGGGACGAGATGGAGATTCTGGAACGCGGCGTCGGGGAGTTGATCCAGGCGCCCGACATCGGCTCGTTCCGGACCTGGAACCGGGAGCATAAGTCGATGGTCCTCGAGAACAAGCTCGTCAGCGAGCGCGAGGCCGTCGAGCGCCTCGTCGCCGACGGCGATTATGTCGGTTTTGAGCTGTACGGCACCTGCCGCGCGCCGCTCAGCGTGGCCCGGGAGATCGTGCGCCAGGGCCGCACGGGCCTGCGCCTGGCCGGACAGGGCCTCCAGGACGTGGACTTCCTGGTGGCCGCCGGCTGCGTCGAGGCCATGGACATCACCTACGTCGGCTACGAGGTGCACGGCCTCTCCCGGGTCCTGCGCCGGGCGGCCGAGAAGCAGGGCCTCAAGCTGGTGGAGTGGAGCAACGCCGCCCTGGCCTGGCGCTTCAAGGCCGCGGCGATGGGGGTGCCCTTCCTGCCCATCAAGAGCATGCTGGGCACGGACACCTTCCGCTACTCGGCCGGCCTGGTGACCCGCTGCCCCTTCACCGGCGAGAAGCTGATGCTGCTGCCGGCCCTGATCCTCGACGTGGGCGTGGTCCACGTCCACAAGGCCGACGTCTACGGCAACTGCTTCCTCGAGGGCATCAGCGGCTTCTCCCTGGAGATGGCCCGCGCGAGCAGGAAGCTCATCATCAGCGCCGAGGAGATCATCGACAACGAGGAGTTCCGCCGCTGGCCCGATCGCAACGTGATTCCCTACTACCACGTGGACGCGGTCGTCCACGCGCCCTTCGGCAGCCATCCCGGCGAGATGCCCAACCTCTACGGGCGCGACGAGCCGGGCATCCTGGAGTGGCTGAAGGCCATCGAGACCGAGGAGGGCACCGAGGCCTACCTCGACCGGTACATGCGAAACGTGCCGGACCACGCCGCCTACCTGGAGCTGGTCGGCGGCGAGGCGAAGCAGCGCGAGCTCCGCGACATCGCGGTGGGGAGGTGAGCCATGGCCGAGGAGAACTACAACGGCACCGAGCTTCTGATCTGCCTGGCGGCCCGCATCATGGAGGACCGCTCCAGCGCCTTCATCGGCACCGGCGTGCCCATGCTCGCGGCGGCCCTGGCCAAGCGCCTCTACGCGCCGAACCTGGTGCCCGTCTTCGAGTTCGGGGGCGTGGGCTCGAGCCTCAAGTACCTGCCCCGGGGCGTGGGGGAGAGCAAGACCTTCTACCAGGCCCAGGTGGCCTCGGGCATCTGCGACATCATGGAGACCGCCGCCCGCGGCTTCATCACCTACGGCTTCCTGGGCGGGGCCCAGATCGACATGTACGGGAACCTCAACTCGACGGTCATCGGCCCCCAGCCCCACCCCAAGGTGCGCATGCCCGGCTCGGGCGGCGCCAACGACGTGGGCAGCTTCTGCTGGCACACCATCGCCATCATGCAGCATGACGTCCGCCGCTTCGTGCCGAAGATCGACTTCGTCACCACGCCGGGCTACCTGACGGGCCCCGGCGCCCGCGAGGAGGCCGGTCTCTTCCCGGGCGCGGGCCCCTACCGGGTGGTCACGAACCTGGCCGTCATGGGCTACGAGGAGACGAGCAAGCGCATGATGCTGCTCTCCACCAACCCGGGCGTCACGGCGGACCAGGTCGTTGCGGCCACGGGCTTCGAGCTGGTGCTCCCGGCCGCGGTGGGCCGGAACGATCCGCCGACGGACGAGGAGCTGCGGATCCTCCGCGAGGAGATTGACCCCGAGCACCTCTACATCTAGACTCCGGAGTCGCGGGGCGGCCCGGCGCCGCCCCGCCAGCCCCGGAGCCCGGCCGTGCCCACCAACCTGCCGCCGCAGTACAAGAAGGTCGAGGAGCGCTACCGCGCCGCGCGGGAGCCGTCCGAGAAGATCGCCCACCTGCGCGAGATGCTGGCGATCATGCCCCACCACAAGGGCACGGACAAGATCCGCGCCGAGCTGCGCCGCAAGCTCTCGACCCTCCAGGAGCAGATGGAGCAGACCAGCCGCGGCCGCAAGGGCGGCGGGCACAATCCCTACTTCGTGCCCCGAGGCGAGGCGCCCCAGGTGCTCCTGGTGGGGGGCGCCAACAGCGGCAAGAGCAGCCTGCTGGCCGCCCTGACCAACGCCCGCCCCGAGGTGGCCGAGTACCCCTTCACCACCAGCCTGCCCCAGCCGGGCATGATGGCCTACGAGGACGTCCAGATCGAGCTGGTGGACACGCCGCCGGTCATGCAGGCCCCCCTGGAGCCCTGGCTGGTGGACCAGGCCCGGGCGGCCGACGCCCTGGTCCTGGTGGCCGACCTGGCCGCCGCCGACTGCTGCGAGGCCATCGAGACCATCGAGGCCGGCTTCGAGGAGCGCGGGCTGCGCCTGGTGGCCGAGCGCGACGAGTCCGATCCCCTGCGGGTCCAGAACGAGCGCCCCACCCTGCTCGCCGCCAACAAGAGCGACCACCCCGACGCCCCCGTCAACCTGGAGTTCCTCCTGGAGGTCTTCGGCGGCCGCTGGCCCCGCGTGGTCATGGCGGCCGGCGCGGACAAGGGCCTGGACCCGTTCCGCCGCGCCGTCTTCGACATGCTGCGCCTGGTGCGGGTCTACACCAAGGCGCCCGGCAAGCCCCCCGCGATGGACAGCCCCTACCTGCTGCCGGTCGGCGCGACCGTCCTGGACGTGGCCGGCAAGGTGCACCGCGACTTCCTGGAGACCTTCACCGCCGCCCGCATCTGGGGCTCCGGCAAGTTCGCGGGCCAGCTCGTTGAGCGCGACCACCAGGTCGAGGACGGCGACGTCCTGGAGATCCAGACCCGCTAGGAAACCCGCGCGTCCGCGTGCCGTAGGGCCCCTCAGCCCGCGAACGCAGCCCAAGGAGACGGTCGATGACACCTGCCACGCGATCCCGGCTCACGCCGCTGCTGCTGCCCCTCGTCCTGCTCGCGGCCGCCCCCGCCCTGGCCGAGACGGATGTCATCCTCGACGACGATCCCTTCTGGAAGGACGAGGAGTTCGCCGACGAGTTCATGGGCTCGGCCGGCAGCGGCGGCGGGCCCTCCATGACCTGGTTCACCCAGGATCTGGACGGCCTCAACGGCGTGCTGCGCGACGAGGGCCTCAAGCCCGTGCCCGAGAAGGAGCTGTACTGGGGCGGTGCCGGCTGGGCCGGCGTCTATACGGGCGACGACCTCTACGTGGCCATCGGCGGCGGCGGCTTCGGCGGCAGCCAGGAGGCCCGCAGCGGCGACCTCCGCTCCCGGTGGACCCTGGGCGCCGGCTACTTCGCCGTGAAGGCCATCTATCCCGTCCTGCGGCGCGTCTACGCGGAGGGAGGCGTCCAGCTCGGCGGCGGCCACAGCAGCATCTGGATCGAGGACGTGCTGCAGGGCGGCGATCCGGACGCGGGCCTCGTCCTGGTGCACCTGCGCGCCGACCGCGACTTCGTCCTGCTGCGGCCCCACCTCGGCGTGGACCTGCGCCTGTCGAACTGGGTCGGGCTGCTCTTCGAGGGCGGCTACACCTTCACCAGCGGCGACTGGGAGATGGAGGGGCGCAAGGCCCTCATCCGGCGGATCGAGGGCAAGATGCCCGACGGCGACGGGCCCTACGCCTCGGTCATGGTGCGCTTCGGCATCTAGGCGCATCCCGGCGCATCCCCGAATGCCAGAGGCCGCGACGCCGTCGCGGCCTCTTGTCATGGGGCGGATCGCCGGGAAAAAAAAAGCCGCGGCCCCGAAGGGCCGCGGCAGAGTCGGGAAACCGATTAGTACATGCTCTTGACGGCGGAGAAGTTCGTGTCCTGGGTCGGGGTGCCGCCGGACATCACGAAGAGGTCGGTGAGCATGTTGGCGCCGTCGGTGGCGACCAGCTCGACGCAGAGCGCGTGGGTGCCGCCGACATAGGCGGTGACGTCGGCCGCGAACTGGTTCCAGCTGCCGTAGGTGTGGTCATCCGGGTAAACCAGCTCGTAGGTCCAGACGACCGTTCCGTCGACAGTCATGTCCACGTGGTTGCCCACATGGCCGGCCTCGATGTAGCCCATCCACCACCAGGTGATGGCTTCGCCATCGAAGAGGACGTCCTGGCAGAAGCCGCTGTTGATCGGCGTGCCGCTGCAGAAGCCACCGACCCACGCGGCGTAGACGCCGTCATACGCGGGAACGCCCCAGACGCCGGTGGGATCCAGGATGACGTCACCGGTGCACTGGCTGTCGGAGAAGGTCGTCCAGGGGCCGGCGAGGCCCAGCTCGAAGCTGCCGTCGATGATGTCGCGCACGCCGATCTCGGTGGAGGGCGTGCCCGGAATCACCAGGCCGTCAGCAGTGAGAGTGGCAGCCGAAGCCACAGAAGCCATGGCGACGAGCGCCACGAGAGCAAACGTTACCTTCTTGAGCATCTCGATCCTCCTGAAGATATGCCTATGCAGATGTCACAGCTGTAACAAGTGTTGATGCATGCCTGCCGGTGACTGGTTGCTTTCAACAGGCGCACCCTCATTATCAGGCACCCATGAGTCTAACACTTCCCGGGGCTTTCTTTCAATGGCGGATTGCAACATATAAGGCCTTGAACAGCCGATAGTTGCGGGCTGGATGGGGCCGGCGCCCGGCGGGCGACGAGGCTGTGGGGCGCCGGGGCGCCCCCTTGGCGTCAGGTAATCCCGTCGCCGGGGCGTTTCGTCCTGGAGTCCGGATCAGAGATCGAACTTCACGCGCTGGGCCAGGGGCATCTCCAGGCTGCAATCGATGGTGTTGATCTGGCGCCGCGTGTTGGCTGCGTGAGGCGGGAAACAAAAGAGCGCCCTCGCGAAGTCAACCCGCGGCCGGGGCCGCGCCGCGGGACCGCGCGGAGCCTACCAGCGCTGCAGCACGCCGGCCTCGAAGCGCCAGCCGGTGTGCGACCACAGGCCGGCGGGCGGATCCAGGTTCGTCGGCTCGTCGTAGGGATCCATGCGCAGCCGGCCGCCCTCGGCGTAGGCGAAGACGTTCGCCCAGACATGGGTCTGGACGCCGCCCCCGAGGCGCCAGCCCGTGGCGTTCTGCTTCAGGTCGGGCACGGGATGGTACTCGTCCCAGGTGGCGTCGTAGCCTTCGGAGTAGCCCGTGCTCTCGGCGTGGAGGCGGCTGAGCACCAGGCCGGCCGAGGCGTAGGGCTGCAGGCGCCCCAGCCCCGGCAGGTTGCAGGTCAGGAACAGCTCGCCCATGCCCGTGAAGGCCGAGTATCGGTAGACGATGGGGTAGGCGTCGCTGTCGAGGGAGATCTCGCGCCGCCGGTGGCTCTTGCCAAGGGCCGTCACCGCCGCACCCAGGCGCAGGGGGCCCAGGACGCGGTAATCCAGTCGCAGGGTCCAGGCGCGCAGGGTCTCGTCCTCGAAGAAGTCCTCGTAGTCCCGGTCCTCGACGGTGTGCACGCCGAGGCCGAGGCCGATGGTGATGCGCAGGGGATCGCCGGGGATCGCCAGGCCCGCAGCGTCGTCGGCGCGGGCGCCGGTCGCGGCCGGGAGGCCGCCGGCCAGCAGGGCGAGGCAGAGGATGGCGGGCAGGGCGCGCGGCCGGGACATGGTCAGCCTCCCGATGGACGTGGCGAGGCCCGCCGGGGGCGGGCCGGGCGCCCAGTGTAGCGGCGGCGGCGACGGCCGTCAACGGCCCCGCCGCT
>JAFGBK010000125.1 GCA_016933175.1 Candidatus Krumholzibacteriota bacterium | reverse complement strand
GTCGCGCAGCTCCTCGCGCAGGAAGGTCTCGCGGCCGGCGCTGGCGGTGTAGGGAATACCGGCCTCCTCCAGCGCCCGGGTGACGGCGGGCGCTCCCGTGCCCGCGCGCAGCAGCACGGCCATGTCCCCCCAGCCGATGGGCCGCTCCCGGGGCGAGTCCTCGTGGAGATCCAGGACGGGCAGCCCGCCCTCCTTGGCCTCTCGCAGGGCCGCGGCCAGGGCCCGCGCCGCGCGCTCGGCCCCCGCGGCGGCTCCGTCCCCGCCGGGCGCCGCCAGGACGCGCACGCGCGGCGCCGCGCTGAGGCAGTGCTCCGCGTAGATTGTCTCCAGGCCCGCTTGCAGGGGCGGGAACTCCTCGCGCGGGAACAGGTGACTGATGAAGTCCAACAGGTCCGGATGGCTGCGGTAGTTGAGGCGCAGGTTGCCCGTCTCGTCGCGCGCGGCCATCTTGGCGTGCAGCCCGCGAAAGAGGTCCACGTCGGCGTTGCGGAAGGCGTAGATGGACTGCCGCGCGTCCCCCACCAGGAAGAGGCAGCATCGCCCGGGCGGCGTGCCCGGCGGCACCAGGGCGCGCACGAGACGCAGCTGCAGCAGGTTCGTGTCCTGGAACTCGTCGACCATGACGTGGCGCAGCTGCCGGTGGTAGCGCTCGCGCACGACATCGTTGCTTTCCAGGAGCGCCACCGCGCGCAGCTGCAGGTCCTCGAAGTCCAGCCAGGCGCGCTGAGCCTTCTCGGCGCGCAGGCGCTCCTGGTGGCGCCGCAGCAGGCGCAGGAAGTCCATTTCCAGTCCGGCCGGGCGCGCGCGCGCGGCGCCGGCCTCGCTGTCGGGAGCGCTCCTGTCGCCGATCGTGGCGGCCGGCGCGCCTTCTTCGCCGGGCGCGGCGGCGAGGGGCGGCGCATCCCCCGCCGGACCGGCGGCGATCAGGGCGGCATCCGCGGCCGCGGCGGCGAGGTCGTCCCGCAGGGCCTTGAGCTTCCTGGCGAGCCGCTCGTCCTTCGCACCGTCGGCGGTCTGGGGCAGGCCCTTGAGCGGCTCTGCCACGGCCGCGATGGCCGCCGCATCGGGGAAGGCCACGCGCAGGCCCGCGGCCAGGTCGCGGGCGGCAGCGATCATCGCGCGGCCCTTCTCGCTCCAGTGCTCGCCGCCGGGCACGTGGCCGGCGAGGCCGTCCACGCGCCCCGGCAGTTCGGTCAGCCAGCAGACCAGGGCGCGCCCCAGGCCGAGGCGGCCCAGCTTGGCGTGCTCGGCCACCAGGGCCGGCAGGGACGCCTCGGCCAGGTCCGCGTCCTCCAGGCCGAGGCTGCGCCGCAGGGCGCCCAGGGAACGCAGGGCGTCGGCCACCGGGTCGGCGCCCAGCGCCGTGACCAGGCGCGCCAGCTCCGGCGTCGCCTCCGCGAAGAGGGCCTCCAGGCAGGACTGCTCCAGGCGGATCTGCTCCAGCTCCGAGGGCACGCGGAACTGCGGATCGAGGCCGGCCTCCACGGCGTTCTCCCGGAGCACGCGGCTGCAGAAGCCGTGGATGGTGGAGATGGGCGCCGCCTCCATCTCGCGCCGCAGGGCGGCCAGGCGCGCCGCCGCCGGATCACCCGCGCCCAGGTCCGCGGCGCGCTCGAGCAGGGCGCGCAGGATGCGCTCGCGCATCTCCTGGGCGGCCTTCTCCGTGAAGGTGATGGCCAGCAGCCGCGCGGGCAGGTCGGGATCCCAGCCACCGTCCTCCAGGATGCGCAGGTAGCGCTCCACCAGCACGCGGGTCTTGCCGCTGCCGGCGCCGGCGGCCAGGAGGAGGTGGCACTCCAGGGCCTCGACGGCCGCCCGCTGCTCGTCGTTGAGGCGGGGGCGGCTCACGGCTCGTCCTCTCCGTCCGCGCCGGGAACGCCCTTGCCCCGCCGCGCCTCGCGGCACAGGAGCGGGAAGGGGCAGTACCGGCAGACGTCCTCCCCCACGCGGGGCGACGGGTCCAGTTCGCCGCGGCGGATGGCGGCCACGATCTCCCGCGCCCGCGCGGCGGCCGCCGACAGCCAGGCCGTCCAGTCGTCGTCGGAGAGCCACTGGCCCGGGCTGCGCTGCACGGCGAAGGGCGCGTGGTCCGCCTTCAGCGCCTCGCGGAAGCGGCCGCGCAGGTGGCGCTTCGCCACGGACAGGAAGGCGCTGCCGGCCACGCGCTCCTCGCGCGCCAGGGCGAGGGCGTAGAGGGGAAGCTGGAAGCGCACGGGCGCGGCGCCCGCCGCCTCCGGCTTGGGATCACCGCGCTTGAGATCCAGGACGAGGACCTCACCGCCGGGCAGGCGGTCCACGCGGTCCACACGGCCCGCCAGCGTGAAGGGTCCGCCCGCGGCGCCGGCCGCGCCGGGCTTCGCGTCCCCGCCAGCGACTTCGTCCGTGCCCGCGCCGGGCAGCGCGGCGGAATCCAGGATCCAGTCCCGCTCCAGGCCGGTGGGGTCCGGACGCGCCCCCGTCGCCGCCAGGCGCGCCAGGTCCCGCGCCAGGAAGGCGTCCAGGCGCTCGACGCGCCGCGCGTCCTCGGCGGCGAAGCGCGGCATGAGAAGCGACGGGTGCTCCGCGGCCAGCTCGCCCCGCGCCGCGGCGAAGGCCGACGCCAGGCGCGCGCGTCGCGTGACGGGATCGGCCAGGGCGGCGGGATCCCCGTCGGCCTCGCGCCAGAGGCGCTCGAGGGCGGCGTGGTAGAGGGCCCCCTCCTCCCGCGGCCCGGCCTCGTAATCCTCCGCCTCCTCCAGGTTCAGCAGGCGGCCGGCCAGCCAGCGGTAGGGGCAGTCGGCGTAGTCCTCGAGCTGCGTGGGGCTGAAGCGCTCGCGGGCCGCCAGGTGCGGCGCCAGGCCGGGATCGCCGGCCAGGCCGGGCTCCGCGCGGCGGCGGCGGGCCGCCGCCAGCAGGAGGCCGTCGCCGCGATCGGCCAGGAAGGCCTCGGCCGCTTCAGCCAGGGCGGTCGCCTCGCGCCCGCCAGCCGCCAGCAGGACGGCCTGCAGGAGGTGGCGGCGGCCCAGGGGCGCGCGCAGCTTCCCGGGCAGGGAGCGAGGCGGGCTCATCAGGCGCGGCGGGGATGCCGCGAGGAGCGTCCCCAGCTCGAGCAGGAAGAGGCTCGGCGCGAGCTGCCGCCCCTGCTCGTCGCGCTGGGCGCGGCTCAGCACCAGGCGGCGCGCGGCCCGCGTGACGGCCACGTAGAAGAGGTAGCGCTCCTCGGCCTGGCGATCCCGCCGCGAGGCCAGGCGCGGCCCCGCCTCGGCCAGCAGCTCCCGCTCGCTCTCGCGCAGCAGGGGATGCTCGCGCACCGGCGGCGGGAAGCGGCCCTCGTTGAGGCCGCAGACGAAGACCAGGTCCAGCTCCGGCAGCCTCACCGCGAGGGGATTGCCCAGCGCGACGCCGCCCCCCTCGCAGCCCAGGCGCTCGGGCACCATCCGGGCCTCGACGGCGCGCCGGAAGGCGCGAACCCAGGCGGGCGGGGCCGCCGCGAGACCGCCGGGCGTTCCGGCCTCGCCGAGGAGGCGTCCCGCCTCCGCCAGATGCTCCAGGGCCGGCAGGTCCAGGCGCAGCTCTCGCAGGGGCGCGGCCGCGAACTCGCTGCGCGCGAGGGCGGTGGCGCCTCGCCGCAGAAGACGGCGGCGCAGCAGGTCCAGCAGGGGATCCAGGATCTCGCGGCGCCAGGTCGCGCCGTCGATGGTGCCCGCCGGCAGGCCGCGACTCCAGTGCAGCCAGTCCCAGGCCGGGTCGGCCGGCTCGGGCCGCGCACGCGCGGCGCCACCGGCCGCCGCGCCGCCGTCCGCCGGCTCCCGGGCGGCGGATGCGTCCAGCGGGGTGGCGCCGTCCCGCGCGCCCGTGCCGCGCCCGGCGCGGGCTTCGTCGAGAAAGGCGTCCCAGCCGACGCCCAGCGGCACGCCCACCTCGCGGGCCCGCCGCTGGAGGCCGGCCAGGGTGGCGTCGTCCAGGTCCGAGTAGCCGCCGCGCAGGCGGCGCGGCAGGTCGGCCACGGGCCGCAGGCCCGTGGCCCAGTCCAGCAGGGCCAGGACCAGGTCGGCCAGGGGCAGGCGCGCCAGGGACCCGCGCCGCCGCGCGTGGAAGGGGATGCCCTCGCGCGCGAGCAGCCCGGCCAGCAGGTCCACCAGGCTGTCGTCGCGCGCCAGGACGGCGATGCGGTTCGGCGGCGTGCCGCCGGCCAGGGCCAGGCGCAGCTCGCGCAGGACGCCCTCGGCCTCGTCGCGGGGCGTGGCACCCACGAGCTCCGTCAGGCAGTCGCCGGGATCCAGATCTCCCCCCCCCGACCCGCGGAAAAGCCGGGTGGCGAGCCCCGCCAGAGCCGGCGCCGCGTAGCGCCGGGGCTCCGCGAGGCGGGTCACGCGCCAGTCGGGGCGTTCGGCGTAGCGCAGCGCCAGGACGTGCAAACGCTCGAAGGGCGGCCGCGGCGCGGGGGCGTCGAGGTCGCGGGGATCCAGGCAGAGGGCCAGGCAGGCCGCGTCGGCGCCGGCCACCAGGGCGTCGAGCAGGCGGATCTGCAGGGGGGTGAGGTTGCTGAAGCCGTCGACGATCAGGACCGGACGCCCGCCGTCCTCGGCGGCCAGCAGTTCCGGCTCGGCCTCGAGGGCCTCGCAGGCCCGGCGCAGGGCGGCGCCGTGATCCAGCCTAGGCGCCGCCTCGTCGCGGAGCGCCGCCTGCAGGCGGGCCAGGGCGGCCACGCGCTCGCGGTCCCGCCGGCGGGCCAGGCGGCCGGCCAGGTCCGCCAGCTCGGCGGGCGCCACGCCGCCGTCGTCCAGCTCGGCGAGCAGGCTGTCGAGCTGGGCGGCGAAGCCCGCCGTGCGCGCGCCGGCGCCCAGGGCGCCCGCATCCGCCGCGTGCAGCAGGCGCTCCACGCGCAGCCGGCGCGCCAGGGGATCCCAGGGCGCCCAGCCCGGCGCCGCGCGGTCGAGGATGCGCCGCACCAGGCCCTGGAAGCGCTCGACGCCCGGCAGGAGGAGACCATCGGCGGGCACCGCGTCGAGAAGGCGGCGGTGGAGCTGGAGCTCCTCGTCCCGGTTGGGCACCAGGTAGAGCACCGGGCGGCGCGCGGCCAGGGCCTCCAGGCAGCGCTGCACGCAGCGGCGGGTCTTCCCCGATCCGGCCGGCCCCACCACGAGCTCGTGCAAGGATGCCTCCCCCCGGCTTGACACTGCGCGCGGGGCCTCCGTAGGATGCCCCTGCCCGGCCGGCTGTGCGGCCGCGGCTGCCGAGGGGCCCCGCCGCATGAGGATCTATCACATCGGTACGCGCGGCATCCCCACCACGCAGGGCGGGATCGAGCGGCACATCGAGGAGATCGCCACCCGGCTGGCCGGGCGGGCGGAGATCACCGTCTACGCCCGCCGATACTACGTCCCGCCCATGGGCGACTACAAGGGCGTGCGCATCCGCCGCCTGCCCACCGTCCGCACCAAGCACCTGGATACCATCCTCTACGCCCTCCTGGCCACCCTGGACGTGCTCTTCCGGCGGCGGGGCATCGTCCACTACCACGCGCTGGGGCCCAGCGTCTTCGCCTGGCTGCCCCGCCTGGCGGGGCACCGGACCGTGGTCACCGTGCACGGCCTCGACTGGCAGCGCGCCAAGTGGGGGCGCCTGGCCACGGCCTACCTGCGCGCCTGCGAATCCTTCAGCGCGCGCTTCCCGAACCGCACCATCGTCGTCTCGCAGGTG
Organism: Candidatus Krumholzibacteriota bacterium; assembly: GCA_016933175.1. Classification (GTDB taxonomy): domain Bacteria; phylum Krumholzibacteriota; class Krumholzibacteriia; order JACNKJ01; family JACNKJ01; genus JAFGBK01. Next base: position 28,241 of record JAFGBK010000125.1, on the reverse strand, counting down.
CTGCGCGAGTACTACCGGCGCAAGTTCGGCGCGGAGGTGGCCGCCATCCCCAACGGCATCCAGGCGCCGACGGTGCGCGAGCCGCGGGAGATCGCCGAGCGCTGGGGGCTGGAAGGGCGCGGCTACGTCTTCTTCATCGCGCGCCTGACGCCCGAGAAGGGGGCCCACCACCTGATCCGCGCCTTCCGCGGCCTGGAGACCGACAAGAAGCTGGTCATCGCCGGCGAGGGCCTGCACGAGGACCGCTATGTTGCCGGGCTGCGGGAACTGGCCGCCAGTGATCCGCGGGTCGTCTTCACGGGATTCGTCAGCGGCAGCCTCCTGGACGAGCTGTACAGCAACGCCTACGTCTACTGCCAGCCCTCGGAGATCGAGGGCCTGTCCATCGCCCTGCTCGAGGCCATGAGCTACGGCTGCTGCGTGCTCAGCAGCGACATCCCCGAGAACCTGGAGCTGGTGGCCGAGGTGGGGCATCGCTTCGCCAGCAAGGACGTGGACGACCTGCGCGCACAGCTCCGCCGACTGCTGGACAGCCCGGCCACCGTGGCCGCCTCGGGGCGCGCCGCCCGCGAACACGCCCTGGCCCGCTACTCCTGGGACCGCGTGGCCGAGCAGACCTACGCCCTCTACGCGGAGCTGGCGGGCTCCCGGTAGATCCGCGTATCTCCCCCGCCCCGATGGTCTACGGCGTCCGGACCGGCTCCCGGCGCAGGAAGAGCGGGACCAGGTAGAGCGCGGCGGTGACGGCGCAGCCCGCGACGATCGGCAGCCAGAACCCCAGGAAGAGGAGCTGGGCCACCAGGCGCACGAGGAAGAAGGCGAAGACGAAGACCAGCGTGGTCCTGCCCAGCGCGGTGTCGACGAGCTCGCGCCGGTGGAAGAAGGAGACGTAGGCGAAGAACAGGACCAGGATCGTCGTGCCGAGATTGAAGATCTGCAAGAAACCCCGGTCGATGGGCAGCAGGCTCGCCGACGCCCGGATCGCCCGGCTCAGCCAGACGTGATAGGCCCCGAAGACGAGATTCAGAACGCCGCCGATCACGAGCAGCGCATTGGCCATGGCCCTCCTCCTGTCGTGAGAGTACCCGGCTCGCGCGAGCCGGCAGGCACCGCGACCCTACATCACGATTCCGATACACGACAGCGATAATCGCGGGCGATCCCGGCCGCCATCCCGCCTCGCGGCGCCCGCCCCGCGCCGCCCTTCGTCGCGGCGCCCGCTCAGTCGCGCAGGCGGTAGGCCAGCACGGTGTCGTCCATGGTCGACGGCACCAGCAGCAGCCCCCGGCCCGGCGCGAAGCCGATGTCGGCGCAGCCGTGGTCCGTGTTGGTGATGTCCAGCAGCAGCTCCTGCCCGCCGCCGGCGCTCACGCGGTGGACACGCCCGTTGAACTGGGAGACGAGGAAGCCGCCGCGGCCGTCGGACGCGATGCCGTCCAGGCCGCCGCCGGCGAAGCGCGTCACCGTGCGCAGGGCGCCGGTCGCCAGGTCGGCAGCCCGCAGGGCGTCGCCGCAGAGCAGCCACAGGGTGCCGCCCGCGACGCAGAGGCCGTTGACGCCCGCCAGCTCGCCGCCCCGCAGCCAGATGTCGAAGGCCTCGCCGTTCCATCGGTAGACCAGCCCCGCGCGGCTGTCCGAGACGAAGAGGCCGCCCTCGCCGGCAGCGGCGTCGTTGGCCAGCCGGGTCTCGGGCAGCGCGTGGCGGGCCATGACGGCGCCCGCGTCGGGGTCGATCTCCACGACGGCGCCGCGCTCGACGGCCCAGAGGCGGCCGTTGAACAGGGCCATGCCCGTCGGGTTGCTGAGGCCGTCGATCCAGTGGAGCGACGCCAGCTCGCCGTCCGCGTCGAGCTTCGAGAGGAACTGCCGTCCCGCGCCGGGCGCGTAGGCGTACCAGTCGTAGTTGGAAACGTAGATGGCGCCGCGCTCCTCGTCCCAGAGGGCGGACTCGGGACTGCTGAAGCCCTTGCGCTCCCACAGGGGCTTCAGCCCGCGGCGGAGGTAGGTGGCCTCGCCGTCGCGGGCCATGAAGCCCCAGCCGCCGAAGCCCTCCAGGACTACCAGCATCAGCTCGTTGCGGCCCCGCTTCAGGGGCAGGTGGACCGTGTCGAACAGGCCGATGATGCCCAGGAAGGAGTCGTCGCGGGAGCGGTAGCCGCTGTTGCCCGACCAGATCGGGCGCCCGTCGAGGACCACGGCCACCCAGTCGCTGTAGCCCACCTGCAGGCGGCGGATCTCGTCGCGCTCGGCACGCAGGGTGGTGCGGGCCACGACGAAGTCCGGCTCGCGGCCCTGGCGCGGCGCGAGGCGCGACACGTCCACCAGGCCGCTGGCGGTGCTGGTCACCTTCGTCCAGGCGGCGCGCGCGAGGACGTCCCGGCCGGGCGGCGCGGCGCGGTCCAGCTCGCGCAGGGTGAAGGGCTGGGAGACCTCCCACTCGGTGATGGTGCCGACGGGCGTCGCCACGGGCGGCGCCTCGATGGTGAAGTCCACCGCGTCCTCGATGCGGAAGTCCGCCAGGTAGGCCATGCCGGGCTGGGCCTCCAGGAACACGCCGCCGCTGGCGACGGTGCCCGCGAGGGCGGGCACCTCCAGGGCGGGCGTCGCGAGGTCGCCGAGGAAGACCCGCATCTGCGCGCCCTTCACCTCCAGGCGCAGGGTCAGCCAGCGGCCCTCGTCGAGGGACGCTGCCGCCGTGTAGCCGTCGCCGCTGTAGAGCTGCCAGGGACTCTCGCCGTTGATGACGGGGCAGTACTGGAGCGCGTCGGCGTAGAGGTCGGCCCGGTGGGGCCGGATGTAGAAGCGCTCGCCCTCGGTGGGCGAGGCCATGCGGAACCAGATGCCGGGATAGGCGCGGGCGTCGTCGTCGGGGAAGTAGACGTCCACCTCCAGGACGCCGTCGGCGAAGGTGCGGTCCAGGAGCGTGGCGCTGCCCTGCAGGGCCTGGCGGCCCTCGAACTCGACGACCTGGCCCTGGATCCGCCAGTGCTCCGCGTCGAAGGGCACCGGCTCGGCGGACAGGACGGCCGGCGCCGCCAGGCAGGCGAGCGCCAGCGCCGCGGCCAGGAGCCGAACGCGAGATGAGATGCGCGGGTACATGGATCCTCCCATTTGCTGGCCGCGCGCGCGGCGCGGGGTCCGATGCCGGGAGGTCAGGGCGGGATCGAGCGGGGTCAGGATAGCCCAACTACCGCCGCCGGGGGAAAAGGTTTCTGACCGATGCCGGGCGGTGTATGCTCCGGGCGAGCCCTGCCGGGCGGAAGGGAGGCATGATGCGCACTGCGAAGACGGCGCTGCTGGCGCTGCTGATGGCGGCGGCCGGGGGCATGGCGGGCGGCGGCGCGGCGGCTGCCGGCGAGACGACGCCCGACGAGCGGGCCGGCGGCGCGGCGGCCGCCGGGGAGGGCACCGCGCTCCCCGCCGACGACATGGTCCTGATCCCCGCCGGCGCCTTCGTCATGGGCGACGACGATGGCGACGACGCGAGCCCGGCCCACCGGGTGCGCCTGAACGCCTTCTGGATGGACCGCTGCGAGGTCACCTGCGCCGAGTACGGTGCCTTCTGCGATGCGACGGGGCACTCCTTGCCCGTCTTCTGGGGCGTCGTGGAGTTCCGCTGCGGGCCGGACTTCCCTGAGCACCCCGTGGTGGGAGTCAGCAGTGGCGATGCCATGGCCTACGCCGAGTGGGTGGGCAAGCGCCTGCCCACCGAGGCCGAGTGGGAGTATGCCGCGCGGGGCGGCCTCGCCGGCATGCCCTACGACCGCGGCGCCAGCGTGGACTCCACCACGGCCAACACCTGGCGCGCCGGCTACGGCGGCACGCTGCCCGTGGGCAGCTTCCCGCCCAACGGCTACGGCCTCCACGACATGACGGGCAACGTCTGGGAGTGGGTCGCCGACTGGTACGATCCGGACTACTACCAGCACTCGCCCGGGGACGACCCGCCCGGACCGGACGCGGGGCGCTTCCGCGTCATCCGGGGCGGCGGCTGGCATTCGGGGCCCTACTGCTGCCGCGTCCATCAGCGTAACGCCCTGCCGGCCTACTGGCTGGACTTCGCCGGCGGCTTCCGCTGCGTGCGCGATGCCGGGGAGTGACGTGGACCCGCCACGGAACCGTGACGCGGATCCGCCCGGCGGCGAGGGCGCCATCGAGCAGCCCATCGACGGCGTGCTGGACCTGCACACCTTCCACCCGCGGGACGTGAAGGCCCTCGTGCCGGATTACCTGGCCGAGTGCCGGCGGCGGGGCATCCTGGAGGCGCGCATCGTCCACGGCAAGGGGACGGGGACGCTGCGGCGCGTCGTCCACGCGGTCCTGGAGTCGCTGCCCTTCGTGACCGGCTACCGCCTGGCGGGCGACGGAAGCGGCTGGGGGGCCACCCTCGTCACGCTGGCCCCGCCGGAGGACTGAGGGCCGGCGGCCCGCCCGCCCGCGCGGCCGCGCAAGCCGATCCCGGGCCCGCGCCCACCGCGACGGCGGGCCGGATCTAGTCGTCCGGACGCAGCGCGCGGGCCATCCGCGTCGTGGGCGCCTCGCTGCCGTCGGGGTACTCCACGCGTCCCGCGCCGACGGCGTGGTAGCCCTGCTTCTCGTAGAAGGCCTGGTTGGTGGCGGGCACGGCCGTGTCCAGCTCCAGGCGGCGGACGGCGGGCCGGTGGCGGCGCAGCCAGTCCTCCACGTGGCGCAGCAGGCGCGTGCCCACGCCGCGACGCGCGCGAGCCAGGTCGACATAGAGGTAGAGCAGCTCGGCCGTCTCCGCGTCGAGGAAGCGCAGGGTGGCGAAGCCCACGGTCTCCCCCGCCGACTCGGCCAGGAAGGTGGGCCGCTCCTCGGCCGCACGGGCGAAGCTCGCGGGCGTCCAGGCTTGGATGCCGCCGGCCACGGCTGCCGCCGGCATCTGGTCGGCGAACACGCGGGTGAAGGCCTCGGCGCGCAGGCGCAGGCAGGCCGCCGCGTCGGCGGGGCGGAAGGGTCGGATCGTGACGGGCTCCTCCCCGGGGCGGACGGCCGGCGCCGCGCCTGCGCCCGCCGCCGGCCGCGCCAACGCGAGGAATCCCGCCATCAGGCGCGCGGCGAGGCCGGCCATGGCCGCCTCGTGGCGGCGGCACTCCATCTCGATGTCCTCCGCGCTCCTGCCGGCGGCGGCCGCCTCGCCAGCGTAGGCCGCGGCCCAGCGGGCGGCCTCGGCGGCCGTCACCTCCAGGTGGAAGAGCAGGCCCACGACCGTCCCCCGGCGGAAGAGCTGGTGCCGGCAGGCCGCGCCCTCGATCAGCAGGCGCGCGCCCGGCGGCGGAGCGAAGGCGTCGGCGTGCCACTGGAAGACCGGGAAGCGGTCGGGGAAGCCGGCCAGGAGCGGATCCGCGCGGCCGGCGTCGGTGAGGGCGAGTTCGGCGACGCCGATCTCCATCTCCGCGCAGCGCGTCACCGCCCCGCCGAGAAGGCCGGCCAGGACCTGGGCGCCGAAGCAGATCCCCAGGCAGGGCAGGCCGCGGGCCAGGGCCTGGGCCAGCCAGTCGCGCTCGCGGCGCAGGAAGTCGTGGTCGTCGACGGCGTTCGCCGAGATCGGCGTGCCCCCGACGAGCACGGCGTCGACCGCGTCGTGGGGCGGCAGGGGCGCGCCGCGCCAGGCCTGGACCAGGGTCAGGGCGTGGCCGGCGCCGGCGAGCAGCCCGGTGTAGAGGCCGAAGCCCTCGATCTCGCAGTTCTGGATGGCCAGCACCCTCATGGCCGCTCCTCGCGGCCGATGCCGAGCAGGGGCGGCGCCTTGGGCGGCGCCGCGGCGCCGTAGACGAGGTCGTCCGCCCACAGAAGGAAGCGGTCGAGCAGGGTCGTCCTCGCGACGATCCAGCGCACCAGGCGGTGCAGGGGCGCGTCGGGCTTGGCGAAGGGGCAACTGCGGATGCACACGCCGCAGTCGGTGCCCTGGGTGCGCCAGTAGTGGTAGCACTTCGTCGCGTCCAGAGGCCACTTCTCGGCGCCGCGCACGACGGTCGTATCCCCGGCGGGGATGGCGTCGGCCGGGCAGTTGCGCGCGCACTTGGCGCAGGTGCGGCAGAAGGCGGCGATGCCCCAGCCGCCCTCGGCGTCGGCGCGCAGCGGGGCGTCCGTGGTGACGACGCCCAGGCGCACGCCGGGGCCGAGCCGCTTGTGGACCAGGAAGCCGTTGCGCCCCAGCTCGCCCAGGCCGGCCGCCACGGCCAGGGGCGGGCAGATGACGAGGTAGTTGGAGTCCACGTGGGCCCGGGCGGCGAAGCCCAGGCGTCTGAGCGCCGCGGCCAGGGTGTGGCTCGCGGCGGCCGCCACCTGGTAGACGCGCGCCGTCTCGGCCGCGGAGACCATCTCCGGGCCCGCGAGCACGTAGTCCCCGCGCATGGCGAAGACGAGGACGACGGCCCGGGGATGCGACAGCGTGACGGGCTCGCCATGGCGGGCGAGGGGCCGGCCCCGGTGCGTGTAGACGAAGGCGGGATCCAGGGGCGCGACGCCGACGTCGTCGGCGCCGAGGAAGCGGGCCGCCTCGCGGACGTAGCGGGTGACCGCCTCCGGACCACCGTCGGCCAGGCGGTGGGGCGGCGTGTCCGCCGCGGACGCCGGGCCCAGGCCGTCTGGCGTGCCCATCGCGCCGGGCGCGTCGCCGGCGGCCTCGACGGCCTCGGCTACGAGATCCGAGGCCTCGAAGAGGGCCTCCACCAGGACCGCCTCGCCGGCGCGGTAGCGCTGCGTGCCCGGCGCGGCCAGGGTGCGCAGGCGCCGGGTGCGGTCGTCGCCCTCCCGCCATTCGGGCCGGCGGGCGTAGTAGTCCGCGTGCGCGTCCGTGCCGGCGGCGAGGCGGGCGCGGGCGAAGACCGTGTCGCGCTCGTCATAGGGCTCCCAGGGACCGGGATTGCCGAGGACGGCGGGGCGCATTCAGCCTCCCCGCCGATGGTGCCGCGCGCCGTGAGCCACGGCCTAGTCCTCGTCCTTCTTGCGGCCGCCGCCATTCTCGCTGTTCTTCTCGCTCTTGAGCCCCTCCATGTAGCCCTCGAGCTTGGCGTGCACGGCGTGATGGACCGTGCCCTCGGGGTAGGCGCCCTTGGCGTCGGGCGTGCCGGCGGGCACGCCGGTGAGGATCTCCAGGCCCTCGTCGATGGAGGCCACGCTCCAGATGTGGAACTGGCCCGCCTTGACGGCATCGCGCACCTCGATGCTCAGCATGAGGTTGCGCTCGTTGGTGCTGGGGATCATCACGCCCTGCTCGCCCGTGAGGCCCTTCATCTTGCAGATGGCGTAGTAGCCCTCGATCTTCTCGTTCGCACCGCCGATGGGCTGCACGTCGCCGTGCTGGTTGACGCTGCCGGTGACGGCGATGCCCTGCCGGATGGGAATCCCGGCGAGGCTGGACAGGAGCGCGTAGAGCTCCGTGCTGGAGGCGCTGTCGCCGTCCACGCCCTCGTAGCTCTGCTCGAAGGCCAGGGAGGCCGACACGGTCAGCGGCCGCCCCTGGGCGTACTTGGCGCCCAGGTAGCCCGAGAGGATGAGCACGCCCTTCTGGTAGATCTGCCCGGCCAGCTTGCTCTCGCGCTCGATGTCGATGACGCCGGCGCGCCCCATCCAGGTCTTGGCCGTGATGCGGCTGGGCTTGCCGAAGCGGATGTCCCCCAGGTCGAGGACGGCCAGCCCGTTGACCTGGCCCACGGCCTCGCCGTCGACGTCCACCATCAGGGTGCCCTCCTTGAAGAGCTGCTGGATGCGCTCCTCGATGAGGTTGGAGCGGAAGCGCTTCTCCCGGAGGGCCTTCTCGACGTGCTGGCGCTTCACGTGCTTGGCGCCGTCCACGCCCGCCCAGAAGCTGGCCTCGCGCACGAGGTCGGCGACGTGGGCGAAGCGCGAGGTCGCCCAGTCGCGGTCGTCGGCCTGGCGCGAGCCCTCCTCCAGCACCGCCGCGACGCCGCTGCGGTCGAAGTGGAGCAGGCTCTCCTCGCGGACGCGCGTGCCGATGAAGGCCGGGTAGTCGCTGATCGCCTTCTCCATGGGCATGCGGCTGTCGAAGTCCACCTTGACCTTGAAGATCTTGCGGAAGTCGGGGTCCAGGGACAGCAGCAGGTGGTAGATGCGGTTGGAGCCGATCATGATGATCTTGAGCTTCGCCGGAATGGGCTCGGGCTTCATGCCCGCCAGGGGGAAGAGGCTGTACTGCTCGCCCAGATCCTCGATGCGGATCTCCTCGTGCTTGACCATGCGCTTGAGGGTGTCCCAGACGCCCGGGCTGGTGAGCAGGTCCAGGGCGTTGACCACCAGGTAGCCGCCGCGCGCCCGGAGGAGGCTGCCGGCCTTGATCATCATGAAGTTGGTGACCATGGCGCCGTAGTAGCTCTTGCGCTCGATGCGGCCGAAGAGGTTGTAGTAGCTGGGGCTGGTCTCGTTGATCACCGGTGCGCCCTCGGTCTCCGAGTTGTCGACGACGACGTTGACGCGGTACCTGATGAACTTGTCGCCCTCGGGCTCCTGGGGCCGCATCATGAAGGGCATCTGGGGCTTCTCGTCGTCGTCGCCGGCGAGGTCGTTCATGTTCTCCACGGCGTGATCGCGGAAGGCCCGCAGATAGGCGCCGACCTCGGGGTAGTCCTTGTAGCGGTCGATGTAGATGTCGACGATGCCGCCCACGATGAACAGGCCGATGCGGGCCTTGAGATCGTCGATCTTGTCGCGGGTCTCCTTGTTCAGCTCCTTGGCCGCGCGCAGGAAGCGCTGGACCTCCTCCTGCACCGCCTCGCGGTTCTCCTCGATCTGCTCGCGCTCCGCGTCGGGCAGCGCCGCGATGGCCTCGGCCTCCAGCGGCTCGCCCTCCTTCACGGGCTGCAGGGTGATGCCCACCTTGGTGAACTCCACGGTGTAGCCGCGACCGCTGGCGAACTGCTCCAGTTCCGATAGCATCTTCTGCTGCTGTTGCTGGCTGGCCTGCGCGATCTCCGACACCTGGCTCTCGTAGTCCTTGCCCTCGAAGGCGCGGGGGACGTCCTCGCGCAGCGTCTCCACGAGCTGGTCCATGTCGCGCCGAAGCTCCCGGCCCTTGCCCGTGGGCAGGATCAGGACCTTGGGCACGTCCGGATTGGCGAAGTTGTTGACGAAGCACACGTCCTCGGGCACCGGCGCGTACTTCACCAGCTTCTCCAGGTGGGTCTCGATGAGGGTCGAGCGGCCCACGCCCGTCAGGCCGCAGACGAAGATGTTGTAGCCGTGGCTGGTCATTTTCAGGCCGAACTCGAGGCTCTGGATGGCCCGGTCCTGGCCGACGATCTCGGTGAGGACGGGGACGCTCTTGGTCGTCTCGAACTCCAGGCACTCCTCGTCGCAGCTCAGGCGCAGCTTGTCGAAGGGCAGTCGATGGGCATCCCGCGGATCGCTCATGGGGGTCCTCCAAGTTAGGTGACCTCGAATATCTGGCCGTCCCGCGGATTATAATGCCCGTCGCCGCCGGCGAAAAGAGCCATTGCCTGCGGATTGCCGGCGCGCCGGCAGCGGCGGCCGCCATCGCGGGGCCATCGCGCGCCGCCGCAAGTCGGCGCTGGCCGCCGGCCGACAGCCATGCTTCAATGGCGGCAGGCGTTCGACCAATGAGGGGGAATCATGGAATATCAAGCGCCGCTTCCGCCCGTGCCCGAGATCTTCATGCCCAGGCTCGTCAAGGACATGCGCTTCGTGGGCATCTGGTGGATCGTCTACGGAGCTCTGCAGTGCCTCAGCATCATCGGCGCGATCATCGGCATCCCGATGATCTTCGCCGGCGTCCGCATTCGCGAGGCCGCCGACGGCTTCGAGGCCTACCATGCGCGGCAGGACGTCGGGCAGCTCGGCTATGGCTTCGAGCGGCAGGGGCGCGGCTTCTTCACCTGGAAGGTCATCGTCATCATCCAGCTGGCCCTGATCGTCGTCAGCCTGCTGTTCTGGGGACTCCTGATGATGCTCGGCCTCGGCGCGGGCCTGATGAACTGGTAGCGGCCGCGAGCGCGGGCTAGATGAGCGGGCAGCGGCCGCGAGCGCGGCCGCTGCCCGCCGCTGCTAGTCGTAGAAGTCCTCGCGCGCGAAGTTCTCGAAGCGCGTGTACTCCTTGATGAATGCGAGCCGGACGGAGCCGATGGGCCCGTTGCGCTGCTTGCCGATGATGATCTCGGCCACGCCCTCGTTCTCCTCGCTGTCATTGTAGATCTCGGGCCGGTAAATGAAGACCACGACGTCCGCGTCCTGCTCGATCGCGCCCGATTCCCTCAGGTCCGACAGCATGGGCCGCTTGTCGCCGCCGCGGCTCTCCACGGCGCGGCTGAGCTGGCTGAGGGCCACCACCGGGACCTGCATCTCCTTGGCCAGGGCCTTGAGGTTGCGGCTGATCTCGCTGATCTCCTGCTGGCGGTTGTCGGCGCGGCTGGTGGCCCGCATGAGCTGGAGGTAGTCGACGACGATCAGGCTGAGCCCGTGCTGGGTCTGGAGCCGGCGCACCTTGGCCCGCATCTCCAGCACGCTGATGGCCGGCGTGTCGTCGATGTAGATGGGCGCCTCGGCCAGCTGGCCCGCCGCCTCGGTGAGCAGGGGCCAGTCGCTGTCCTTGAGGTTTCCGGAGCGCAGCTTGTGGGCGTCGATGCGCGCCTCGGCGGTGAGCAGGCGCTGCACCAGCTGCTCCTTGCTCATCTCCAGGGAGAAGAAGGCGACGTGCTGCTTGTGCTCGATGGCCGCGTGCTGGGCGATGTTGAGCACGAGGCTGGTCTTGCCCATGCTCGGCCGGCCGGCGACGATGAGCAGGTCCGAGGGCTGCATGCCGCCCAGCATGCGGTCCAGGTCGGCGTAGCCCGTGGGCACGCCGGTGAGCTGGCCGGGATGCTCGTAGAGCTGCTGGATGCGCTCGAAGGTGGCGTGCAGCACGTCCTTGACCGGTGAGAAGCCCTGCTTGAGACGCCCCTGGCTGACGGCGAGGATGGACGACTCGGCCCGGTCGAGGATGTCCATCGCGTCGTCGCGGGCCTCGAAGCAGTCCTCGACGATGCGGCCCGAGATCTCGATCATGGAGCGGAGGGTCGCCTTCTCCAGCAGGATGCGCGCGTAGTGCTCCACGTGGGCGCCCGTGGCGACGCTGGCCTGCAGGCTGCCCAGGTAGCTGGCGCCGCCGCTGCTCTCCAGCTTGCCGGCGCGCTTCAGCTCCTCGGCGAGGGTGATGAGGTCCACGGCCTCGCCCCGCTCGTAGAGGCGCACCATGGCCCCGAAGATGTCGGCGTGCCGCGGCTGGTAGAAGTGCTCGGGCGCGAGCAGCTCCATGGCGCGGTGGATGGCGCTGCGGTCCAGCAGCAGGGCGCCGAGGACGGCGTCCTCCGCCTCGTCGCTGTGGGGCGGCACCCGCGGGCTCGTGCGCGCGGTTCCGGCGGCGCCGCCGGCAGGATCCCTGAAAGCGCTCATAGCCGATCGTACTCCTGACGGATGCGCTGGAAGTCCTCCCAGGCGGGACGCTTCCAGTTCGGGTTGCGCAGCAGGGCCGCCGGGTGGTAGGTCACGTAGACGGGCACGCCGCGGTAGGCGAAGGGCCCGGTCTCGCGCAGCCTGGTCAGGCTGACGCGGCGGCCCGTGAGCCATTGCCCGGCGAACAGGCCCAGCCCCACGATGATCCCGGGCTCGATCAGCTCGATCTGCCGCTCCAGGTAGGGACGGCAGGCCAGGATCTCGTCCGGGGCCGGGTTGCGGTTCTCCGGCGGCCGGCACTTGAGGATGTTGAGGATCTGCACGTCCTCGCGGCGCAGCGCGATGGCCGCCAGGATCCTGTCCAGCAACTGGCCCGCCCGCCCCACGAAGGGGATGCCCTGGCGGTCCTCCTCGGCCCCCGGCGCCTCGCCGATGAAGACCAGCTTCGCCCGCGGGTGGCCGGTGCCCGGCACCGCGTTGCGGCGCCCCCGGGCCAGCTCGCAGCGGGTGCAGACGGCGATCTGGCCGGCCAGATCCATGAGCGGCGTGCCGCGCCACTGGGGATGACGCTCCTCGAGGACGGCCCACTGCTCGGCGGGGAGGTCGGGGCGCTCCACGGGCGCCGCGGCCAGGCCCAGTTCCAGGTTGAACACGACGGCGGGCCGCGGCGCGGCCCCTCCGGCCGATGGCGCCGCGTCCGGCGCCGGCGGGGCCGCCGGCTCATCGCTGACGGGCGCTGCGGCGGCCGCTGCGGGCGTGTCTGCAGGCGGCGCCGCGACGGCCGGCGCGGGCGAGGCCGCGGGCGGCGCCAGGACCACGCGCTCGGCGCCGTCCCGGCGCTGCTGGCGCACCCAGCGCCGGAGATCGTCGATGATGCGCTCGCGCTCGTCCATCAGCCCTCGCAGGCCCGCTCGGCGGCCAGGGCCACCAGCTCGCGGCCCAGCGCCGTCTTGTCCTGCCGCGGGAAGGCCCGGACGAAGCCCCCCGGTGCCAGGACGGTCACCTCGTTGGTGGTCGTGCCGAAGCCGCTGCCCTCGCCGAGGCGGTTGGCGACGATCATCGCCAGGCGCTTGCGCTCCAGCTTCTCGCGCGCCCGCGCCTCCAGGTCGCCGGTCTCCAGGCAGAAGCCCACGCGGAAGCCGCCCAGGTCCCGCGCCGCCAGCTCGGCGAGGATGTCCGTCGTGGCGGCCAGCTCCAGGCTCCGGCCCGCGCCGTTCTTCTTGAGCTTGGCGTCCGCGGGAGCCGCCGGCGTCCAGTCGGCCACGGCAGCGGCCATGAAGGTCAGGTCGATCCCCGGCGCGCGCGCCAAGACGGCCGCGGCCATCTCCGCCGCGCTTTCCACGTCCACGCGCTCGATGGGCGCCGCGGCCGGCGCCACGCCGGGCCCGGCCACCAGGGTCACCCGCGCGCCCTCGAGCCAGGCCGCCTCGGCCAGGGCCAGGCCCATGGTGCCCGTGCTGCCCGAGGTGAGGAAGCGAACCGGGTCCAGCCGCTCCCGAGTCGGACCGGCCGTCACCAGGACGCGGCGGCCCGAGAGGCGGCCCGCGGGTGCCGCGGCCATCTCCGCCAGGGCGGCCAGGATCTCCTCGGGCTCGGCCAGGCGCCCCTCGTCCACGTCGCCGCAGGCCAGCTCGCCGCTGCCCGGCCCCACGACGCGGCAGCCGCGCTCCCGCAGGGCGTCCAGGTTGGCGCGGGTGGCGGCGCTTCGCCACATGGCGGCGTTCATGGCCGGCGCCAGCAGCGTGCGGCGCGGCTCGAAGGCCGCGAAGAAGGTGGAGACGGGATCGTCCGCGAGGCCCAGGGCCAGCTTGCCGAGGCTGTTCATGGTCAGCGGCGCCACCACGGCCAGGTGGGCCCACTTGCCCAGGCCGACGTGGGTCACGTCGCCGGGCAGGCGGGGCCCCACGGGCTCCCAGAGGCTGGTGATGACGGGATGGCCGCTGAGCGTCGCCAGGGTCAGCGGCCCGATGAAGCGGCAGGCCGACGGCGTCATGGCGACCACCACCTCGGCGCCGGCCGTTCTCAGGAGGCGGACCAGGTACGCCGCCTTGTAGGCGGCGATGCCCCCGGTCACGCCGAGCAGGATGCGCAGGCCCCGCAGGCGCTCGGATGCGCCGGGGCTAGTCATCCCCGGCGTCGTCCCCGTCTTCCTCCACGTCGAGAATCTCGGTGTCGCCGGCGGCGGTCGCGGCCTCCTTCGGCTCGCCGTAGAAGAACTTGACCTCGTTGTCGATGACGCGCCCGAGGGCAAGGCTGGTGACCTTGGGCTGCTCGGTGTCGGGATCGAGGTCCTTCAGCCGCGAGATGCTGTTCTGGACGCGCGCCTCGCGGGCGGCCACCAGGACGGCCTCGTACTTGTTGGAGATGATGTCGGTCAGCTTGTCGACGGGAATGTAGGAACCCATGCCTTGGACCCTCCTCGCATGCTCCCGGCCTCGCCGGCGGGATCGCACAGTGTAGCAGATTCGGGGCGGGATTTCAGCCGGACCGCGCGCTCGTCGCGCCGGGCCGCCCGGGGCCCCGGCCCGGCGGGCATCTTGCCATCAAGGTGTTGCCATTACCGATCTTGCGCCAGTTCGACGCCGAAGGCCTCGCGCACGAAGTCGCGGCCGCCGTCCTCCAGCCAGGCGGCCAGGTTGCGCCTCCTGGCCTCGATCAGCGCCAGGGCGTCGTCCACCATGGCGGGCAGGTCGCGGTTGACCACCACGGCCTCGAAGCCCGGCAGCCGGGCCAGCTCGGCCAGGGCGTTGCGCATGCGCAGCGCGACGATGGCCTCGGCGTCGGTGCCGCGCCCGCGCAGGCGGCCCTCCAGGGTCGCCAGGTCGGGCGGCAGGACGAAGAGCAGGAAGGCCCGCTCGCCCAGGGCCTCCTTCACCGACAGGGCGCCCTGGACGTCGATGTCCAGGAAGACGTGCCGGCCGTCCTGGAGGTGGGGCACCACCTCGCTGCGGGGCGTGCCGTAGAACTGCCCGTGGACCTCGGCCCACTCGAGCAGGCCGCCCGCGTCGCGCAGGGCGAGAAAGTCCTCGCGCGACAGGAAGCGGTAGTCGACGCCGTCGATCTCCTCGCCCCGCAGGGCGCGCGTGGTCGCGCTGATGGAGAAGTGGCTGCGCGGGTAGCGCAGCATGAGATGCTTGACCAGCGTGGTCTTCCCGCTTCCCGAGGGCCCCGAGACCACGATGGCCAGGGCTCCCGCGGACTCCGCTTCCATGCGCCCGATCCCCTCCCGCCGGCGGCGCTACTCCAGGTTCTGGATCTGCTCCCGCAGCTTCTCGATCTCCTCCTTAATCAACAAAACCTCGCGGGTGATCGCCAGATCCTGCACCTTGGAGCCGATGGTGTTGCCCTCGCGCAGCAGCTCCTGGATCAGGAAGCCCAGCTTCTTGGACACCTCCCCGCCCTCGTCCAGGACGCGGCCGAACTGCCCCAGGTGGGAGGCCAGGCGCACGATCTCCTCGGTGACGTCGCTCCGGTCCACCAGGACGGCCACCTCCATGGCCAGGCGCTGCTCGTCCATGGGCAGCTCGCCCATGAGCTCCTGGAGACGGCGCTCGAGGTTCTCCCGCAGGGCGGCGCGGACCTCGGGCAGGCGCGTCTCGATGCGGTCCAGGCTCTCCCGGATCAGGTCCAGGCTCCCGCGCAGGGCCTCCTCCAGGGCGCTCCCCTCGCGCTCCTTCATCTCCCGGAGCCCGGCCAGGGCCTCGTTCAGGCAGCGCAGGGTCAGCTCGCGCGTCGCGTCCCGGTCCAGGCCGCTGTCCTCGCCGCCGAAGAGGCCCGGCAGGCCCAGCAACTGGGCCGCCGTGCCCCGCTCCGACAGGCCGCCCTCGCGCGCCACCTCGTCCAGGGCCGTGAGGTAGGCCCGCAGGGCGGTGGGATCCACGCGCGGCGGCTCGGCGGCGGCGCTGCACTCCAGGGCCACCTGGACGCTGATCCGGCCGCGGTTCAGGACCGGGCGCAGAAGCTCGTGGAGCTCGCCCTCGAGCCACTGCAGCTCGCGGGGCAGCCGGATCTGCAGGTCCAGGAAGCGGTTGTTCACCGAGCGCAGCTCCACCTGCAGCTCATGGGGACCCGCGACCGCGCGGGCGCTGCCGAATCCGGTCATGCTCCTGATCACGCCGTCTCCCTTCGCCGGATGGCTAGTCGGTCGGCGGGGCCTGCACGGTTCCGCGGACCAGGATGTCCCCGGGCCGGCTGCAGAAGACCCGATAGTCGATGTCGGGGAAGATGTTGTCGCGGGCCTCCACCTCGGCCAGCCAGGCCTCGTCGTGGCGGCCGCTCTCGACGGCCTCGGCCAGGCGCAGGAAGCGGTCGATGTGCTCCTTGCTGCGCTTGACGGCGTAATCCACCAGGGTACCCGTCTTCATGATGAAGGCCCAGTCGCTGCTCTGGGCCAGCAGCAGCTCGCGGCCGGCCTGCGCCAGCAGGCGCTCGCGCGTGCGGTCGCAGCCCTCGCGCCAGCGGTCGGCGAGGCGCGTCATGCGCTCCTGGGCGTGATGCAGGTGGCGGTAGAGCCAGTCGTTGACCCCGTTGAGCCAGAACTCGCTGTAGCCCTTGTAGCCCCAGCTCGACAGGGTCGGGGTCACGCGCTGCATCACCGGCTGCTCGGCGAGGACGTCCGCCGGCGTGGACAGGCGGAAGGCCGTCGTGTCGAAGGCGACCTTGCGCAGGAAGTACTCCAGGAAGCGGGGCCCCTCGAACCACCAGTGGCCGAACAGCTCGGCGTCGTAGGGCGCCACCACCACCGGCGGGCGGTCCATGCGCCCGGCGAGGTACTCCATCTGCCGCTCGCGGTTGAACAGGAAGTTGCCGGCGTGCTCGGCGGCCTTGTGCTCGGCGGCGGCGGGATCGTAGAGCTCCTTCTCGTGCAGCGCCACCTTGCCGGTCACGCGGTGGTACTTGATGCCCATGGACTTGCGGAAGCCGTGGTGGCCGAGGAAGGGGCGCAGGGCCGCCAGGTCGAGGTCCCAGCCCAGGTCCCGGTAGAACTCCCGGTAGACGGGATCGCCGGGATAGCCCACCTCGGCGCTCCAGACCTGGTGGCTCGTCTCCGGATCGCGGGCGAAGGCGGCCACGTCGTGACCGGTGACCACCGGCGCGAAGATGCCGTAGTGGGGCCGCGGCTCGCCGTAGACCAGGGCGTGCGTGTCCACGAAGAAGTAGTCGAGGCCGGCGTCGGCCAGGAGCCGGTCCACGCCGGGCTCGTAGCCGCACTCGGGCAGCCAGATGCCCCGCGGCTGCCGCCCCATGCGGCGCCGGTAGTGGTCCACGGCCACCTCTATCTGGGCGCGCATGGCGGGCTCGTGGCCGTTCATCAGGGGCAGGTAGGCGTGGGTCGCTCCGCAGGTGATGATCTCCAGGTGGCCGCTGTCCTGCAGGTCCCGGTAGCGCGAGACGACGTCCCGCCCGTAGCCGTTCACGTAGCGGTCCCGGGCCTCGCCGAAATGGTCGCGGTAGAAGCGGGCCAGGGGCGCCAGCGCGCCGTCGCCCCGCGTGCGCGCGACCTCGGCCTCGGCCAGGCCGACGAGGCGCTCGATGTGGCGCTGGGTGCGGCCCCGCAGCAGGGGATCGTCCAGCATGCTGATGAGCGGCGGGGTCAGGGAGACGGTGACGCGGTAGGGCACGCCCTCGGCGCGCAGGGTCTCGAAGACCTTCAGCAGGGGCAGGTAGGTCTCCACCACCGCCTGATGGAGCCAGTCCTCCTCCATGAAGTCCTCGTACTCCGGGTGCCGGACATAGGGCAGGTGATGGTGCAGGACGAGGGCGAGATGGCCGCGCGCGGCGTCGGAACTCAAGGTCCGGAGGCCTTCCGCGGCAGAGAGGGCACGGCCAGCTCGGAGCCGCCCAATCGGGCCGCGACCATGCGCTCCAGCTCGTGCTTGAAGAACTCCACGCCGGCCAGGGAGCCCGGACGCGGGCGGGCGGTGCGCTCGAGGCGGTGCCAGGCCTCGCGGCTCAGGCCGACCCACTCCTCGCCGTGGCGGCCGGAGGGCTGGTCCTGGGGCGCCTGGACGGTGTTGCTGGCGACGAGGATCCGGTAAAGGCCGGTGGCGTCCTTGAGGCCCAGCTCCACGCGGAAGCGGGCGCCCGGCCGGCCCGTGTGCAGGTACCAGCTGCGGGAGCCCTCGGGCACGCCCTCCTCCCAGCCGTCGGCGACCAGGTCGCCGTCACCCAGCAGGTGGATGCGCAGGACGGTCCAGGGATCCCCGCTGAAGTCGGCGCGGACGCGCGCCCGCAGGATGTCGGTGACCTCCCAGTAGCAGAAGAGCCAGTGGGGGTCGCGCACCATGAGGGTGATGCGGTCCTCGCCATAAGACTCGGGCAGCTCGGGGGGGTACCAGCTCGCGTCCCTCATCTCCCCGGGCGGCGGCTCGGGCGCCGGCGCGATCGAGGCGGCCGGCGCCGCGGTGGAGGCCGCGGACGGAGTGTCGGCCCGCTCGACCAGGGGCGCGACGGACTCGATCTCGGCGAGTGGCCGGCCCAGCTCCGCCGCCACCTGCCGGCGACGCTCCGCCTGGCGGCGGGCCTCGCGGCGCAGGTGTCGCGCGATGAGGTCGACGAGGTCCGCCTTGCGCAGCTGGCTGTAGCCGATGAGCTTCTGCTCCCGGGCCAGCTCGCGCAACTCGGAAACCTTCAAGTGGCTGAGTTCTGAGGGTTTCATGACCTCCGGCCCCTTTCCCGGGCCCCTCTGGAAGGATCGATGCGATCCGAGGCCAAACTAGCACAATCGAGGTGGGCGTCAATCCCCTATAATTGCGAAACCTTGAAGAGGACCCGCGAGGCCCTCTTTGCTCGCCAGCCGGCCCGTGCTATCTTTCGCAGCGCGCGGCACCGACGGAGGCCCTTGAAGCCGGTTCCGCACCCCACCCGCTGACGAGGGAGTCCGCCATGGCCCGCCTGCCGACCATCGCCGTCATTCTGCTCCTGCTCCCGGCCGTCGTCATCCTGCTCCTGCCCGCGGCCGCCGCGGCCCAGAAATGGGTCAACATCTCCTACCCCTGGGCCTTCGTCGAGCACCACCGGGCCGCCGAGATGATCGACGATACGACCGATTCCTTCGTCTTCGGCACGGAGCGGGGCATCCTCTACGTCATGGAGCGGGACCGCGCCACGGGCCGGCTCCAGACCAAGCGCCAGCGCGAGGTCTGGGCCCCGGTCAAGGAGATCCGCGTCGCCGAGGTCACCGGCGACGGCCGCAACGATCTCGTCGTCACCACGCGCCGCGGCGACCTCTTCGTCATCGGCCTGGGGAACCTGGAGGACATCTGGCGCACGGCCGAGGGCTACTTCCAGAGCATCGAGAGCTTCACGGTCGCCGACGTGGACGGGGACACCAAGCCCGAGATCGTCCTGCTCGCCGACGACCACCTGGTGATCATGTCCGGCGAGCAGGTGAGCGAGGAGTTCCGGAGCACGGAGGAGTACACGGCCGGTCAGGTGCTGGTGGCCGACGTGGACAACGACGGCGCGGACGAGATCGTCCTCAACACCGGCCAGGTCCTGGACGCCCGCTTCCGCCAGCTCGAGTGGACCTTCGAGCGCTCCTTCGGCGACCACATGGACATCTTCGACATCGACGGGGACGGCAACCTCGAAGTGGTGGGCACGACGCCGGCGGGCGACGTGCAGATCGTCGCCGTGGACCAGCAGGCGGTGAAGTGGGAGTAGGCGCAGGGCCGCGCCGCGGTCCGGGCCCCGTCGCACGGCCGCCCGATCCGGGCGCCGCGCCGGCGACGGACCGCCGGGCCAGCCGGTGGCCCGCCTAGAGATCCGCGTTCGTGACCCGCACCAGGTGCAGCTCGATGCGCCGGTTCTGCGCCCGGCCCTCGGGCGAGTCGTTGGCCACCAGGGGGCGCTCCGCCCCGTAGCCCATCACGCCGAGCTTGCGCGGCGGGTAGCCCTTCGCGAGGAAGTAGTCCCGCACCGCGCGGGCGCGCATGAGCGACAGGGCCAGGTTGTAGTCCTCGCTGCCGGTGTCGTCCGTGTGGCCCTGGATCTCCACGGCCTCCACGTCCGGCGTGGCCAGCAGGCGATCGTAGATCGCGTCCAGTCGCTCGCAGCTGGATGGCAGGATCTCGGCGCTGTCCAGGTCGAAGCGGATTCCCTGCAGGACGGTGACCTTGGCCAGGGGCACGGGCGCCGCGCTGTCGGCGGGCGCGGCCGTCTCGGACGCCGGCGCGGGCGCGGCGGGGACCGGTTCCCAGGCGGGCGCCGGCGCCTCCCGGCGGCCGAAGTCGTAGGTCACCGCCACGCGGTGCACGTTCTCGAACTCTTCCTTGGTGGCGAAGGCGTAGTCCAGGCGGTAGCCGCCCACCCGGATGCCGAAGCCGTAGTGGAAGCGGTCGCTCTCGGGCGTCTGGTCGTCCATGAGCGTGCGCCGGTAACCGGCGCGCAGCACGAGGACGTCCCGGTAGCCCCACTCGGTGCCGACGCCGAAGGAGTTGTAGTTGTCCCGCGGGACGGCGAAGTCGATGGAGTTCTGGAGGCTGAAGTCGCCCGCCACCCGCACCTGGTGCGAGGCGCCCACGCGGAAGCGCAGGGGCGCCGGGTCCTTCTCCTGGCGGATGCGTAGGGGCGGTCCGAAATCGAGGGCCGCCAGCCCCAGGCGGAACCCACTGAGATCGCGGCTGAGCAGGCCCACCGAACCCATGAGGCCCGTGGCCCGCTCCCAGCCCAGGGTCTTCTGGAAGAGGGTCAGCTTGGCGCCGGCGCAGAACCAGTCGCCGAAGACGCGCGCCATGCCCAGGGAGAGCTGCAGGTCGCGCGCGCCGAGGGTCTCGCCCGTGAAGCTGCCGTCCTCGAGGACCTCGTCCACGGTGCCCTGGTCGAAGTGCAGCAGGCCCAGGCTGATCACGCCCTCGTCGCGGAAGGGAAAGGCCACGATGCCCTGGCTCACGCTGGCGTCCAGGACCCACTGGAGGTGCCCGATGATGAACTGGTTGCCCGCCACCAGGGCCGGGGCGGCCGGATTGATCTCCAGGCCCGCCGCGCCCATGTCCACGCCGGTGACCGCCCAGGCCAGGGCCGCCGCCCGCGCGTCCAGGCCGATGGCGCCCGCCACCGAGTGGCTGGTGCCCACCTGGCTGCTGAGCTCCGCGCCATTGGCCCGGGCTCCCGCCAGGACGAGCAGGCTCAGGAAGGCCAGGATGATGACCGTCAAGAACGCCTTGTGCCGCTTGTCCGACATGCCCGCTCCTACTGGATCACCATGATCTTGCGGCGCACCGTCTCGGTGGCCGCCGGCGTGCGGAACTTCGCGACGATCACGTAGACGCCGCTGGCCACGCGCTTGCCCGCCTCGTTGTCCAGGTTCCAGGTGAAGGATTCGGTGCCCGCCTCGGTGTAGACGCCGGGGCTGGCCAGGGCGTTGAGCTTGCGCAGGGCCATGTCGTAGATGTCCATCTCCACCGACATGCCCGCCTCGACGTGGAAGCTGAGCTCGGCGCTGCCGCAGCGGTCCGCGTAGACGGGGTTGGGCACGATCTCCAGGCCGCCCCGGCCCGTCACGTCCACCACGAGCGTCGCCTGGGCGAACGGCAGGCCGCCCCCGACGCTGGCCGTCACCGTGCCCGCGTAGGACCCCACCGTCGCGTTCTGGGGCAGGGCCACGTCCACGGTGACGACCGTGTCGGCGCCGTGGGCGAGGAAGTGGACCTCCTGCGGGCGCAGGCCGACCCACGCGGCGGGCAGGCGCCGCCCGGACTCCGTGAACAGGTCGCTGACCGAGACGCGCACGGCCGTGAGGTCGGACAGGCCCGGCCCGTCCGTCCCGTCGGGATTGTTGGCGGCGTCGGTGTTGACCAGCACCAGGGTGTCCGAGACGACGGTGCCCGCCTGGACCTCCATGCGCAGGCTGTCGGCCGTCCAGTCCAGGTCCTCGTCGACGAAGGGCAGCAGGGGGTCGCGGCCCTGGGCCAGCTCCAGACCGTCGCTGAGCCCGTCGCCGTCCGTGTCCATGGCCAGGGGATCGATCTCGCCGCCGGCGCCCCAGTCGCTGGCGCCGTCCGTGGGATCGTTGCCGTCGCGCAGGCCGTCATGGTCGGCGTCCTCGTAGCCGTCGGCGAGGCCGTCGCCGTCCGTGTCGGCCTGGAGAGGATCGGTCGTCGTCGTGGGATCGCCGTCGGCGACGAAGAGGCCGGCAGCGGTGCCGCCGTTCTCGGGGATGACCAGGCCCGATTCCAGGCCGTCGCTCAGCCCGTCGCCATCCGTGTCCCAGAGGCGCGGGTCCGTGCCGGCCGCGACCTCGGTCGCGTCGCCGAGTCCGTCGTCGTCGCTGTCGCCGTCGTCGGGAAGGGTGTTCCAGCCGACCTCGGCGCCGTCGCCGAGACCGTCGCCGTCGCTGTCGGCAACAAGGGGATCGGCGCCGTGAAGGGCCTCCTGGCCGTCGGCGAGGCCGTCGCCGTCGCTGTCCGGATCGAGGGCGTTGATGGCGCCATCCGTGTCCGTGTCGACGTTCCAGTCCGGCTCTTCGCCGTCGAGGAGGCCGTCGCCGTCGCTGTCGGCCGTCAGGGGCAGGGTGCCGAAGTTGACCTCGTTGCCGTCGGTGAGGCCGTCGCCGTCGCTGTCGGAGTTGGCCGGGTTGGTGCCCAGGCCCACCTCGACGCCGTCGCCCAGGCCGTCGCCGTCGCTGTCGACGAGGTTGGGATTGGTGCCGAGCTGGGCCTCGACGCCGTCGGACAGGCCGTCCTCGTCGCTGTCGGGATCGAGGGGATCGGTGAGATAGCCGTCGTAGCCCACGACGGTCTCCTCGCCGTCGGTGAGGCCGTCGCCGTCCGTGTCCGCGACGAGGGGATCGGTGCCGATGCCCACGATCTCCACCTGGTCGTTCAGGCCGTCGCCGTCGCTGTCGGCCTGGCGCGGGTTCGTGCCGTGGACGAAGATCTCGTCGTGATCGGTCAGGCCGTCGGTGTCCGTGTCGCCGTTGATGGGATTGGTGCCATAGGCCATCTCCTGGCCGTCGGAGAGGCCGTCGCTGTCGGTGTCCACCAGGCGGGGATTGGTCAGGTAGCCGTCCTGGCCGAGGTTGACCTCCTCGTAGTCGCCCAGGCCGTCGCCGTCCGTGTCCCAGGCCGTGGCGTCGGTGCCCGCGCCGCCCAGCCCCGTGGGCCGCTCCTCGTAGTCGCTGAGGCCGTCGCCGTCCGTGTCCGGCGACCAGGGATCGGTGATCACCCCGTCGACACCGGGCGCCAGCTCCTCCCCGTCGGAGAAGCCGTCCCCGTCGCTGTCGTAGGCCGCCGGATTCGTGCCCGAGACGTTCACCTCGTAGCCGTCGCCCAGGCCGTCGCCGTCGCTGTCCGTCTGGATCATGCTGGTGCCGATGGCCATCTCCAGGCCGTCGGGCAGGCCGTCGCCGTCGCTGTCCGGATCCAGGGCATTGATGAGTCCGTCGCCGTCCGTGTCCTGGTCCCAGCTCAGCTCCGAGCCGTCGAGGACCTCGTCGTTGTCGCTGTCCGGATCGTTCGGATCCGTGCCCGCCAGCACCTCGACGGAATCGGCCAGGGCGTCCCCGTCCGTGTCCTGGGCATGGGCCAGGGAAGGCGCCAGCAGCAGGACGAGGCCGAGCAGGAGAAGGACGAGGGCGCGCTTTCCGGCTGTGGCGGCGTCGGTTGCGATGCAGCTCATTCCTTGTTAGTATCTCCTGTTTGCGAAGATCGCGACCGGCACCGGGTCGGGAAAGATGCCGCTCACCGATCCCGTCCACAGATGTCGGCCGGTTCCCGCCGCTCCTGAAGCGCGGAGAAGAGTTCCGTGGACTTCCCGAATCTCCTACTGGCCGCCCCGCTTTTCGATCGCCTGCAGGGGCTGCGCCTGGAGCGGGTCACCTGGAACGGACCGGTCGCCGTTCTCGTCTTCAGCGCGCACCGGGGGCGAGAGAACCTGGTGATCCACCTGCACCAGGAGGTGCAGGGCTTCCACCTGGACACCACGCTGAGGGAGGAGTTCGAGCATATTCAGTTCCAGGACGGTCGCCATGACTTCTCGTTCCTCCCTCCCCATCTCGAAGGCGCCACGTTCCTCGGCGCCGCTCCCCTGAAGGGCCAGAGCCTCCTCAGGCTGGATTTCACCAGCAGCGGCAACTTCAAGGAGAACATCCCCTTGTTCCTCTACGTGGAGTTCTTTGCCGGGGGACGCCTGGTCCTTGCCGATCGCGACAACCGCGTGATCCGGGCCAGCCGCAAGGGCGGCGAGCTGCACCGGCCCGGGGCCCATTACTGGCCCGCCGAGGCCGATCTGGCCCAGTTCGGGCAAGAGTTGCCCCTCGAGCCGAGCTTCTTCGAGGACTGGCCCGAGCCGCTGCTGGGGCGCGTTCGCCGCGGCGGCGAGGAGACGCTGGACGACGCGATCTACCGAGGCCTCAAGGGCTTCCAGCCCGCGTCGGCCCGCTACCTGGTGGAGCGGCCCCGGCGCCACGACCGCTACCGCCCCGAGGCCGTCCTGGCCCATCGGCTCTCCACCTGGCTGGACCGCGTCCTTCACCACCGCCAGCCCGTCACCGTGCTGGGTTTCGCGCCGGAAACCACGCGCCGCTGCGAGATCTTCGCCTTTCCCCTCGAGGGCCCCTACTGGACCGAGCGAAAGGCCGGCGCCCTGGACGTCTCCCACTTCGAGGACTACGTCATGGCGCTCAACTTCATGGGCAGCAGCTGCCTGGCCCGCGTGCAGATGACGGAGCTGATGGGCACGCTGCGCCGGGTCGTCGGCCAGCGCCTCGAACACAACCAGCGCCTGGTGTCCAAGCTGGAGAGCGACTGGGAGCGCGCCGCCGGCTCGGGAGAGCGCCGCCGCCAGGCCGATACCCTCGCCAGCCACATGGGCGAGGTCCGCCGCGGCATGCAGGAGATCGACCTGGACGATGTCCATGACCAGGACGCCCGGCTCCAGATCCCCCTGGATCCCGCCCTGAGCCCCCAGGAGAACCTGAACCGGCTCTACCAGCAGGCGGCAAAGGGGGAGCGGGGGCTGAAGACCATCGAGCTGCGCCTGGAGGAGGTGCGCGCGCGCATCTTCAGCGACGAGGCGGTGCTGCGCGAGAAGCTGCCGGCCCTGGCCCGGTGCTACGCGCGCAATCCGCGGGAGATCGCCGTCCTGCGCGAGGCCCTGCTCGAGCTGGCCGAGGAGGCCTCGCTGCTCCGGCCGCGCCCGCGCGCGGAGATCGGCCCGCGGCGCGAGATCAAGACCCTGTTCCGCCGCCATGTCCTGCCCGGCGATTGGCTGGTCCTGGTGGGACGGAACAACCGCGAGAACGACCTGCTGACCCACCGGGAGGCGGCTCCCCACGACCTCTGGTTCCACGCCGCGGGCGTCTCGGGCAGCCACATCATCCTCAAGACGGGCGGGCACAAGAGCGGACCGCCGCGGACGGTCCTGGAAGCCGCCGCCGCCATCGCCGCCTTCTTCAGCAAGGCCCGGCACAGCAGCCTCGTGCCGGTCATCTACACGGAGAAGCGCTACGTGCGCAAGCCCCGCAAGGGAGCGCCGGGCCTGGCGCTCTGCACGCGGGAGAGGACCCTCTTCGTCAAGCCCGCCGCCCTGGGCGTGTCCCCCCGGCAGCCCTGAGGGACATCACGGCGCCGGCAGACGCGCCGTGCCCCGCCGCCGGTTCCCAGGCTACCGGCGCTCCGAATCGCCTCAATCCTGGCCCGGAAGTTGCCGATCCTCCGCCCGGAGGACCGCTTCCGGTGGAACCGGTCGCGGCCGCCGCTTGCCCGCGGAACCCGGCATGAGGAGGCTGACATGCGCCATCTGCTACTCTCTCTTGTACTTGCGATCACACTGGCCGGCGTGGCGAGCGCCGACATCCTGGAGGTCCCCGACGGGTACGCCACCATCGGCGCGGCCCTGGCCGCCGCCCAGGCCGGCGATACCGTCCTTGTAGCCTGCGGAATCTACCATGAGTCCGGCCTGGCTCTGGTTTCGGGCGTCAAGCTCTTCAGCGAGACCGGGGGCGCCTACTGCGCCACGATCGACGCCCAGGGCAGCGGCCCCATCTTCACGGGCGCCGACCTGGTCACTTCGACCCGGGTGAACGGCTTCACGCTGACCGGCGGCGAGGCCACCGTCGGCGGCGGCGTGCAGCTCACCAACTCCTCGCCCCGCTTCGAGAACTGCCTCTTCGCCGGCAACACGGCGACGGACGCCGAGGGCGGCTGCCTGCGCGTCTCCGGCGGCTCGCCGTACTTCACACTCTGCACCTTCTCGGGCAACAGCGCTGCGAGCGAGGGCGGCGCCTGCTACTTCACCGACGCCGCGCCCTACTTCTACGGCTGCACCTTCCGCAGCAACGAGGCCGGCGGCGACGGCGGCGCCCTCTGGCTGGGCAACTCCCCGGCCACCCTGACCGACTGCCAGTTCTACGAGAACGACAGCGATGGCCGGGGCGGCGGCATCTGCCTGGCCGACGGCTCCGACGCCACCATCAGCCTGGCCACGCTGTTCGGCAACTACGCGGCCAGCAACGGCGGCGCCTTCTGCTGCGTCGGCTCCGCGCCCTCGATCTCCAGCAGCACCGTCGTCGAGAACTCCACCCTGGGCAGCGGCGCCGGCCTCTACGCGGGCTGGACCTCGGCGCCGATCCTCAGCCAGGTGATCATCGCCTTCAGCACCATCGGCGAGGGCGTCGGCGTGGATCCGGCCACCAGCAGCGCCACCTTCTCCTGCTGCGACATCGCCGGCAACCGTGACGGCGACTGGACGCCCCCCATCGACACCCAGGCCGCGCTGAACGGCAACCTGTCCGTCGATCCCGAGTTCTGCGGCACCGAGAGCCACGGCAACTACTACCTCCAGATCGACTCGCCCTGCGCGCCCGACAACAACAGCTGCGGCGTCCTCATCGGCTCGCACCAGGTCGACTGCGGCATCATCGCCACCGAGGAGATGACCTGGAGCGCCGTGAAATCGCTCTACTGATCCTGCTTATCACGGAAGAGTAGCGAGGCAGGAAGGCCCGGGGCGCGCCCCGGGCCTTCTCGTTGGGGCCGGTCGGCCCCGTTCCGCGCGGCCCGGGCGGCGTTGGCCTAGGCGGACGGCGCCTCGTCGGACGGCGTGCAGGCCAGACCGTGGACCACGAGATCGTGCAGGCCGTCGATGCGCTCGGTCAGGTCGCCCTCGCCGCCGCGGACCACCCAGGCCGTGACCGCCTCGTCCAGCATGCCGAAGATGGCGCTGCTCGCCTGGGCCGTGTCCAGGTTCTCGCGCAGGCAGCCATCCGCCCGGCCGGCCTCCAGGATGCCCTGGATGATCCGGAAGTAGTCGTTGAGATAGCCGTGGGCGTAGATCTCCATGAAGCGCGTGGCATGGCGCAGCTCCACCTGGAAGACGGTGGCGAGGCCCCGGTCGCGGCCCAAACGACTCAGATGCATCTCCATGAGCTTGCGCAGCTTGTCGCAGGGATCCGCGAGGCGCGCCAGCTCCACCTCCAGGTCCGCGAGGTAGGGCTTCATCACCTCCTCGAAGATGGCCGGCAGCAGGTCCTCCTTGTTGGCGAAGTAGAGGTAGACCGTGCCGTCCGCCACGCCAGCCGCCCTGGCGATGTCCCGGATCCGCGTGCGGTAGAATCCATGGCGGCTGAACGACGCGATGGCCGCCGCCAGGATCCGCGCGCGCTTGCCCGGCTGCTCGCGAGTATCGTGCATAGTAGCCCTCCCCCGCCCGCGGTATCACGGCGATTGAGGCATGCTAGCCGAAGCGGGGAATCCTGGCAAGACGCACGTGCGCGGCGGGGCTGGACGCGGTGGGTCCCGATGGCCATAATACCGCGGGTGCGCCGCCCCGATCCGGTGGCGCGCCGGCGTCGGGAGCGGCGCCGGGGACGAACGAAAGGAACGAGGATGTCCGTGGCCAAGTCCGAGAGCGACATGATCAAGAGCTGCAGCTTCCTGGTCGACGAGCACGCGCCGGAGACGATCTTCACGCCGGAGGACTTCAGCGAAGAGGAGCGCATGGCGGGCAAGCTGGCCCTCGACTTCGTGGCGGGCTCGGTGGTCCCCCGCCTGGAGCAGCTCGAGGCCATGGCGGACGACACCATGATCTCCCTCCTCAAGGAGGCCGGGCCGCTGGGGCTGCTGGCCGTGGACGTCCCCATGCAGTACGGCGGCATGGAGATGAGCAAGGCCGCCAGCATGCTCGTGGCCGAGAAGCTCCAGGCGAGCGGCTCCTTCCAGGTGGGCCACGGCGCCCACACGGGCATCGGCACCCTGCCCATCGTCTTCTTCGGCACGCCCGAGCAGAAGCAGCGCTACCTGCCGCGCCTGGCCACCGGCGAGATCATCGGCGCCTACGCCCTGACGGAGTCCGGCAGCGGCTCCGACAGCCTGGCCGCCCGCGCGCGCGCCACCCTGTCGGAGGACGGCAGCCACTACGTCCTCAGCGGCGAGAAGATGTTCATCACCAACGCCGGCTTCGCCGACCTCTTCGTGATCTTCGCCCAGGTGGACGGGGACCGGTTCACGGCCTTCATCGTCGAGCGGGAGTGGGAGGGCGTCTCCACGGGGCCCGAGGAGAAGAAGATGGGCATCAAGGGCTCCTCGACGCGGCCCCTGATCCTCGACGGCGTGAAGGTGCCCGTGGCGAACGTGCTGGGCCGCGTGGGCCGCGGATCTACCATCGCCTTCAACATCCTGCACGTGGGGCGCTTCAAGCTGGGAGCCGGCGCCATCGGCTCGGCCGAGCTGGCGCTGGTCGAGGCGGTCCGCTACGGCAAGCAGCGCCGGCAGTTCGAACGCGCCATCACGGAGTTCGGGCTCATCAAGCACAAGATCGGCGAGATGGCGGCGCGCATCTTCGCGGGTCGGTCCATGGTCTACCGCACGGCGGGC